>JBEICB010000417.1:0-1888 GCA_040373655.1 Pirellula sp. | reverse complement strand
GGCATCGTCGACCAATCGCCGCATTCCGCCTAGCTCTCGCATGGAATTGAAGTAACCGACCAACGTCATCCAGGGGTCCACTTTCTCCCCCTGAATCTCGTACATGGACTGTGCGGCACACAAGTACGCTACGTAGACTCGAATGAGCGCAGCCTTGAGTCGCCGCCCGGGAGCCATGATGCCAAGATAACGGCGTCCGAAGTCTTTTTCGGTGGGCTTCTTTTGGATCGAAAAGAAGTTGTCTTTGATATCCAATCCTGGGGGAGGAAAAACATTGACCGTCCGGAAGAACAGGTTTCGTACCTGAACGTCTGCATTCTTGATCGTTGCCGTGGATGCAATGACCTTCGGACGTACCGGCTTGCCGTTTACTTCCCAGGTGCACATCCGATCGATAGCCGTTTCATAAAGGCCCACGAGCGATCCTAGAGGGCCGCTAATCAAATGCAATTCGTCCTGGATGATCAAATCCGGTGGTCGCAGCAGCGGATGCTCCCGCGAGGAAACCGCTGGGAGTCCTAGCTTTGTCTTCGGATGCGAAGAACTATCTTCGATCTCCGGGGCTTTGAATCCATGCCTCTCGCAGTAACCTGTCACCTGACCAAAGAGTGTTTGCACCTCCCCTTTCCATGGCATTTGCGCGAACTTATCGACCGTGGCAATCAAGAGCGAGGGAAGTCTTCGGTAGATTTCTTCGTCGACCACGACGATAGGCAAGCCTTCATTGCTTGCTTGTCGTTTGCTAAAGAGGCAGTTTCCGTACTTGTCACCACAATAGGTGATAATCCGAGCGTAGCTGTTCGGATATGCATGCCCCTCTAAATGCTTTCCGAATTCGATACTACTTCCACACCACGGGCATGTGGTTAATTGATAAGGACTACCGCTCCCCCCCATCATGAATTGATTGCCCCGGGCTTGATTGATTGCTTCGATGGCATCGTCGATCTTGTTCGGAGTGGTTTTACGCCCTACCCACAGACCGATACGAAAGGGAGTCTTACCCCATTTGGAGTCGCCCGATTCAAGAGCCTTTCGACGAATCCATTCGCATGCGCACATCAGCGCTGTGGCTCTCTGGAACTGCTGGATCGTCAGCAATCGAAGTGTGTAACGCATCAGTACCGTTACACCTTGCATTCCATCCCGCCCGGCGACCGTTCCTTGCAACCGTCTTAGCGACATGGTGTAAGCGGCAAGCCCTAGGTAGGCTTCCGTCTTACCACCCCCGGTTGGGAAGAACAACAGATCCGCAAGGGCTTGGTCGCTCTCACTTCGATCTGGGTGGTCTAATCGGGTGATCCCCGGCAGGTTGATTAGAATGAAGGCAATCTGAAACGGACGCCAACTTCGGTTCTTCGGTACGTCGATATCGCTGTCAAAGTTCAGTTGCTCTCCACGACGAACTTGCTCGGCCAATATCGAGTGCGTGCGCTGTAGCCACATGGCTTTGTTCATGAAGCAAAATGCCTCAAAGGCCCGGTTGTCTTTGTCGCCCAGAATTGCCAGTCCCTCTTCGATCCGTTTGAGGGTTTGCTTGCAGTTGTCGATCACGACAAGCCCAGCGTCACCAAATGCGGAAATACCCTCGCTTGGGTCAGCGATCTTTGCTTCCTCTTGCTTGATCCAATCTCCGTAGGCTTTTACCAGTGGGCTGAGACTCTTCTGAACCTTTTTGACATCGGCCTCCGCGAGAACCTTCATGTCGAGCACAAGCCCTTCTAACAGGGCGAAGGCTGGGTTCTCTTGAGCATCTTCATGGGTTGGTGGCGAGGTACGTGGCACTTCGTACGAGGGGACAACGACGGTTTCTATCTGGACTGCTTTGTGGGAATCCTCCGAGGCGACAGCATGGACGCTTACTCCGTGTCCAACGGCAAACTCTACT
>JBEICB010000254.1:0-6170 GCA_040373655.1 Pirellula sp. | reverse complement strand
TTGGAGATGCCGCAGCTAACGCGGCAATCGCTTGGTTAAGCAGAGATTCGTTTGTTCCGATTCTTTTTCAACGATCGAAACCACTTCACGAAAAAATGACCTGCGAAGGTGTGGTCTGCGGAATCGCAGATGTCTTGGTCGCCACTCTGGCGACAACTACAGGCGACTGAGAACTCGATGGTCACGCGTTTAGTGACGTGACGGCGGTCGGAAAACTTGATTCAGGACAGCGGGGAACTAATCTCAAAGCCTAGCACCCCTGTGCAAATATTCCGCTCCGTCCAAGCTTTTCTCAGGAAATCCACTGTTTCGACGATGGCCAGCTTTCGCAACATCTATACGTCACTCATGCTCGTCATCGCCGGCTCAACAAGCAAAGAACTGGCCCGCCAGGTGAGCTACCTCAAGGCCGAAAACCAGATCCTTCGGAGCCGACTTCCCGAGCGACTCATTCTAACTCATCGCGAAAAGAATCGCTTGGTCAGGTTTGCAAAGAATTTAGGAGCTGCGCTTAACGAGTTGGCGACGATCGTCCACCCATCAACGATCCGGCGGTGGATTCGCGACGCTTCGGACAAGGTTGCCAAGACCCGAAAGAACGTCGGCAGACCGCGAACGGCCGAACAGATTGAGAAGCTAATCCTAAAGTTGGCGAAGGACAATTCGTGGGGCTACACACGGATTCTCGGCGAGTTGAAGAAGCTAGGAATCGAGTCGGTGACACGCAATACTGTGAAAAACATCCTCAAGCGAAACGGCTACGACGTCGGCCCGAAACGCGGACCTGGCACATGGGATGAATTTATCAAGCGACACGCCAAAACTATGTGGCAGTGCGACTTCTATTCGAAGAAGGTCGTGTCGAAGACTGGCCTACGCGACCTGTTTGTCTTGGTCTTTCTGCACTTGGAAACACGCCGAGTCTTCATCACGCCTGCGAGTTACCATCCCGATGAATCCTGGGTGTTAGAGCAAGCCGAAGCGTTCAAGCAACATTTGAAAGAAGAGAAGTTGTCGTGCAAACTCTTGATGCACGATCGCGATACAAAATTCACAAAGTCGTTTGACTTGACCTTCTCGGCTTGCAAGCGTGACGTCAAAGTCTCAGCCTTCCGCTCGCCAAACACCAACGCATACGTCGAGCGATTCATCCAGTCGCTACAGCAAGAATGCCTCGACCATTTCGTCATCTTCGGGAAGGCCCACTTCGATCATCTTTGCTCGGAGTACCGCGAGCATTATCACCTGGAGAGGCCTCATCAGTCGCTTGAGAACCTCGTACTTCCGACTGCAAAAGCTAAACGCACTAAGGAGTCGAAAAAGCAGTCAACCGAACCTGAAACGATTCCACTGTCGAGCATCAGCTGTAAAGAACGGCTGGGAGGCCTGCTGAAGCACTATTCGCGGAAAGCGGCCTAACGCCAATTCGCTATACTTGTTGTTTTCTCAGCATTCAGTCAATGGAGGAGACATCAACAAGTGGATTCGCAATCTCGATGGCTAGCTACATTAGGAAAGCTCCGCGTCTATCGATCGCAGGGATTGGCACCGCACAAACCTCTGTTGCTGCTGGTTGTTTTGGAAATGATCGAGAATGGCGATCTACAGGGCCCACTATTGAAGCTCACACCGGAGCTTGCGTTTCGATTCAGCCAATTCGGTACCATTGTCGCGCATCGCCGAACTCAGCGGATGGACATCCGCCTTCCGTTCTATCACCTGTCATCAGATGGCGTTTGGTCCGCTTTCACAAAAGACGGAACAGAATCTCTTGATCCAAAGACAACGCAGTTCGTAAAGATCAATGAAGACTTCATTAGCTACTCTGAGTCGGCAGAATTCCGATCGATGGCACGTGGCGTTTTGATTCGATCCTATTTCGAGCCAGCAGAGCAAGTGGCTCTGGCTAGCCTTGTGAACATCTCGATCGCAGACATGGCCAATACCAGCTCCACAGTTTGCGAAACTGAGTCGTCATATCAAAGTGGACGCGACGTTCGGTTCCGATTGGATATCGTAGCCGCATACAACTACACCTGCGCACTAACTGGTTATCGAGTTACAACCATTGACGGAGCATCGATTATCGATGCAGCCCACATCCACCAGTTTTCAGAGTCCCGTAACAACGATCCGAAGAATGGCATCGCACTCTGCAAAAATGCACATTGGATGTTCGATCAAGGTTTATGGTCGCTAGACGATGACTACCGAGTCATCGTCGCTCATTCGGCGTTCGATGAAGATACGCGTGATCAGATGTCGCTACGAGACTTTCATGGCTTGCAAATCGCTCTGCCATCCAACACAAATCTCTGGCCAGAGCCCCAGCATCTGGCTTGGCATCGTGAGTACAAGTTCTATGCATAGAGTTTTTATGATCCGGCTCCGTCGGTTTCGTCACCGTCGATTGTCCCATTTGAAAGTACATGATCAGGAAAAGAGAAACGCGCTATGAGGAATAATAGTGGCTCGCTGCAATTTTCGGCGACTGATTTGACAAATTTCCTTGGCTGCAAGCATGCTGCTGAACTGGATCGCGAATTGGTCTACAGTCGAATCCGTTCTGAGTTCCGATCTGATCCCACGTTGGATCTGCTTGTTGAACTCGGGAATCGCCATGAGAAGAACTACCTTGACTACCTTCGAGCTCAAGGCAAGGTTGTGATAGAAATCCCAAAGTTTGAAGACACTGATGGTATGCTTACTGCCAATGCCATGCGCGAAGGCGTGGACATCATCGTACAGGCAAGTCTTATCGATTCACCCTGGCGGGGATTTGCTGACTTCCTGATTCGGGTTGAGCAAGCAAGCGAGTTTGGCGATTGGTCGTACGAGGCGGTAGACACAAAGCTATCCCAGACAACCAAAGCGGCTGCGGTCATACAACTCTGTCTTTACACTGAAATTCTCGCGAAGTTCCAGGGAATTCAACCCCAGTTCATGTACGTGGTGAAGCCTCGAGATAACGTGTCGTCTCTGCCATTTTCGATCGACAGGCTGCGGGTCAACGACTTTATGGCGTACTATCGAATGGCAAAACGTGAGTTCGCTTCCCATCTATCCACTCAAACTGGAATCAGCGGAAGCCCAGAGCCCTGCAACCATTGCCAGTACTGCAATTGGTTGCCTCGATGCAACAAGGAATGGCGAGACGCGGATCACCTGTCTTTTGTAGCAGGAATTTCCAAATCTCAGCGGATCGAACTTGGTGAACAAGGCGTATGTTCACTGACGCACTTTGCCAGAGCAGAGAATGCGTTGCCATCTTATCCCAAACGAGGGTCGATCGAATCCTACAACAAGATTCATCGGCAAGCGAAGATACAACTTAAGGGACGAGTATCAGGTAAGCCCGAGTTTGAGTTCAATGACGTTGTGAAAGACCGCGGCCTGTCGCTGTTGCCTGCTCCAGACGCTGGGGACATCTTCTTCGACCTTGAAGGCAATCCAAGGGCAGGCAGTGAAGGGCTAGAATATCTCTTCGGATACGTCACGGTCGAATCTGGAAGTCCAAAATATCGGAGCCACTGGTCACTCAGTTTTAGAGAGGAGCGGATTGCGTTTGAGCAGTTCATGGACTTTGTCGGCGAGCGTCGAAAACAGTATCCCTCGATGCACATTTACCACTTTGCTCCTTACGAACCGTCTGCGCTCAAGCGGCTGATGACGAAGCACCTGACACGCGAAGATGAAGTAGATGATCTGCTTCGTTCGAATCGATTTGTTGATCTTTATGCGGTGACCCGGCAGGCAATTCGAGCGAGTATCGAAAGTTACTCCATCAAGCAATTGGAGCCTTTTTATTCTTTTCAGCGACAAGAGCTCCTTGAATCAGCGAGAAAGTCGTTGATGGAAGTTGAGCGATTTCTAGCGCTCGAACTAACATCAGAGCTTACAGACCAGCACAAGAGATCAGTGGAGGACTATAACGAGGACGACTGCCTGTCGACTCTGTATCTTCGAAATTGGCTTGAGCAACTCAGGGCTGATCGAATCAAAGCGGGAATTGAGATTACTCGTCCACATTCGGAAGGTGCGAAAGAGCAAGGCGAAAATGAAGACAGCAATGGGCCTACACCGGCACAAGTGCTCTTTGAGCGTTTGACTTCTGGCCTCTCTCCCGACAATTTGAATGACACGGATCAGATCAAGTGGCGTCTCGCTCATCTTCTGGAATACTTCCGGCGAGAGGACAAAAGCAACTGGTGGGAATTCTTTCGGATGCACGAGCTCGAGCATGAAGAGCTACTGTCCGAGCGTACCGCATTGACGGGCCTTACGTTCGTCAGCGAAGTTCCCGGTCCACCAAAAGCAAAGAACCCGACGCATCGATATGCTTTCCCAGCTCAGGAATGTGCTCTGAGCGTTAGCAATCCGCTTTACGAGGTCCAAGGCAACGAGATAGGAACGATCGCAGAACTGGACATGGTGGATGGCTTTGTCGATATCCGGAAGAGAGGCGATTCTGTAGACGTCCACCCTCAGTCGGTTTTCCTTCATGAACGCTATCAACCGGAACCAATGCCAGAATCGATGCTTCGATTCGCAGAACAGCTTCTGGCGGACTTAGAGAATGGCAATCAGATCTCGAGATCAGCCCGTATCGACCTACTTGCACAACATCCGCCTCGAACAAAGACACTGCGTTTGCCACTCGACCCCCGAATCAAAAACCCGGCAACGACTTTGGCATTCGATTTAGATGATAGTCTTCTCGCTATCCAGGGGCCTCCCGGAACTGGCAAGACCCACATTGGAAGCGAAATGATTTCCGAGCTCGCAGCCGCAGGAAAACGTATTGGCATTACAGCTGTGAGTCACAAGGTCATCACGAACCTTTTGGTGCGGACGCTGGCACGAGCAAATGGACGATTCACTGTAGCCCAGCGCACCAGCCGTGATGACTTGCCGGATGCCTGTCGCCGCATCTCGAAATCGCCAGATGTTCTAGCTGCAATCGAGCGAGGGGAAGTTGTCGGGGGAACGGCCTGGGTTTGGGCGAGAGAAGACTTAGAGCAGCAATTGGATTATCTATTCGTTGACGAAGCCGGTCAGATGTCGTTGGCGATGGTTTTGGCAGCAGCCCGGTCTGCCAAAAATGTCGTCTTGCTTGGCGATCCCCAGCAATTGGAACAGCCTCGGAAAGGTTCCCATCCTGAAGGCGCTGAAGTTGCTGCGTTGAAACATGTGCTGGCGGGCTCAGCCACAATCCCTGCTGATCGGGGACTGTTTCTAAACTATACATGGCGAATGCACCCCTCAATCAGCAAGTACATTTCGCAGCAGTTCTATGATGACCGATTAGTCAGCCGATACGGCTTGGAGCGTCAAGCAATTCTCGGCAGCTCACATTTTGTTGGCAGCGGCCTATTTTATGTACCTGCTGAGCACGAAGGTTGTCAGAGCATTTGTAGCACGGAAGCCTTAATAGTAAAACGCATTTGTGAATCGCTATCCATAAGTCACCGATGGCGAGATGCAGATGGAATAGTCCGGGAGTTACTTCCAAGCGATATTCTTGTCGTTGCTCCTTACAACGCTCAAGTGAGCGAGATCAAAAAGGCTCTTCCTTCGAGCATACGAGTTGGAACGGTTGACCGATTCCAGGGACAGGAAGCGCCGGTTGTGATTTACTCGCTTACCAGTTCTTCAATCGAAGATTCGCCGAGAGGTATGGAGTTCCTTTTCAGTCCTAACCGCCTCAACGTCGCAGTGAGTCGTGCTCGTTGCATCTCGATTCTGGTTGGGAATCCCGAGCTTTTCTCCCCTGCTTGCACAACGCCAGAGCAAGTTCGTTGGGCGAATGCATTTGCTCGATTTCGAGAATCTTCAAGCGAATTTGACTTAGGCCGCCAAGATCAATTCGAATTCTGAATCCCTGGAGATAAATAGCACAATCTCTGCTCAAAACCGATATTGCGACGCGTTATCGTTTCCCCCTTCTCTTGCTTTTTCGCCTGGGGGGCATTTTTCGAAACTGTTCAAGCGATTGATCGATGTACTCGCCGTTTTCGAGACGTAAGAGCTCACGAAACATTGGATGTATCTCCCAGGACAGATCGGAATAAAACTCTGGATTCTTGGGAAAGCCTCCGATATCTGAAAATTTAAAGTGCTTGTAGACTGCTCCATCAGCACTTTCGTACCTTCCATGGACAACGTCCATT
>JBEICB010000268.1:0-5859 GCA_040373655.1 Pirellula sp. | reverse complement strand
CCCCCCCCCACCCGCCGACCCTCGCCGGACCCACGCGCCTCCATGCTCACTCCACCCCTCGGGGGGGACGAGAAGGGCGATGGACAGGTCTACGTTTCCATGAAATCGATTGGGTAACGAGGTATGGATATTTGGGTGTCGAATTCTTTTTCATCATCTCAGGCTTTGTAATAGCGCTGACATCCGAAGCAGCCACTCCCAAGAGCTTTTTTCGATCTCGTGTGTTGAGGTTGCTTCCGACCTACCTGCTTTGCTGCACAATCACCTTTGGTGCTTGCAAACTTCTTTCTCCCGAAGTCTTCGACCTCGGCTTTTCGGACCTTTTGAAAAACTTGTTGCTACTTAATTTTTTCCTTGGTGCTCCACCGATGGACGCAGTCTATTGGACACTCGGAGTTGAAGCAGTCTTTTATTTTTTTGTTTTCTGTGCAATTAGTTTTTCTCTCTCGCGTCAGATTGAGTTGCTTGCTTTCTTGTGGTTATTGGTCTCGTTTGGATTGATCATTTACCCGAGCTATTTTTTAACGAAATTGACCCTGGCCGATCGAGCCCCCTGGTTTGTTTGCGGAATTATTAGCTTCTGCGCCTATCGTAATGGTCTAACCGTAACACGATCTATAGTTCTAGTTTTAAGTTATATCGCTGCTTGTTGGCATCTTTCGAATCACTCAGAGCATTTGAGGAAAACCTACGGTGAGTTCTTTGATGATCGAATCATATTTGCAATTGGTGGCCTGTTTTTCATCTGCTTTGCGACCATGCGAGCCTGGCACCGCTTTTGTCCGGAGAATTCTAAAGCCGTATTGTTTGGTCTGATGACCTATCCCATTTACCTATTGCATCAAAACATTGGGTTTTCCGTCATCCTTCGGACTGCTCATTCGATTGGAAAATATCCATCGATAATTCTCGCTTGTGCTCTCGTTTTCTTAATGAGTTTTATTGTTTTGCGATACTTTGAACCGAAAGTTAAATCTGTAATTGCTCTTGCATTACGATAAAAATGGATAACCTATGGGACTTGCGGTTGCTTGAATCTGTCTTCGTTCAAGCCATCCTAACGTCGTACTGCCGCCGGTTTCTCCTGCGCCATCTTCTCCGCTGGGACATAGCCTAGGTAAGCCATCAAGTCACGGATTTCCGTCGGTGACAAAGTGTCAAACAGACCTGCTGGCATCACGCTGGTCTTGCTAGGTTGAATTTCGTCGATTTCTTCCTCGGATAACACGAATTCTTTGTTTTCGTTAACCCGAATCGCAATCCCCTTCGATGTTTTGACCAAAATGCCAGTGTAAACCTCACCACTCTTCGTAAGTACCTTCTTGGTCGCATACTGGTCACTGATGACATGGGATGGGTAAAGAATAGATTCAAGAGTTTCAAGACGCGTGAATCGTCGGTTCACACTCGTTAAGTCTGGTCCGTAACCACCTCCAACACCGTTCATCTTGTGGCAAGCATTGCAACGAGCCTTAGCAAATATCTCCACGCCTCGATCGGGTGAACCCGTCTTTCCTTGCTCGCCATTTAGATACTGCTCGATGAACTCCAAGGACCAACGTGGCTGAGTCGTTTCTGTGGGCAATACTGCTGGTGGAGCATCAGGGAATTTCTCTTCATACCATTTTTGCCAAGCCACCATCGGAGAAGTGGGCACAATTGGGGTTTCTGGATCGACCGATTGATTGTTATCCGAAACAGCGACTGTTGCCGCCGCCGTCTCTGCTTGATCCGCAACAGCCTTGGCTGGATTTTCGCCAGTCCAATACTCAAGCAGCTTGAGAACTGGTACGGGATCTTGATTGGCCTCCACCAACTTACAACCTTGCAAAATCGTCTGTCGTAAGGCTTCGGCATCTTCTGTTGCTGCATCGATCTGCAACAAACAATTGCAAACGTCTGGAACCGCAAACAAGTCGAGTACAGACATCGATCGCACCAAATAGTCCCAGTTCTCTTCATCGGGTTTCATTGACATCGCTAGAGCGATCGTTGCGCGGCGATCTGGACTTTTACGCCAACGTTGACGCAGATGCTCCATTGCTGCGGGTTCGCTTTGCTGCGAGAGGATAGCAGTGATCCCCGTTTTCAGTCTCTTGTACACATCGTCTTCCAATCCACCTTGATCGATGGCGGTGTCCAATCGAATCAACTTGCCGATTTGATCACTGCTGAGTTGCTCCGGAAGCTTGAATAGTGCAGACAGGGCTGCGTTCGGGTACCGTTCGCCTAAATCGAGAATCTGTACTGCCTCTCGCTCCGTCAAATGCGACGATAACGATTCGGACGCCTTGAGAACGTAAAGCGGATAGGATCCTCCGGTGGTTTCTTTCAAGCACCCTTCAAGAAATTGCAAAGTCGCCATACGCTCAGAAGAAGTCCATTCGTGCGGCATCATCGGTAAATGCATCGCAATCAACATGCGATCTGCCATCGACACGTCAGCCTTTAAGTAAGCCACACTCTGCGGCACTAAATCGACCTGGGAAAACACCGCCAATCGAATCAACTCACCATTGATCGTTGCGTTACCCGTCGGGAATTCTTGCTGCACGAAAGCGGCAACTTGTGGATAGTCCGCACCCTTCGCACCACTGACGTGCAGTGCAACTTGCATCGTTCGCAATAAGTCTAAGAAGTCAGCGTCACTAACGAATCCCTGAGATACCCGCTGCAGATGCTCCATCACCTGTGAACAAGTGGTCGGGTCGCGGTCGCGGTGAACCAAAGCGAGTGCTGATTGGATGACGACTCGGGAATTTGTATCCGTCAAGAACTCACGCCACTGGTTTGAAGGAACATTCATAAGCAATCGCCGCGCAAGAAATCTTTCTTCCTTCGATTCGCTTACGAGCAAAGGCTTAATCAGACCAGGTTCGCAAGCCTCACCGGTACGGACCAAAGCTTCACAAGCGGCCAAGCGGACTTCTTGCGAATCATCTTGAATTAGTTCGCTCAAGCGATCGACTACGACGGGGTCTGAACCATGCAAGCCCAATAGTCTGGCTGTCTTTGAGCGAACTTGGTCATTAGCCGTATTCGATAACTCAACCAAAACCTCTGGTGTTGGGATTGGACCAAGCAATTGCATCAAATCCAAGGCTTGAGTTCGGTATCGTGCCGGGTTTTCTTCACTGAAGGCCACACCGAGAACCTGTTCATCCCAAGCTTCGCCAATTTCCCTTTTGAGAATGGCGACAGATTGGCGAGAGTAAGCCGAGTACAGTTGCGGTTGACGGATTGCGCGAGCGATTCCCTCACCAAGATTGCGAACTGCGTCTGGAATTTTCCCTTGCCAACGTACACGATAAATACCACCCTCGGTTCCACGTCCGCCAGTGCAGAAATACAAGGCACCTTCGGGGCCGACTTCCAAGTCCGTTACGTTCATCGGTGTACCGACGACGAAGTCTTCGGCGCGTACTTTACCCCGTTCCAACGGATCGACCGAGATTGCTAAAATGCGGCCTTCCGACCAGTCCGCAGAGAAAATCGCGCGGTGATATCGAGCTGGGAACGCAAAGTGGTTGTAGATGCAAATACCGGTCGGTGATCCACGACCGGTGTTTGCCAATGAGCTCAATCGGTCCGGATAGTATTCCGGCCAGTTGGCCCATCCGCTGCGCCATCCAAATTCACCACCTTCGACTACTTTAAATAATCCAGTAGCACGATGCCAAACACTGCCGATGTCGGCTTCCATGTCGCTGTCGTGCAAATACATTGCACCATTAGGATGAAACGCGAGGTCAAATGCGTTTCGCAAACCACCCGCTACAACGGTCATTTTCTTCTGGACCAAGTCATACCGGACAACCGTACCACCCGGGGCTTTAACGCCGGTAGCATGCCCACCTGGATCCTCAAAACGAGGGCGCACCAAGTCCCCTTCGTAGGGAGCTTGCAAAGGCTGATAGCCCTGTGGTGCTTCGGCGAGTCCCGCGTGATTGCCAATGGTCAAATACAGATAGCCGTCCGGCCCAAAAGCGATCTGGTGCGCACCGTGTTCACCGGGAGTACCCTTGAACTTGGCCAGGGTTTCGTATTGTTCCAGTTCACCGTTTCGGTCAGCGTCCACAAGACGGTAGAAGCCCGAACCATCAGGACCTTCCCCAGTGACGTAAACATCGCCGTTAAGTGCCAGTAAACCTTGAACGTTTTCGACGAGATCGCAGTAAGGACGATGGGTATCGGGCACGCCATCTTTGTCGGTATCATACATCAGGACCAACCCGCCACCTTCGACCGAAGCGATGATATGTCCGAATTCATTAAAAGTCATCGCGATAAAAGAACCGATCGAAGGCTCTGCAATTTGTTCGATTGCGAATCCTGGAACAATAGTGAAGCGTTGATCGAGCGGGTTTGCTTGAGCAACTAAATTGTCTTGGGAGACCGAAGCGAGTTCGGCGGGAATAGTGTTCGAGTTCGAAGGGGTAGAGCGTCCTTGGGCCGAGAGAGTATTCGGTACAGTGCCGGAAGGGGATGGACCGTTCGCGGTTTCTAAAGCAGCCGAAGGTTGCCGAACGTTGTTTTGATTCTGCGCGATTGCTTGAGTGCTGTTCGCGACATCGAAGTTGGTCTCTTTAGGGGCGAGCAAATTGATAGCGGGGAGCCAAGCATCATCGTTAAAGCCAAGCATAGGCCAATTTCTTGGAACCGCTTTCGATGCTTTCCAGTCAGCATCAGAGACCACAAGTCTCCAATTGCCTTGGGTTGGTTTGAAATAAAATTCCACCAGCACATTGGGTGGAAAGGAGTCCGGAGTTTGGACATTGCGAGATTGAGCAACAATCGCGAGAACATTTTTTCCGGGGCGAGCAACTTTTTGCAAGTCGATTCGCTGTTTACCGGGTGCTGAGTTGGTTGGGCGGACTCGTTGGCCGTTGAGATAAACTTCGGTGGGGAATTCTGAATCTACATCGACGAAGCAGCGTTCGACCTCGGGGAGGTCCATGGTGCGACGGAAATAGCAATCGCCGGGAGCGTTCGCGTTGGGGGCGGTCGGATCGACGGAGATTAGTTCCGGTTGAGGCCGGTTTGATTCCGGATTCGTTCGTCCATTGCGTTGAGGCCGGAATGGTTCACGAGAGGGTTCATCGGAAGGAAGTTCATCTTTTTTCGAAGCGTTATTTTTTCCGAACGGGAACGAGAACCAAGAGGATTTTTTAGGTTCTTGTGCGTAGGCGGAGGAAGAGCCAGTGAGGATCAAGCCGATCAGGAGGGGGGAAAAGAAAGATCGCAGCAGGATCGAAGTGTGGGAACGCGTAGAAATTTGACCGGCAGGGTTCATTGCATCTTCCTTGATAGCAACCATGGCGTAGGGTGATATTTTCCGTTCACCGCAGACGAACAGCCAAGCGAAGGGGGGAATGGATGAGAGGCAGTCTGGATCGAAACAAGTAGAGATCGACCAAGACGAACACATTCATCGCCTATCGCATAGGGTTACCGTAGGTGAAATGGGTGGGAGGAATCAAGCCCGAAATTAAGTCGGGGCACGTAGAATGTAAGTCCAATGGGTTAGACATTTCCGATGTCGCGCGTCCGGAATCCTCCCAATCGGTGCCACCGACCGAAATCACCAACGTCCGTTTGCTAGCATTTCGAGCCCCAAAACAGGGCAAACAGGGGACAGTCCCTGAACCAAAGTCAAATGGCTGCTATTTGCTAGCATTCAAATGCCAAGCTTTCGGCAACGTACTCCAGGTAGGTGCCGCCCACCAGTTCGATCCCGCTCTCAATCGGTGCCACCCACCGAAATCACCAACGTCCGTTTGCTAGCATTTCGAGCCCCAAAACAGGGCAAACAGGGGACAGTCCCTGAACCAAAGTCAATTGGCTGCTATTTGCTAGCAT
>JBEICB010000012.1:0-48532 GCA_040373655.1 Pirellula sp. | reverse complement strand
GAAATCTCCTAGTTATTAAGACCGGGCTCAGTTGCACGCGGACGGCATCTTGATGCAACGACCGGGTGGGGTTATTAGGCGGTGGGTTATTGGTAGGGTGGGGATTATTTGCTTTCGCGTCGTTGCGAGAACATCCAAGCGTAGAGTTCTGGATTCGCGTAAGTGGCGGTCCAGCTATCGTGTTGGGCTTCGGGATATTCGGTGTATTTGATCGGAGATCCGATGCTCTTCAAGGCTTCGACCATCTCGCGACTACGGCCGACTTTCACGACTGAATCCTTCGCGCCGTGGAAACACCAAATCGGCAACGCTTTGAACTTGCTGACAGTTTTTGGATCTCCACCACCACAGATAGGCGCTGCGGCGGCAAAGAAATCGGGATAGCGAGCAATGGCGTCCCAAGTACCATAACCACCCATCGAGAGGCCGGTAATGTAAATCCGAGCTGGGTCGACTCCCGCATTTTCTACCATCTCATCGAGGAGTTCTTTGATGCTTTGCATCGGGTCGCTCGGTTGTTCTGGCAAGTCGCTAGCATCTTTCGACCAATCGACTTCCGACCATCGCCGTTCGGTAGGGCATTGAGGGATGACAACGTACGCTGGATATTTCGCGCGACGTTCAAGGTTTGCGAAGTCTTTTGCAGCATGCTTGAGAGTCGAGACGTTATCATCACCCCGTTCACCGGCTCCGTGCAGAAAAAGCACCAAAGGATATTTTTTCCCGAATTTATAGTCCAACGGTTTCATCAATCGATACTTCAACGCCTTGCCATTACTGCCAACAAAATCTCTTGGCTCGAAGGCTTTGCTCGGTTCTGCACTCGGCTCGGTTGCAGGCCCTGCCCCAGTCTGAGCTCGGGCAACTCCGAAAATGCTTGCAAAGATCATTACGGTTAGTCCCAGATGGATTCGGTATGGTTTTGCGTTGAGCATCGTTGGTTTGGCCATCAGAGTGGTCTTTGTAGCACAGGAAGGGAGAATTGCTCGAGTACAAGGAACCTCATTATACCAACTGCGAGGCTTTGGCACGTCAAATCCCAAGGGAATCCCGCCAGGAAGTCGTCGGACATTCTGCCTCAGGAAGTGGGGCTCTCACAAGTCATTGTTTCCGAACGCTAATTGAAAACGCTTCTCGAAGAGGCCTATTTCCATTACCTTTACTGAACTACGGAGTAGCGGCTAGTTTGCTCAGCTACCGAACCACCGATTTTTTTAAGGAAGTCGCAACGGATCCGATGCCATTGATTCGCCAATTGTCAGTCAGTTTGGTCAACAAGATCGCCGCTGGGGAAGTGATCGAACGCCCAGCGAGTGTGATCAAGGAGACTTTAGAGAACAGCATCGATGCGGGTGCGACGCACATCGAAGTCACTGTTGAAGGTGGTGGCATCGACTTGATCCGCATCAGCGACAACGGCTGTGGGATTGAGCAAGAGCAGTTGATGCTGGCTCTAGCACCTCACGCGACGAGCAAGCTCAAGGATGCGGATGATTTGTTTGACGTGCGCACATTGGGTTTTCGCGGTGAAGCGTTAGCATCGATCGCAGAAATCAGTCATTTGGTTTTACGAAGCCGTGTCGCAGCTTCGGATAGCGGCTATGAACTGCGTGCACAAGGATCTGACCGGGAGCCAATACGGCCTTGCGCAATGAGTGTTGGAACTACGCTAGAAGTTCGGCACTTGTTTTTTAATACGCCGGTGCGGCGCAAGTTCTTAAAGACCCCTTCGACGGAGATGGGGCACGTTACGGAGGCTTTCACGCGGATTGCTTTAGCGTTTCCCCATGTCCACATGACGCTTTCAAGCAATGATCGCATTATTCACGACTTGCCGCCAACAACTCGTTGGTCGGAACGGATCCGTTCATTCTTTGGAGACGAGATTGCGGACGCATTGATTGCGGTTGAGCATGAAGATGAGCAGTTTAAAGTTCGAGGTTACGTCGCGGATCCGAGTGTGTCTCGAAGCAACAACCGAATGCAGTATCTATTTCTTAATGGCCGATATATCCGTGATCGGGCTTTGCAACACGCGTTGGGTGAAGCGTACCGTGGATTGTTGATGGTCGGTCGAATGCCTGTCTGTTTTCTGCAGATGCAAATCGATCCGAAGACTGTCGATGTGAACGTTCACCCGACCAAGGTAGAAGTGCGATTCGAAGATTCTGGAGCGCTTTACAGTCGCTTATTGCATACGCTGCGTCACAAGTTTTTGACATCGAATCTGGTGGCCAAGGTCACCGATACTGGATCACCCGCGATGGGTTCGTCTCGTTCGGTCCCGCAGCACCCAGCGAATAACCTCGCAGGCACGACCAGTCCTTCGAGTATTTCAAATCCATCGAATGCCTCGGGGGTTTCAATTCAAGCCAGCTCTCCGACCGCATCGAATTCCACGCTGATCGATTGGGCTCGCGCCCGGAGCTTGCCCGAGTTTCAGCCTTATCCCGATTCGGGTTTTCAACCGACAACATTTCGCAACATCCCGAATCCTACCATCGGTCCATCAACGGATCCATCAACAACGGCTGGTAGCGATTCGAATGCAGGGGTTGCAGTAGGAGTGGAAACGGATCCGGCTGCGGGTATCGATTTCTCCAAAGATTTTAGCAATACGTCACCGAGTGGTTCATTGCAAAATGATCCCCTGCAGTGTGATCCCTATCTCGGTGGTGCTCGTCCTGTCGGGTTCCAAATCCATAATCGTTATCTCGTCACCGAAGACGAAGCTGGGATGGTAATCATCGATCAGCACGCGCTCCATGAGAGGATCATGTATGAGCAGATCAAAGCGAAGGTGATGTCCAAATCGCTTGAGAAGCAACGATTGTTGGTTCCAGCGACGGTGCAGTTGCCCGCTGCCGAAGGCGCTATCGCTCTCGAACACCGTGAAATGCTTGCTGAAATAGGTTTTGAAATCGAAGCTTTTGGCGGGGATACAATCGTCCTGCATACCTATCCGTCCATGCTCAATCAGGCTTCTCCACCTGAGATGCTGAGGCAAGTCATCGAGTCTTTGATGTCAGGCGGCAAACGCGTTAATGCTCGGGATGTTCTCGATGACATCATGAACATGATGGCCTGCAAGGCTGCGGTCAAGGCAGGGGACAGATTGACCGCAACAGAGATTTCTGCGCTGCTTGAAAAACGGGACTACTATCACGATACCCATCATTGTCCTCACGGACGTCCAACCGCTTTGTTCTTTTCCCGAGAGCAACTTGATAAGATGTTCAAGCGGATTTAGTGGAACGATCGAATTGCTGGTCAGTAGGAAGAACGCGTTGGGAGTATGAGTTCAGTGCATAGGCGACCAGAAGGCTGAGCATAGGGATCAAGACTGAGCGCATCCGCATGTTGCTCCAATAGACCGAATGCGCTGCGCATAGACTTATCAGCAGGGAGAAAGCTGGTCCCCATAGGCTTATAAAACCACTCCCGGTTGTTCGCCAAATTTTATGTACGATGCGCCAGAGGGCAATGAATGCGAGCAACGAGGTCGAACCGTACCAAATGCCAATAAGTGACCGCACCGTCAAACTGGCTTGACGTTCAGAGGGCCACCAAGCCCAAAACCAGGCTTGGCGAATGAAGACACCTCGAACAAAGCCACTCCAATTGTGAGTGATTGTGACTTTTGCAACTTCAGATGCGATGCGATCCTTTTGAAGCTCCAGATGGACGGATGGATCAACCGGAAAGGCTTTCAGTTGCTCATCCCACCATTGGTGAAAGGAGTCTTCGTCCCACTCCCGCGAACTGGATTGTTCCCAATGTTTGTTGAGGATGGGATTATTGGCTAACAAGAGTGTGTAGCCTCCGTGGGTGGTCATCCAAACGCCTTGTCCAAGCATTTGTCGATTGCGTTCCCACCATGGGAAGAGAATCAATAGGCAACCGATCAGCACGGCAACCGCGTGTTTGGCATTTCGTGTTGCAATGAAGCCACTCCACACCAAGGCCCATAGCACACTGGTGGGGCGACACAAACAAGCGATCCCTAGGGAAGCACCAATAACGAACCAATGCCATGTCCTTTGGTTTCCTGATAGCGATTCAATCCGCACTGCGAAGTACCAGATCGCGACGCTCAAGCAAGTCGCAAGCGTTTCGGTCATGATCAGCGAAGATTGCCTCAGGAGGATCGGATCGATAAGCACTAAGATAGCGGCGGCTAATCTTGGGTACGGAGCGATCTTGAGTTGTCTGCCGATACGATAGGTCCAGAAGACGGTCAGGGCACCTAGGGCAGCATGAAGCCCAATCAAAGACGTTTTCCATTCTTTGCATGGGGCAATCCCATGAAGCATCCATGGATAAAGGGGTGGGCGGTATGCGGTCGGAATAACAGCTTGATCTTGATTAAGCAGGCCATAGGTACCGGACTGCGCCCAGGTCCAAGCGAGCCGTTTGTAGGCATCAGGATCGGCGTCGAGCGAGTCGCTCATGATCCAACCGAAGAGAAAACGAAACAGAAAAGCAGCAGTAGCAAGTATGAGGGTAAATGCAGTAGAGTCTAAGACCGCTGCAAGATCGAGCCGGGTGGCATTAGTCAGGGGCGATGGAGGGTTCGCTTGCTGACCGGACATTATGTGCTGGGGCCATCCGCCAAGTTCTCTGCGGCTGGGGACCAGCCGAGGACAGGTTGGCTTTCGATACAACAAGGTTTGTTCTGCAATTTTTCGATACGTTGTTTGCTCGATGCAACTGAATCTGCATTCAGATGAGGTTCAAGACGCAATCGGAAGGTGCGCGATTGACCACCTTGAAGTGGTACGACGCGACCGTGACGTTGTTCAAAAGTCTTTGTATTTGGGAAACCGGTCGCGGGTTCGATTCCCATGACGTAACCGTCTTCGACACACTGTGTATTCTTCCAAAAGTTCACCACGGGTAGGGTCGACTTATCGAAGTGCACGGTAAAGCCAAGCGATTCGTCGCCATTGCATAACATGGCTTGGGTCCAATGTTCCGAATCACAAATAGGATCGCAGTAGTAGACTTGTTCTGCATATCCACTTTCCGGGCCGTTGCATCGATCCCAACTTGTCACACCTTCTGCAGCACGTGGATCGCGAGGGGCAAGGCGATGCAGCGGTGCAATGATTTTGGATCCAGCTTGTAATGTGGGTTGTCCTAGATTGATGTGATAAAGCAGTTGCATCGAACCTGGAGTAGACCGCAAATTTGTTACGGTGTCTTGAATCTCAATGGTGTTGGGATCAATCCTTTGTTCATTGTCACTTGTAGGTCGAATCCGGAATCTGATCCGTGACTCGAGTTGTAGCGTATAGATTAAGAATCGGGATTCGGTTACGGTACCGACGACATCGATAAAGCCCTCTTCGGGTCGGTATTCTATGCGCAAGGAGTCTGCAGGTAGATTTGCGATGCGACCATGAACAGGGTAAAGAACTTTGCCTGTCGCATCAAAATCTGGGGCACCATTGCTGAGTAGTCCGCATCGAACCAACAGTTCATCAAAACCTTCAAGCCAGCCAATGCCGGAAGGGTCACCCACAGGAACGAGTGAAGGATGCACGGGGCCTTGGACTGGACTATTCCAACCGAACTCAACCCACGTTTCGTCGGCATCGCGTACATAAGTCTTCCAGATTCCCATTCCCCGCGATGGGAGCAGGATGGTGCGTAGGGTCGGTGTCTCGATGGTCAAGCACTTCATACCGAGCGATTTGCCGGAGGACCACGAATTCCAGAGCATACGTATTGTGCCGTGCGGTGTATCGATTTCTTTCGCCCAATCAGTGCCGCCATCGATGACTTGTTGTGACGTTTGGTTACCAAGTAACTGCCAAGCGATCATTGAGGGCTCCGGAGGGATAGCGATAATTTATGAGCGGCCAATTCCTTGGACTTCAAAGCCAATCTTGTCCAATGCTTGTGCATCGAGAATGTTTCGACCGTCGAAAACGAAGGCGGGACGATGCATTTTGTCGTAGACACGTTGCATATCGAGTCGTTTGAATTCATCCCATTCGGTCAGCACGACAATCGCATGTGCCGAATTGGAAGCTGTGTAACCATCTTTGACGACTTGAACATTTTTCTCGATCAATGCGCGACAGCGTTCGGAGACTTCACCTGCAGAGTTCTTGAACACGTTCATAAGATCTTGTCGTATCTGTTTTTCGGAGACCCTGGGGTCATACACCATGAGCCTTGCACCTTCTTCAAGCAGATCGCGACAGACATAGATTGCCGCGGATTCGCGAGTATCGTTGGTGTCTTTTTTGAAGGCAAATCCCCAGATCGCGATTTGTTTGTCGGATACGGTATGGAACATTGTGCGTACGATTCGGGTGGAAAATCGTTTCTTTTGGTAGTCGTTCATCACGACGACTTGTTCCCAGTACTTGGCGACTTCGTTCAGACCAAAGTGTTCGCACAGATAAACAAGGTTAAGAATATCTTTTTGGAAACAGGAGCCACCGAATCCGACCGATGCCTTGAGGAACTTTGGACCAATTCGCGAATCAGTACCGATCGCACGGGCGACTTCGTCGACATTCGCACCGGTGACTTCGCAGAGTGCAGAAATCGCATTGATGGAAGAGACTCTTTGCGCCAAAAACGCATTGGCGGTTAGCTTGGACAGCTCGCTACTCCAGAGGTTCGTTGTCAAGATTTTCGAGCGAGGGATCCAGCGTTCGTAGACTTTTGCCAGTTGCTCGATCGCTTGGGTGGACTCGCCGCCGATGAGAACTCGGTCGGGTTCGAGCAGATCGGTCACTGCTGTACCTTCGGCCAGGAATTCCGGGTTACTGAGGACATCGAAGGTTGCGCCCGAGGAAGCGCTGCTGAGAATCCGTTTGACTGCTTCTGCCGTACGGACAGGTAATGTTGATTTTTCGACAACGATTTTGTGCCCTTCGGAGCATTCTGCGATCTTCCGGGCGCATTTTTCGACGAACTCAAGATTCGCAGCTCGACCAGCTCCGATCCCGTGCATCTTGGTCGGAGTATTGACCGAGATAAAGATCATGTTGGAGTTACGAATCGCTCCTTCCACATCGGTCGAAAAACTCAAGTTTCGGCCCCGAGCTTCTTTGACGATTTCGTACAAACCCGGTTCATAGACCGGTAGATCCTCCGAATTCCATTGGTCGATCCGGACTTGGTTCAAGTCGACCACGGAAACGGGGATATCAGGGCACTGTTTGGCGATCATCGCCATCGTCGGGCCGCCGACGTAACCGGCGCCAATACAACAAATGCGTGGCGAACTCGCCTGAAAACTAGGATGCATCGGGTAGATCTAATTGAATGACAGAAGCGGGAAGTTTGGGCCTCCTCCGGGTTCGTAAGTATGATTCCCCAGTCCCCTTTTGGATAGAGTTGATTTTCCAGACTTCGCCGAGTGCCGTTGTAAATTCGACCATAAAACGCCGTTTAATCCGCCCTGGATCGGTAAAAATTACAATCTCACAAGTCCGGAATTCGACCCGGAGGGGTTCCAAATTGCCTATTCGCGCCAGATTTCGCTCAATTGTTTATTTTGGAATGCAACGAGTCTTTTGGCACGCCAAATGCATCTGTCTGTTTTCCAACGAGAAACCGTGATCTTAGCGGCGTCGCAAGCTGAATCCTCCGCAAGGAATTAATCAGCGCAACCGACAGACCTCCCCATCAGGTAAGGCCCATCTTTCACGGCGGAAAGGACTCGCTCTGGGTGCGATTTATCGCTCCCAGAGCGAGTCGCTTTCTACACGCACGCGCAAGCCCCTTGCTAGTGCAGCGGCCGGTTCGGTACAACTAGGCACAGAAGCAGAGGGCAATATGGCCTTCGTGCTGACAAGCTACTTCCCGAACCAGAGCAAAATTCTTCATGGTAGAACTCGGCGTCAACATCGACCACGTCGCCACCATTCGGCAAGCCCGTCGGACGGTTGAACCCGATCCAGTGGCAGCAGCCATTCTCGCAGAACTCGGAGGTGCAGACTCCATCACAGTGCATCTTCGTGAAGACCGAAGGCACATTCAAGATCGGGATGTTTTGATCCTCCCGCAGACGATTCGAACAAAGATGAATTTCGAACTTTCCTGCGCTTCGGAAATCGTAGACATAGCTTGTCGCGTCGCACCTGCACAAGCCACGTTGGTTCCTGAGAAGCGACAGGAAGTGACAACCGAAGGGGGACTCGATCTGCGTCCTCGATCGAGTGCGTTGCTTACTGCGATCGAGAAACTTCGAGAGCACAACATCAGTGTCAGTCTCTTTATCGATCCTGAGATTGAGCAAGTCGACATCGCCAAAGAACTGGGCGTCCAAGCAGTGGAGTTGCACACCGGGACTTATGCCGACTCGAATGCAGATACTCAGGCACGAGAATTAAAGCGATTGGAGCATGCCTCACAGCGCGTGATCGATCTTGGGCTCAAACTTCATGCAGGCCATGGTCTGACGTACCAAAATGTTCGTCCGATCGCTGCGATCCCAGGGATGAAGGAATTAAATATCGGCCACAGTATCGTCTCGCGAGCTGTATTGGTCGGTATGGTCGAAGCCGTCCGCGAAATGAAACGTTTGCTCGATGTCAAAGCCTGATTCCTCTGATTTTTCTAAAACTTCTCAAACACAAGAGGTTGGAAAGGAGAATTCCGCATCGCATTTCTGGTTGCGTTGGCGGACAACGTTAATCGCTGTACTGGCGCTGATTTGTATCTTGCTACACCTAGCATTAAGGTACAACGCATTAAGTTACTCCACCGGCGAGTCTGTCGCAGTCCATGATCAACGCAGCGCTGCGTTGCAAAGTTGGTATACAAACTGGCCGCTTTGGGTTGCTTTGTTGGTCGGTGGAACCCCTCTGGTCGCAGACTTGTTCATTAGCGCTTTGCACTGGAAGTTCGGAGCAGATCTCCTAGGTGGAATTTCGATCATCGTATCGATTCTCCTCGGGGAATATCTCGCTGGCGCGATCATCGTGTTGATGCTCTCTGGCGGTGAAGCTCTCGAAAGCTACGCTCTTTCCAATGCATCGAGCGTTCTATCGGCTCTCGCGAAGCGACTGCCATCGATCGCGCATCGCAAGTCATCACGGGAAGGAAATTCCTCAGAGATTGAAACGGTCCCGCTAGACCAATTACAAGTCGGTGATGCAGTAGTAATCTATCCCCACGAAGTCGCCCCCCTCGACGGTACGGTGCTCGAAGGCCATAGCGTGATGGATGAGTCATATCTCACGGGAGAGCCCTTCAAAGTCACAAAAACAAAGGGATCGAGTGTGATCTCCGGCGCTGTGAATGGGGATGGTGTTCTGGTTATTGAAGCCACCCACGCTGCAAAAGATTCTCGGTATGCGAGGATCATGGAAGTGATGAACGAGTCGCAGCAAACCCGCCCTCAAATGCGACGCCTCGGTGATCAACTCGGAGCTTGGTTCACTCCCGTAGCCCTTGTCATTGCCTCGTTAGCGTGGTTCTTCTCGAACGACCCGACCCGATTCCTGAGCGTCTTGGTCGTCGCAACACCCTGTCCTTTGCTACTTGCCATCCCCATCGCAATTCTGGGCTCGATCTCGTTGTGCGCCTCGCGTTCGATCATCGTCAAAAACCCAGTTGCACTCGAACAAGTATCTTCCGTGCGCACCGCAATTTTTGACAAGACTGGGACTTTGACCTACGGGGAACCGACTTTGACCAAGCAATTGGTAGCAGGAAACGAAAAATCAACACGCATCTTATCGCTGGTCGCGAGTCTTGAGCAATATTCCAAACATCCACTCGCCAATGCGATCTTGCAAGCAGCCCACCGCGAGCATCTGCCCATCCTTCCCGCAACGAGTGTAAGCGAAGCCCCAGGTAAAGGGCTTACGGGCCAAGTCGATGGATTTCATGTCACCGTGACTAGCCGCAAAAAAGCGATTGAACAGCAAGCTCGCGGAACGGACAAAATGCCCGAGACTTCGTCGGGCCTTGAGTGTGTCATCCTGATCGATGACACTTACGCGGCAACCTACCAGATGCATGACGCTCCAAGAGCAGATTCCAAAGACTTCGTTCACCATCTTGCCGGCAATCATCAAATCACCAAAACGATGATCGTTTCAGGTGATCGTGAATCAGAGGTCAAGTATTTGGCTGATCAAGTAGGGATAGCAACCGTTCTATCACAGCAGTCACCCGAACAGAAACTTCAGATCGTTCGTGCTGAGACTCAACTCTCAAAAACACTCTACGTTGGCGATGGAATCAATGATGCACCGGCCATGATGGCGGCAAGTGTTGGAGTAGCGATCGGACAGGGAAGCGATGTGACTGCCCAAGCTGCTGATGTAGTGGTGATGGATAACAAGCTTGCCAAAGTCGATGAATTCATGCATATCGGTCGTCGAATGCGAACTATCATTTTGCAAAGCGCCCTGGGAGGTATGGCTCTGAGCATTCTTGCGATGCTCGCCGCTTCCTTCGGTTACTTGAATCCTGTCTCCGGTGCGATTTTCCAAGAAGTAGTCGACGTCCTTGCAGTGCTCAACGCTCTTCGCGCCGCCTGGCCACCAAAACTGCTCTCAGATATGGGTGGCAACTAATCCGTTCAAAAAGAGTTGGCAGAAGCAACCGGATTCAAGAGCTACTGATCGGACAATCGTTCGAGTTGAAAAGAATCTAAGTCAATCCATAACTCGCCACTCTTGGAGCGTATCCCCAAGACGCATTCAACGTGCCGTTGGTCTTCGACGATCCGAATAGGCATCTGCACCTCTCGCCATACCGATTGCTCTTGTGGCTCAGTCCACATTTCTTCCAAGTTCGTTCCAACCACAAGCGTTTCCTGGGCTTCTGGAGCAATCGACTGTAAGCGGCGAACTTGATATCGACCTCGCAAGAGGTATTCGCCTCGTTCTAACAAAATGTAGGCTCTCCAACTTCCAAATCCTTCGACCCCACGAGGTATCCTAACGTGGAGTGCTTCGGGCAAGTCTTCGAAAGATCGAACTTCCGCTCGTATCGCATCGTTATCGCAAGACGGGTACCAACCTTCGATGCGCAAAGTTTGCCCGACAGCAATTTCCCATGGCGTTTCCTCGGGAGCACTAAGTTGTTCTGTAATGTTAGTCGCGCGCTCTCGGATTCGTTGCACTAGACCTTGTTGCTGTTCATCCAAGAACTGGATAAACTCCTCACCTTGCGATCGTGCACCCTCTCGAACAACTAGAAAACGTCGTTCCAAAGCTTCCAGCAACGGTTCCGGGGGATCGAGTAATGTCTTTAGCTCCTCGAGACGTGCACGATATTTTTTGCGAAGCGCATTCGAGCCCATGACATGCCGTGCTAACATCGAACCGTTCGGATCGAATAAGTTCATCCCCAAATCGCCAAACAGTTGATCCATCCCGTGGGGTAGAAAGATCGCTCCCTGCAGATCGGAATTCTTTGAACCGATTCCTTCCTGTCCTTCGTTTACATCCGATCTGACCGGAATAAACAGCCGATAGTTGTTGGCTGAGTTGCTGTATCCATCCCAATGGCAAAGTATGCGTTCGAGTCCCATGAAGGTCAGAAACCGATCCATGTCTACCAACGCTTCGACACGACCAAGACGCTGTTCATAGTCTGGATCGTCGAGTGCTTCGACGATCGCACGTAAGTCGCGATGATCGTCGGGGCCATCTCCTGCATCTTTCTCGAGGGTTTGCTCGATGTCTTGGCAAAACCCTCCGTCGTAAAGATTGCCAGTCTGAGCGAGAAAGTGTCGACCTAGGAACTGTTGATCGTATCCTTCTCGAATGACAACCAGACGCTCAGGGGCATCGTCGAGTTTCAAAAGCCCCTGTGATACGGCTGGAGCCGGGTACCCAGCCATTCGGAAGACTTCCGATCCGAGCCATTCATTGAAGTACGTTTCATCTTGGACAGAGTTGTTCAAGTGAAACTTGATCACTGGTTGCGATGATGAACCGCTTGTAGATTCCGAATCCGTCTCTCCGAACACTTGCTCTTTGCGAGAACGAAACTTGTCCAATCGCACCGTCAGGCCTGGCTTTTCATCAATCCCCTGAAAGCTACCTGCTGCACCCTTGAGTTTGACACCTACGGAACGCGGGCCGAAAGAACGATTGCCTTGAGCTTCGTTAAAACGAAAGCTCAGTTCGGCTCGCGCGTAGGGACGATCTTCTTGTTCAAGTTTTTCACGCGAGCCTTCTGCAAGTCGCATTTCGAAGCTTGCGAACCCGCTAGGCTCAAAAAGGACTTTATGCGAACCATCGAAGGATCTTGAGCTTGCATCTTGCCAAGGCGCAGCTGTGAGACTGTTTGCGTACAGTGCAATGACGACAAGCAGGGTAAATAAGAACAAGCAGCTCTTCGGACAGTTGCTTAACCTGCCTTGCGGACTCTCGGCGAAAGTAGAACTTGGATTTATTTCCATCGCCAAAGAATCCCTGTGTGTTAATGCAACGAACTAATTAGCTTACTTCATTACTGCCGTGATTGAGGCGTGACTTTCATACGCAAAGTTTCGGTTCCTCGCTTAACAACAATTTCCGTTTCTTGTCCCACCTTGAGCGCTTCGATGGCATAGGTGTAGTCGTAGATGTTTTCTACTTTGCGACCTGCAAGTTCTATTACGATGTCTTTGGCCTTTACTCCGGCTTTCGCAGCAGGACCATCTTTAGAAACGCCGGAGAGCAATACCCCAACGATATCCCCTTGAGCGTAATCCGGTATGGAGCCGAGGAAAGCGGTCATCGCAGCCCGAGCACCTTGGTTCTCTGGTGCTTTCTGTTCGGAGTATTCAGGTATCTCGTCGGAAGTTCCGAGCGAACGAGCAATGAGTCCCATCAATTTCGAAATCTGAGCAGCCCCATCGTAATTGAGTAGTTCCGGGGTATCCCTTGGGGTATGGTACTCGGAATGGGAACCGGTGAAAGCGGACAAGATCGGAACACCCTTCAAGTAGAAGGTGCTAGCGTCCGTCGGAAGGTAGCTATCAGACTGCAAGGTTAGCGGGAGACCAACAACAGCGTTACGCTTTTCAATTTCCCCTTTCCAAAACGGCGATGAACCAATTCCTTGGAGGACCAAGTTCTCTCGGAGGCGTCCGACCATATCGAGGTTGAGGTTTGCGATGACTCGCGGATAGAGTTTTCCTTCGTTCGCGTGGGGGTCGGTTGCGAGCTCAGGGTAGATAGAATCGAAATGGTCTGCGAAATAAGCAGATCCGAGCAACCCGAGCTCTTCGCCTGACCAAGCTGCGAATAGGATGTCATGCTTGAGCTTTAGCTTGCCACTTCTCTTCTGGCTTGACAGTGACTGAGCGATTTCCAGCATGGCTGCTACCCCGGAGGCATTATCATCTGCACCGCGGTGAACGCCATTACGCTCGTCATCTTTTGCGAGGCTGGAGGAAGTTCCACCTGCTCCCAAGTGGTCGATGTGCGCACCGATAATGACCATGGTTTTTGTCGCTTCCGATGGGTTTTCTGAAGCGCGAAGGACACCGAGGACATTGGTGCCGGTTCGTTTGATCGGTTGAACGTCGATGTTCGCGGAGACTTCGACGTCAGGCAATTCGAACCCCATCATCATTTCGCCGCGATCGAGTTCTCCTTGAAGATCTTCGAGTTTGTCTTCGCTTTTCTCAAACCATTTCAATGCTAATTCATCCGAGATACTGATGGCTGCAATGCTGGTCCCCGACAAGGACCCATCGTTCTGAAGAGGAACAAGTTCTTGGCGAACACCACTCTTCGGCCCACTGACAACAATGAGCCCTTTGGCTCCACGATCCCGAGCAACCATGGCTTTGAATCGCAATGAACTGTACCGAGCCAATTGTTGTCGGCGTTCTGGTGAAACATCGCTAGGGAGTTGCCGCAGAACCATGACCCATTTGTTTTCCACATCCAAGTGGACATACGAGTCATATTCCTTTTGATCACCATCGGCAGGTGCAACAATTCCGTATCCTGCGAAAACGACCCCTGTGGAATCGATTTGACCAGACCGAGAAAACGCGAGCGGTCGCCATTCTTTATCGAGTGCAAAAGAATGTTCGCCGGAACTCAAGCGGTTTTCACCTTTGAGTTCTACGCCTGCAGTGTAAGGAAATGGATGAAAGTACTTACCGAAGTCATCCGCAGCGACATTGGAATCTTGTGTTGCGTTTCCGTTTCCGACCAAGCTATTCAGGGTATCCGTACCTGCCGATTCCAATCCCAATTCCGACATGATTCCAGCAACGTAGGCTGTCGCGAGTCGTTCACCTTCCGTGCCCGTCAATCGCCCACCGAGCTCAGGCCGGCAGAGGTAGTCAACGTGGCGACCGATATCGGAAGCACGGTAGTCGTTGTCCGTTTCTTTAGCGTTTTTCGCAGCCACACTCGACGCTTCTCCGAGCAGCGCGCGGTCGAGCATTGCGGTTTGTGAAGTTGCGTTTTTGGTTTCGTTGGCTTTAGAAATGCCCAGTGCTCGCCTTGCAGCCGCATCGTTCCACTTACCTAAAAAGATCTGCGACTTTTTATCGGAAGTGCGGTTGCTCGTCCAAGCCAATTCTGAACCATCAGGTGTGAAGACTGGAAGACCGTCAAAGCCTTCGGTGGACGTGATTCGAACAGGTTCTTTGGTTCCTGCCGCATCGACTGCATAAAGTTCAAAGTTGGCGAAGCCCTGTAGGTTGGTAGCAAAGATCAGGTAGTCGCCAGTTGGATGAAAATAAGGAGCCCAGCTCATCGCGCCGAGTTTCGTCAGTTGCTTGGGGTCGGAACCATCCACATTGGCAGAATAAATTTCTGCCGTTGCACCATCTTCGCTAAAACGTCTCCAGCAAATGCGTTTTCCATCCGGGGAGAAGAATGGCCCCCCGTCATATCCATAGACATCGGTGACTCGACGAATATTCGTGCCGTCGGAGTTCATGACGTAAAGATCAAGTGCAACGGCCGGATCGTTTTCAAAGAGTTGTTTCTCGCGATCCGTAAGTGGCTTCTGGAAAGCTTCACGATTCGATGAAAACGCGATCAGTTTGCCATCTGGACTGTACGACGCTTCCGCGTCATACCCCATGGCATCTGTAAGCTTTTTGTATTGTCCGGTTTTTCGATTCCATTCGACAAGTTCGAATTGCGGATCGTAGTCCCAAGCGTACCTGCGTTGCTGACCTGAGGCACGAAACTCCAATTCGCTCTTCTGCTTGGTCAAAGCATCTGGGTCAAATTGGGTGGAAGCGAACAGGACGCGATCACCATCAGGGTGGATCCAAGCGCAAGTCGTTTTTCCGTGACCCGGAGAGACGCGTTCCACATCACCTGTTTCGCGATCCAAAAGATAGATTTGGTAGAACGGATTTCCGGCTTCGCGTTCGCTTTGGAACACCATTTGCCTGCCATCTCGGCTGAAGTATCCTTCGCCTGCTCGCGCACCCTCAAATGTTAACTGTCGGACGTTGGAGAGGTAGGTCGCTTCCGACCTCTCCGTCTGTACAGCGCTCGTAGGAGCAGCATCCTGTGCCTTCACTGAATCCAATTGCATTGCTGAGGAAGCGAGTAGGGAGGCAAGGACAAGGGCGTTGGTACGATTGAAGAATCGAATTCTCATAGGGACATTGGTTTGTTTTTGGAATAGGGGATTGGACTTCGACCAATTTCTCGTCATGGGTGAACCTTTTGCATCACTTGAATGGGTATGCATGAGTTTGACTGCGGCAGGAGACGTCAGTATTTGCAGTAATCTGCAAGGGGATTCGATCCATTTTTGATTTCAACTCTTCCGTGCAGCAAACCATTCTAGCTAGGCGTCGACTCTCTGGAGAGTCGATTTTCAGTTTTGGCTTTCCAAGATTTGAAACCGAGAAAAGCCAGCGTGGCTAACCATCCCATGATTTGCAGTCCGAGCAGAAGGTTTGACGGAAGGGTATAAACTTCCAGGCGTCAGCAGGCTCATCAGGCAACTACCTGAGATCCAAAGACGATTGGTCTGCGTCGTCAAATCGCTCTGGCTCACCTTTTGACCACATTTAGTTCATGGGAAACGCATTCAGGAAAAGACAAAAAGCGTGTTGCGATGCGAGTGTCAAGTGTAATTTTTTAGCAATGTAAACGGACTTTCGTTAGAACTTCGCAGTCAACGTATTCGGTTGAAAGATGCTTGGAAATCCGTCTGCTACTCTGATTGAGTTTCGATTGACCGGATTGGTATCCTAAGTAAACTTTTCGATTCCAATGCCATCCAGAAAACTCTAGGGTGTCTTTGGTACCCTGACCTGCTCTGTTGCCGTGTTTCTTTGTGCTGCAAGAATGGGCTAAGTAATCTCTAGGTTTGTAGAGATCCGGCGGGGAAATTCTCAGTTAGTTTGAACTAGCGCGAGAACGGTTAGGGATTTGTGTTGGATTCTATTTAACGTTGCTAACGACCTTCTGACTGCTCACACCTCGAACTTCTTACTATGTCCCACGCCATACCTAATCTTTTCGTTGACCTACTTGGAGCTACCGAGCAGGTGCCCGAGATTGACGATAGGGCAAGAGTTGCCGGCGAGCAGGTTGTGGCGGATTTTGTTGGACCGCAATCGAGTTCAGCTTCAGCATCAAATAAACTTGACTGGAACGAGTTGGAAACGGTCTTAGCGGATCTTTGGACTGATGTGCTCGGAATTCCACCAGAGGGTCTCGACCAGTCCTTTTTTGCAGCGGGCGGACATTCTCTGTCTGCAGTCCGATTGTTTGTTGGTATCCGCGATCGGTTTGCTTGTAACGTACCGTTTCGAGTTCTCTTTGCTTCGCCTACGATCCGGCAGATCGCTGCATATGTTCGAGAAACTCAGCCCACGAGTGCTTTATATAAGGACGGCTTTGATGAAGTCCTATCGCAATCTACCGAGCTATTGACTGAGGGAACGGACCGTTTTCAGGTCACCGTTTTTCCTGCGGCCTATCCACAACGAAGTCTTTGGACGCTCGATCAGATGAATGACGACCTCACGGCGTACAACATTCCTCTCGCTTGGCGAATCGATGGGCCCCTGGATGTTGAAGTATTGCGGTTGGCGATAGAACAAGTTGTTCATTCTCATGAGCCACTGCGTACGGTTTTCGAGCAAGATCCTGTCGGTGTTTGGCAACGTATTCTTCCCAAAGAGCCTTGGGATTTGTCCTGCGTCGATTTGGCTTCGGTGTCGTGGGCCGAACGAGAGGAAGCTGCGATGGATCGCATACTCGAAGAATCGTTGCGTCCGTGGAACTTGCGGGGAGAGCTACCGCTACGAACAACGCTCTATAAGATTGATACGGACTCTCATCTGTTGTTGTTCGTCTTGCATCATATCGCAGTGGATGGCTGGTCCTTGCATTGCTTGCGCAACGAAATATCGGATCGCTATCGATGCATATTGCGAGGAACTCCATCGTCATTGCCTTCTCTTCGTTCACGCTATGCGGCCTATGCTAAGTGGCAACGGAGATGGATGACGAGCGATGAATCGCAGCGCGATCTTAATTACTGGAAGAATGCCTTAAATGGACTGGAACCGCTTGATCTGCCAACCGATTTTCCTCGCCCAGTGAAATTTACCTTTCGCGGGCAAGCAATACCGTTTCAGATCGATCCTGACCGACTTGCTAACATCCTGGCATTCTGCGCAAAGCATCACACGACACCCCACGTTTTTCTCCTGGCGGTTTTCCAACTTGCTCTGGCTGTTTATGCCGATGCCGAAGAAGCCTCGTGCATCGTTCCGATCGCATCGCGAGATCGGTCGGAGTGGGAAAACCTCATTGGCTACTTTATCAATTCCGTTGTTGTTCGAACCCAAGTTCCCAGAGACTGCTCGTTCCTGGAATTGCTCGCACAAGTGCACCGAAGTTCAGCAGACGCTTACGATCATTCAAGGCTTCCTTTCGAAGCAGTAGTGGAAGGGATTCAAACCAGGGTATCTCAAGATCGAAATCCGATAGCACAAACCTTGTTTCAATTGATGGATTTTGCGACGAGTGACCTGCAGCTTGAAGGGACCAAAGTTGCCGAGCAAGAGGTCGCAATTGATCGGGTACGTTTTGATTTAGAAATGATTTTGCATGCTGCGATTGATGCAAACTCTGGTAAACGAGTTCTGCGAGGGAACTTGAGCTATTGCACGGATCTGTGGTCTCAGCAAACCATGCTGGCATTCCTCGACTATTACCTGACCCTTGTCGATCGTTGCTTGCACTCTCCTTCTGATCGCCTGCAGAACTGTACTCTCATAAGCGAACGGATGAGTTGCACTCTCGAAGAACTTGAAGCAGGCCCACGCGAGCCCGAACTCATAGAACGCTCGGTGATGGAAATGATCGATGAGAGGATTGCAAAAGCGCCTCAATCGCCGGCGTTGGTGCAAGATTCCTCGACGTGGAACTATCGACAAACCGATGTCCATACTGAGGTGCTAGCGAATGCCTTGGTGGCTCGCGGAGTGCGCCCCGGGGATCGGGTTGCTGTCCTCTTAGAAAGAAGCCCAGAAACGATCTTTGCCTTGTTGGCAATTTGGCGAATCGGTGCGGTCTATCTGCCACTTGATCCGCAATATCCGCAAGAACGATTGGTTTACTTCTTGCGCGATGCGCAGCCTGCTATCCTGCTCACGACGTTGACGCTACAGAGCAAACTGGAATTCTCAACGGATAAAACATTGCTCGTTGATACGCTGAAGACAGATTCGTCTTCAAGCGATGGATTAACGGTGAGTGATCCGACCGAGCAACCGAATCGCTGGAAGTACGATCGCGGCCACACTGCATATTTGCTTTATACATCTGGCTCGACAGGGAAACCAAAGGGGGTCGAAGTTCCACATCGTACCCTTGCCAATTTCGTTGCTTGGCATGTATCTCACCCGAGACTTGGTCGTCCAGCGATTGCATTGCAATTCGCTCCGCTGAGTTTTGATGTATCACTTCAAGAGATCGCGTCAACTCTAGCCACTGGTGGCACATTAGTGTTGATCGATGAAGACACGCGACAAGATCCATTTGCGATGTTGGAGCATCTTCGCAAACTTGATGTACAACGGTTGTTTCTTCCGTTTGTCATGCTCGACGCCTTGTCCGTTGCGAGCGAAGGCACTCTTGGAAACCCAGCGCGTTTGGGGCTTGACTTGCAAGACATCATATCAGCGGGTGAGAGTCTTCGTTTGACAGCGCCAATTCGGCGATTCGTTGAGCAATTTCACGATTGTGTTTTGCACAATCACTATGGACCAACTGAAACGCATGTAATCACCGAGAAGATGATTGAACTGGATCATTTCGGTGACGGGCAAGAAGTCCCCATCGGAAGGCCGATTCCAAATTGCCAAACGCTGATTCTAGATCGATCGCTCAAGCGAGTCCCACGAGGTGCGGTAGGGGATCTGTATCTCGCTGGTGATGCTCTTGCGAATGGGTATTTGAACCGACCGGAACTGAATGCAGAGCGTTTTATCGAAGTCCCTGTAGAGTCGCTCCGATCAGAAGAGAATTCCTGGCCGAATTCGCAGCCTGTCATGAGGATGTATCGTTCGGGGGATCGGGCTCGCTGGCGATGGGATGGTGCGTTGGACTTTCTTGGCCGATTGGATGACCAAGTCAAGTTTAGGGGACATCGTATCGAGTTAGGGGAAATCGCGCATCGGGTAGGATTGTTAGAGGGGGTTCGACAGGCGCAAGTAGCCGTGCGCAAGGTGGGAACAACAGCGCGGTTGGTTGCTTATGTAGTTCTAAAACGAACCAAAGATGAAGAGACTGTTTCTGAAGATGGTGCCGTTCAAGGATTGGGATCCCGGTCCATGTTACAAGGCTGGCGTGTTGCATTGCAGCAAACACTGCCGAGTTACATGCTTCCCCAAGACTTTGTCATTCTTGAGGAGTTTCCAAGAACGCCCAGTGGCAAACTTGATCTGCGAAATCTACCCATTCCAATCCTTGGGGACTTAAGTGATTCCAAGGATTCGAACGAGTGCACAATTGAACCACCTAGTACCGCTCTCCAAGCTCTGTTGGTTGAATTATTGAGAGAACTGCTCGGAGGAGGACCAATATCGGTTCGTACGCCTTTTTTAGATCTCGGGATGCACTCGCTTTTAGCGATGCGATTTGCTTCGATTATCCAGAAAAGGCTTCAAGAGCTTGGGTCTGCAAAACGAATTCCAGTTCGCTGGTTGTTTCAGTTCCCCACGATCGAGTTATTGGCAAGCCAGTTTGCGGCAGAAGGGATTTCCGACGAAGACGATCTTAAACAAGCCGTCGCGGAAACTTGTGATCATGGTTCGCTACGCAGTAATTCGTCCCCCACAAATTTAGAAAACGACGCTACGCCCCAAAGCACTGCTCGTGGACCGCTATCGCCATCGCAAAGAAGGCTCTGGTTCCTCGATCAACTGGAAGGGGATACAACCCACTATCACATCCATGCCGCTTGGAAATGGAAAGGGCGGTGCGACCTGAAGCTATTGAGATCGGCACTGGAAGGTTTGATCGAGAGACATGCCTCTCTGAGAACGATTTACGTTCAAGACGCTGGTGTGCCGTACCAATGTGTTCGAGAAACAGGTGCGATTGACTTCCAAGTTCTTGAAAGTGCAGAAGTTGACGCTTCAGAATTTGAAGAGCATTCCTCGGATCAACCAATTTCAGGTGTTGGAGTAAGTGGTCCAGCAAAGGATTGGTTGTTGGATCGAATCCGCGCCAAATTTGATTTGGCAAAAAACACGCTTTTGCGAGCAAGTGTGGTGCGGTTGTCTGAAAAAGAATTCATCGTTTCTTTGGTCGTGCATCATATTGCAGCCGACGGTCATTCGATGGCGATACTCAAACACGATCTGTTTCGAGCTTATCGCAATTCTCTGCTCAATGGTGGAGCAAAGAAACAGAATGGTGGAGCAACGAAAAAGAATGGTGGAGCAACGAAACAGAAACTTAATGAGTTGGATGGTGCAGTCCAGTATCTCGATTATGTACGGGAGATGGAATCTGGAATCGAGGGTGGAAAGGTTTACGATACCAGTGAGCAGTTGCAGATAGGGCAATGGAAATACGACAAGGAGATCGCGTATTGGAAAGAGCAACTTCAGGATCTTCCATTGTTGGAATTACCAACAGACTTTCGACGCCCAGAGCGACTGACCTATCGCGGTTCGAACGTCCGTCAGTGGATTGACTCGGAACGCAGTCGGAAGATCGAACAGGTGTGCAGGGAGTTGAGATGTTCTCCGAATACGCTCCTGTTAGCAGGGTTTAAGTTGTTGTTAGCGCGTTATGCGCGGCAGCAAGATATCGCAGTCGCCATGCCGGTGCATGGTCGTGAAAATCCTCAGTTCGATTCGGTGGTTGGTTTTTTTGTGAACACCTTGATCGTGCGCACACAATCCCAAGATCAGGATACGTTGCGGGAATGGGTGGATAAGGTAGGCCGAAGTGTATTTGATGCGTTAGAGCATCGACATGTTCCGTTTGAACAGCTGGTCGAAGTGCTCAGTCCGGAGCGTCGTCTGAATCAATCGCCTTGGACTTCATTGATGTTCCAATGGTTGGATCAACGCATAGCCGTTGATGGAATAGAAGGAGTTCAGATCGACGATTTTCGGTTACACTGCGACCGGGTGCGGTTTGATCTGGAGATGCATTGGTTCCAAGGAAATCAAGGCTTGGTTGCCGAATTGCATTACGCCACCGATTTGTTTGACGCGACTTTTGCCAAGACGTTTTTACAGCAGTATTTGCAGTGGATCGATGCGATCGCTGAGGATGCTAGTGCGACGACGCAACAAGTCCGATTTCTAACGCGTAAAGTTGAGTCTCAGATCTGCGATGAATGGAATGCAGAGGGATGGAGGGAAGCAACTGCGGGGCGCGTGGAAGAACACTTTTGGGAGCAGGTACGTCGGACACCTCAACAAACAGCCTTGCTTTGGAATGCGGGGAGTCATGACGCGGAATGCTGGACGTATCGTGAATTGGGAGCTTATGCGAACCAAATCGCAATGAAGCTTCAGGATTCCGGTGTCGATTCGGCTTCGCGAGTTGCGGTATTGTTATCACGATCTCCCGAATATGTCGCATCGATCTTGGCGATCCTAAGCCTTGGAGGAACGTACGTTCCTCTCGATGCGAAGTATCCAGTAGAGCGACTTGCACTGATGTTGGAGGATTCAGAGGCAGTGGGGATCATCTGCGATGCAGAGCGCAAGGAGCTTGCGAACGCTTTGCACTCGCGCTGCGTAACGATACCGGCAAGTGGTCAATGGCTACATGCGTGGAGGACTTGCGAGGACCAAGGGGGGGAAGAGTTAGAGCACCTAGGGGTAGATAATCGATCGGGGATTGATGGGAGTACTGGTTCGTATCAGCGGGCCGCAGGTGCGAGCGTCGTAGCTTATGTGATGTACACTTCTGGGTCGACAGGTAAACCCAAGGGAGTAGCGATCCCGCATTCGGGAATTACACGATTGGTAATCAATCCGAATTACATGCGAATGGATCCATCGAAACGGTTTGCGTTTCTCTCTTCCGTGGCGTTCGATGCATCAACCTTTGAAATATGGGGAGCGTTACTCAATGGTGCGACCTTGGCGATTGCACCCGAAGAGGAGCTTTTAGATCTCCAGTTATTATCAAAGTGGATGCAGCAGGCTGAAATCACTACGGCTTGGTTAACGGTCGGCCTGTTTAATACTTGGATGGAGACATATCCTCAAGGATTGAGTGGACTCAGCGAGATTCTTACCGGGGGTGAAGCGTTATCGATTCCGCATATCCTCACTGCCCAAGAAAAACTAGGTCGTGGCGTTCAGTTGATCAATGGATACGGGCCCACAGAAAACACTACTTTCACCACGTGTCACCCGATCCCCGTACCGTGGGATGCAACCAGGAAATCGATTCCGATCGGAAAACCGATTCGTGGAACTCGGGCATATGTGGTCGATGCGCAATTGCGGTTGGTTCCACCAGGAATTCCGGGTGAGTTGCTGACTGCCGGTCATGGATTGGCGACGGGGTATCTCGGTGATGCAGCAGCGAACCAAGAGAAGTTTGTCACGGAGCATTCCATTCCTGATGAGGCGCGGTTGTATCGCACGGGAGATTTGTGCAGATGGTTGTCGGATGGAACACTGGAGTTTCTGGGGCGAGTCGATCATCAGATCAAGCTGCGCGGGTTCCGGATTGAACCCAATGAGATTCAAAGCACGTTAGAGGCTTGTTCGAGTGTTCAACGAGCGTACGTTCACGTTGTGCGATCGGGAACGACTGCAATACGATTAGAGGCCTTCGTTATTGCTCAGACGACAGGTACTTCTTCTGTGGGATGGCAACGGCAATACTTGAACCAAGTCAAGCAGCAGCTTCGCGAGCGTTTACCTGCATACATGATTCCAGAACGCTTTTATGTTGTGGATCATTTCCCGTTGACTTCCAATGGCAAGATCGATGCGCGAAGATTGGCTCAATCGGTTGAATTTGATGCGAGCGATTTGGAGATTGACCAAGGGACGATCGATGACGAAGTGACACGGGATTTGCGATGGATCTGGGTATCCTTGTTGCGTAAAGGATCATCAAGCCATCAAGAGTTGCACGACAATCTTCCCTTTTTTGACGCTGGCGGGCATTCGCTCTTAGCGATTCAGCTCTTTCATCAGATCGAAAAGACATTTCAAGTTCGATTGCCATTAGCGACTATTTTTCGGCACGGTACCATTCGAATGCTTGCCGAACAGATCCGACTTGCGCGGCGCGGCGACAACTCAAATTCGTGGGTTAAACGGATGAGTTTGACCGAGCAGCGAGAGGTCGAAGGTGTTTCTCTGAGGCCGACGGTTTACGTCTTACCAGGTGTCGGAGGTGAGTTACTGTTTGCCGGGAGACTCGTCAAAGAATACGCAGACGTTTTTGACTGGGTAGGTTTACAGCCAAACTTGGATCCGAAGAAGTGCGACAAAGTTCCACTCGATGATTTTAAGGAGACCGCAAAAGCGTATGTTCAGAGCATCCTAGAGCATCGTCGTACAAAAAAAGATTCCACCGGGATGAGTTTTGGATTGATAGGATTTTCCTACGGAGGGATGTTGGCTTACGAAGTTGCAAGACAACTTCGGGAGGCTGGGCTCCCTGCGGACGCGTTGATAGTGCTGGATACGGGGCCTGGGCCTGGACCGAAGGTAGATCGGTTTGAGGCGCTAGGATCGTTGCTTATGAATATGCCTGGTTGGTTTTGCCATGAACTTCCCAGGATGAAGAGTCCTGTGTGGTGGAAGCAAGCAGTACAGAAACTGACGGTGAATTTGGGGAAATGGAGAAGAAGTCCTGAGGAGCTTCCCTCCATTGCGACGATTTTTGACATCAATAATGCACCGTCGCAGAATGCAAAACTCAGGGAACGTGTATTCCATGCATTGCTAAACTACCAGCCAGAGCGATTTGAAGGGAAAGTCACACTGGTTCGTTCGCGCGTTCAGCCGTTACTACGGATGTTACCCAAGGATTACGGCTGGAGTCAGGTGGCTGGAGAAGTCAAAACCGTTGTCTTGCCAGGAGATCACGAGAGTTTTCTCCACACTTCTGGTAATATCGATAGAATTGCACAAGCATTGATTCAGGCAATTCCATCGTCTACGGCTAATCACCAATGATCACCGAGCTTGTCCATCCACCGCTTGCCGCTTGGGGAATCAATGGGGATGCTGCGCAGTCCTGTTACGACTGTGAGCTTGCTCTCGTACAAGATGCGATTCCACAAAGGCAGCGGGAGTTCTCCCGCGGTCGGTTTTGTGCACACGAAGCGATTCGACGGCTCGGGGAGTCCGTCAGCCCTGTCCTTGCGAAAGATTCTAGAAAACCAGTTTGGCCAAGTGGGCTTCTTGGGAGCATCACACATTGCAAGGGTTACACGGCTGCGGTAGTTGGCCGTACGAGTGACTTTGTAGGGATTGGTATTGATGTCGAAGAGAATTCGCCCTTACCCGAAGGTGTGTGGGAAGTCATCACGACGGCCGATGAAAGATGGCAATACGAGAACGACTTGAATAGATTTGCAGATCGATCACTAGTCGCTTGGGACCGACTATGGTTCTCCGCCAAGGAAAGTGTGTACAAGGCTTGGTCGTGCCTTACGGATCAGTGGCTGGATTTTCAAGACTGTACGATTCAGTTCGATAGGGTTAGCACAAGTTTCTGTGCGGAAATAAAAAAGGAGATTCCTCAACGCGCAGTTCAAGGTACTGGCGAGGATCTTCCTTTGCGATGGGTTGGTCAGTTTGTTTGGACGAAAGAGCATTTATTGACGTTGGTGACTATCCCAGCGACCTTTTTGTCGACAGCCCCGTTCAAGACAGCCCCGTTCAAGACAGCCCCGCGCAAGACAGTGCCGTTAAAAAGTCGGGGAACGCAAGCCTATCGACAAATGCTCTTGATGTGGTTGTTTGTGTTCGTGTCGGTAGTTCGTTTTTCTGAAACTGGGCTGGGCCAAGACAACCGCATTGGGATTCCTGCGTATAGTAAATCTCCCGATATCGTTTGGATGGAGTCGTTGATTGACGGAAAACAATCTCAAGGAAATCCCCCGCAGTTAGCAGCCAAGGTTTGCGAGTTTCGTTACGATCGATCGGTGCCGGATTCCAATGCGCAAGCCCAGTGGATGATGCTATGGCTTCACGCGGTCAGTCATCAAAAGGTGCAACTGATTGATTGGGCGCAGGCACCGGGTCAACTGCAAGCAGCGATCGATGATATTGAGAGGATGAGCAGAAAGGTCGCATCATCGCGCCGAGCTCTTTGGGTTGCTTGGAAAAAAACATGGTGTCGCAGTATGCTCAATCAGCATGCGCTTGCGGCATCCCAAGCGGTCCCTGGTCGGGTGCCGCTACAACAGTGGCTACTGCAATCGATTCGCCTAGGCTTGGACGCTTGTGACGAACTAGAGCAGCAAGTACGGATATTGCAGCCGGACAAAGGGGTTGGAGTAGCAACAGGTTCAGGAGCCAATGTGTCTAGTGCTGTACCCGTACGGATCACATCAGCTGAGATCCTTGATCTGCAAGGAGAGATTGAGTTGCTGCGAGCTGATTTTTTGCGACAACGTTGTGAGGCTTATCCGGTGAAGAGCGACGATCGCATTGCCGCAGCGACAGAATTGTTGACAGCGATTGATCAAGCGGCGGGGCGTTTACCGGGGACTTGGACCTTTCTTCCGTTGTTGGACATTGCCAAAGCGGAAGCGGAGTTGGAGCTTGATCGAGTTCAAGCCGCGCAAGATTCGATAGTCAAACAGTGGAGTGCATTGGAGGCGAATCCAAGTCCAGAGGCGAAAGGATGGCGGATCCGGTTAGCGAGTTTAGGGGCGAAAGCAGCGCGGCGTGCAGAGCAGTTCGATCGTGCCCTTTCGTGGTTAGAGCGTGCTGGAGGCTGGGAAACTTCCCCAGAGCTAGCGTTGGAGTATTTTGCGATAAAGATGCATCAAACATCATCGTCAGGTTCGCCCGACCGGATATTGCAGCTCAAGCAAACGATAGCGCAGCGGTTTGGGGTGTATTGGGAGCAGCGACTTGACGCTTTATTGATTGCCGAACCGCGATGGAAGAGTCAGTTAGGAAACTCGACCGGGGATACGGAGGGGGTGAATAGTGCAGCAATGCCGATCAATTTGGCAAATGCAAAAACTGCGATTGAGTTGTTCCGTATCGAGGCGAGGCACGCGATCGCGGCAAAGAATATAGAGTTAGCCATAGAGAAGCTGCAGCAGGCAGAAACAGCGGCATCAAAAATCGACGCGACAAGCGAAGCGTTTGGGTTTGCGATGCAAGCCGCGGCTTTGATGGAACAATCAGGGGATCGGCACGTCGCAGCTGACGAGTTTTATCGGATAGCAATCAGTTATCCGGAGGAAGCGAAAGCACCGGCAGCGGCTTTGATGTCTGCTTGGCTCTTGCGCGAACCGTCATCGAATACGGATGCTGAGACACGCGAGATGCGGCAAGGGATGATGCGAGAGCGGCTACGGGAGACCGCACTGCAGTGGCCTGCGACTCCATCGGCACGTACCGCAATAGAGTTGTTAGAGCCTGATTGGATCGTGGACGGGGCTTTAGAAACGTGGATGCTCTTTTGGCGGGATATGTTGGAAAGCCATCCGAGTGCGGAACATGTGGGGTTAGCGGCCAAGCGGTATCTATGGTTTGCGTTGTTATCGCAGGATGATTGGTTAGAGCGTCCATTGGGTGATGGGGGGAAAAATAAAACTGCATTTGGTGACCTGGAGAGATCCCTCCTGAAGGCAGTTGACAGTTTGCAAGGTCAGGTGGGGAAAAAGGTTCCGGATCGGCAGAAGTGGCTAGATTGGTTAAGTCGTTTGCAGGGGGCGCGGCGTTGGATTGGAGAAGAAAGAGAAAGATCGACTGCTCTCGTCGAAGAATTTTTGATACAGGCAAGGTTGGCTGAGGGTGTAGATTTGATTGGTGATTATGCACTAGCTTGGAATCAGTGCGAGGAGGCTTGGCAAACGGCGGAGGTGGGAGGTCCCATCGCATTGAACTTGGCGGTAGTGCAGGAGCTAGAGAAGCGTCGGTTAGGGTTGCGATTGGCAGAGAAGAGCGACGGGAAAGTACGGAGTGAAGCAAATAGTAGTGGGGTGAGCGGTCGAGTAGATCGGTCGTTGCGGTTGTATCGGATAGCTGTGGGGACTGGAGGTACCGATAGCGCAAATGCTGGCGAGATCGAGCGGGTATTGAAGGAGGAGCGAGCGAAAGCGCCGAAAAATCTGTGGTGGTTGTATCGTTCCGCGCGAACGGTGTCGGCCTTTGAAGCGTTGGGGGATCAAGCAGTGGCGTTGTATCGTCAGATGGGGGCGGGTGTCCCAGCGGGTTCGGAAGCTTGGTTGGAGGCGCGAGCGAGGACCGTGGCGTTACTGCGTAAGCAGGGGAAGGCAGAGCAAGCGGAGCAATTGCGAGCGTTGATCGAAGCTACCGTGCCAGATTTAAGCGAGGCGTGGAAGCAACGGATCGCGCACTGACCGGCAGAAACCATCAACGGTAGAGCCGCAACGATTACTTCTTCTTAAACTCACCCGCAAGAACCCGTCGTTCGATCGACTCGATCTTTTCTAGTCGTCGCGCGTGTCGCGGCTGTGGGGCATAACGTGCACCCAAAAACGCTTTGATGATTTCAAAAGCCAACTCTGGTCCGATCACCCTCGCCCCAATGCACAACACGTTCATATCGTCGTGCTCCACTCCCTGCCGAGCGGAGTAGGTGTCATGGCACAAACTTGCTCGTATCCCGGGAAATTTATTCGCCGCAACACTCACCCCCACTCCAGAGCCACAGACCAAAATCCCCCGATCGATCTCCCCGGCGAGCAACTTTTTCGCCACCGCTTCTGCAAAATCCGGGAAATCGCAAGATTCCGGAGAATGAGTACCACAATCGATCGCCTCGACCCCCAAAGTAGCCAAAAATTTGGCCACTTCGTTCTTCATCGAGAACCCCGCGTGATCCCCAGCGATAGCATACCGAAGCGTTTGATTCATAAACATTCCTGGAATTAATGAAATGCGCCGTTGCCCTGAAATAGGTTGGCTGATACACTTCGCCCTCTGGTTTTCCAGGTTTTTTGGGCAGAAGCCGTTTTCTGCCCCCTCGGGCAAACCGATGTCCTCTAACTGATGGTTGCGTCGGACACGACCCTTTTTTAACGCTTATTCGGTGCCGCGACAATCGATCTTTCCAGGATCCTTCGCCGCTTTGCCCCAAGCGACCGGGTCGAACCCTTGCTTGACTCTTGTGGCCGTGGGCTTCTCGCCCTTCCACCAAACCTCGAACCTTACCTGCAGTCTGAAACTCAGGAACCTCGATGTTTGCATCCAAGCAACGGATGTCTTGCGAACCAATTGCTAGGATCCATTTCGCATGGTCAACCGTTCTCTTATCCGCTCCCTCGAAGACGATTCCTTGGAAGATGAACTCGCCGGTATGTTCGGCGATTCAGCAGAAGAACTCCTCCTCGATTCCCTGGAAGACGCCAACAAACAATTCGACGTCAATCAAATCGTCGAAGGCAAAATTGTAGAAATCAACGAAGAATTCGTTGTCGTCGACGTTGGCTTCAAGAGCGAAGGCGCCATCCCAAAGAATGAATGGGAAGAAGGCGAAGAACCACCGCAAGTCGGACAACTGATCAAGGTCTTGATCGAAGAAGTCGAAGACCAAAACGTATTCGAAGAAGCCCGCAACATGATCGTCCTCAGCAAGCGAAAAGCTGAGAAGATCATCCAGTGGGAAAATATGATGGCCTCTGTCCAAGAAGGACAAGTCGTCACCGGTACCGTCACCCGCAAAATCAAAGGTGGCTTGCTCGTCGATATCGGCGTCAACGTCTTCTTGCCAGCTAGCCAAGTCGACATTCGCCGTCCAAACGATATCGGCGATTACATCGGCCGCGTTGTTCAGTGCGAAGTTCTCAAGATCGACGAAGCCCGACGAAACATCGTTGTCAGCCGCCGCTCGCTCATCGAGAAACAACGCGAAGAAGACCGCGAACACCTCATGGCAGAACTCGAAGTCGGCCAAATCCGCAAGGGTGTGGTCAAGAACATCGCCGACTTCGGCGCGTTCGTCGACCTCGGTGGTATCGATGGCCTTCTGCACATCACCGACATGAGCTGGGAACGTATCGGTCACCCAACCGAAATGGTTGCGATCGATCAAGAAATCGAAGTCAAGATTTTGCAAATCGACCGCGAAAAGCAAAAGATTGCCTTGGGTCTCAAGCAAAAGCAAAACAACCCTTGGACCAACATCGCCGAGAAGTACCCAGTCGGTACCACCGTACCGGGCGAAGTCGTCAACGTGATGAGCTACGGGGCATTCGTCAAACTCGAACCTGGCATCGAAGGCTTGGTTCACATCAGCGAAATGTCCTGGACCCGTCGCATTAACCACCCAAGCGAAATGGTCCAAATCGGCGACAAGATCGATGTCAAAATCCTCGGAGTCGATGCCCAAGGTCAACAGCTGTCCCTCGGGATCAAGCAGACCCAAGCAAACCCTTGGGACGACATCATGCAACGTTACCCAGAGAACGCAGAAGTCACCGGCAAGGTGCGCAACCTTACCAACTACGGTGCCTTTATCGAACTCGAAGAAGGTATCGACGGCTTGCTCCACGTCTCCGATATGTCCTGGACTCGCAAAGTTAGCCACCCAAGCGAAGTCCTACAAAAAGGCCAACAAGTTAAGTGCCGCGTGCTGAGCGTCGACCAAGCTCGTCGTCGTATCGCCCTCGGTATGAAACAACTCGATGACGATCCATGGAATACCACCATCCCTGAGAAGTACAAGCCAGGGCAGTTGGTCCACGGTAAAGTTACCAAGATCACCAACTTCGGTGTCTTCGTCGGTCTCGAAGATAACCTCGAAGGGCTTCTACACATCTCCGAACTCTCGGATGACAAAGTGGAAAACCCAGAAGATGTTGTTAAGGTCGGTGACGAAATCGATGTCAAAGTCCTTCGCGTCGATAGCGATGAACGCAAGATCGGCCTCTCGCGCCGTCGCGTTGATTGGACCGAAGAACAACATCGAAACGAAGCTGAAAAAGAACAACAACAGCAACAAGCCAAGGCGGATAAACACGCAGAACTCAAGGGTGGATTGGGCAGCGATGGCCCTCTGATCCCTCCTTCTGAGTAGTACGCGGTTTCCCGAAACTTTCGGTACCCTAAACCAGCCGGTTGTGAAAACATCCGGCTGGTTTTTTTACGCCCCCTCCCAAACGGTAATCCAGCACCTCACACCTACCTCCACCCCATTCCCCAAAACCAACACTTACCCCCAACACAGCTTCTGCGGTATAACCTTCTGCAAAGCCCGCTCAACAAAAACACTCAACAATCATTCCCCATCAAAGGTTCACCCCCATGCGCATCCGCGAAATCCGAGTCTACCAAGTGGACTTGCCATTACACGAAACCACCTACAAATGGAGCGGTGGAAAATCCGTCACCGTCTTCGATTCCACCGTCGTCGCACTCCATACCGATTCCGGTCACGTTGGCTGGGGAGAAAGCTGCCCACTCGGACCCGTTTACCTCCCTTCCTATGCCCTAGGCGTCCGCGCAGGACTCGCCGAACTCGCCCCACAACTCATCGGCGAAAACCCCTTAGAAATCGATCGTATCAATCGACGTATGGACCAACTCCTCAAAGGTCACCCCTACGTCAAATCTCCCCTCGATGTGGCTTGCTGGGATCTCCTCGGTCAACAAGCAGGACTGCCCGTCTGCACCCTTCTCGGTGGACGCTACGGTCAAGACTTCCATCTCTACCGCGCGATCTCCCAAGAATCCCCAGAACAAATGGCCTCCAACGTCGCCGGCTACCGCGCACAAGGCTATCGGCGCTTTCAACTCAAAGTCGGCGGTGACCCCGATGTCGATATTGAACGTATCCACGCCGTCCGAGCCGCACTGCAACCTACCGACCGACTCGTCGCCGATGCAAACACCGGCTGGACACAACACGAAGCCATCCGCGTCTGCCGTGGTGTTAAAAACCTCGATGTCTATATCGAACAACCCTGTGCTACTTACGAAGAATGCCTCGCCGTTCGACGTCAAACCGATCACCCATTTGTCCTCGATGAAAACATCGATGGACTCGAAACCCTCCTCCGCGCACGTCGCGACCTCGCGATGGATGTAGTGAATCTGAAAATCAGCAAGTTCGGTGGCTTAACCAAAATTCGCCAAGCTCGCGATTTGTGCGTCGCTATGGGAATCGGTATGACCCTCGAAGATACTTGGGGAGGCGATATCGTCACCGCTACCATCGCTCACCTCGCTCACAGCACACCAACCGAACTGCTGTTCACCAGCACCGACTTCAATAGCTACGGACCTGTTAGCATCGCCGAAGGTGCACCGCAACGCACCAACGGGCGATTGGCTGCACCAACTTCTCCAGGACTCGGCGTGCAACCACGCCTCGATGTCCTTGGAAAACCTGTCGCTGTCTACTCCTAGTCAGGACTCGTCCAATGGTCGATGCAATTGTCCTTGGTGTCGGCGGCGTCGGTGCCGCCGCGCTCTACGCTCTCGCAAAACGAGGACTTCGTGTCCTCGGTATCGATCAACACCAACCTCCCCATCCCTTCGGTAGCTCGCACGGTGATACACGCATCATCCGAAAGTCCTACTTCGAACACCCTAGCTACGTACCACTGCTACAACACGCCTACTCTCTGTGGAAATCTCTCGAACAACACTCTAACAAACAACTCTACTTCCCTACTGGACTCCTCGAAATCGGACCTAGCGACGGTACCGTAATCCAAGGGGTACTTCGCAGCGCAAACGAACACCAACTTCCCATCGAGCGCATGTCCATGCGACAAGCCGAACGCGATTTCCCCGGCATCCAAGGGAACCCTCAATGGGAAGTCATCCTGGAAAAAGATGCAGGCTATCTCCTCGTTGAACAATGTATCCAAACACAAATGGACCTCGCTCGGTCCCTCGGTGCTACCATCCTCACCAACACTCCTGTCACCCACTGGTCTGCCGATAAAAACTGCGTAAGCGTACAAACCCCAACCGATACCTTCATCACAAAAAAACTCATCCTCTGCGCTGGCCCCTGGTCCGCTCGCGCTCTGCATGAACTCAACCTACCCCTACAAGTCCTTCACAAATACTTGTACTGGTACCAACCCAACCAACGCCATTACCAACAAGCCCAAGGCTTCCCTTGCTTCTTCTTTGATACCCCCGAAGGCTACTTCTACGGATTCCCACAACGCGATTCACTCGGATTAAAAGTCGCTCGCCATAGCGGCGGCGTTCCTACTTCCCAAGTCGATGGGACCCACCCACCTGACCTAGACGACCAACGCAGCATCGAGTCGTTCTTGCATTCCTACATGCCACAAGCAGCCCCCTCACCGAACGCCAACTCCCTCGTCCAATCCAAAGGCTGCTACTACACCATGACGCCCGACGAACACTTCATCGTCGATACCCTTCCCGATAATAACCTCGTCTACCTCATCGCCGGACTCTCCGGCCACGGCTTCAAATTCACCTCCGCCCTCGGTGAACTCGCCGCTCAATTCGTTTCCGAGGAATCTCCGAATATCAACTTGAACTTTCTTAAACTCTCGCGATTCTCTCCTTCTCAATCCAACCTCCGGTGAATCAACACATCGAACTGACTCTTCGCGGGAACCTCCAAGGCATCGGCCTGCGACCCTTCCTTTGGCGACTTGCGCAAACCCTCCATATCGAAGGCTCTGTCTCCAACACACCCAACGGTGTCGTGATCTTTGCTCAAGGACCACACGAGAATCTCCAAGCATTCCAACAACACATCCTTACATCACCCCCTGACTTCGCGCGCATCGACTCGTTTCAAATTCACTTCCTCCCCCTGAATACAAACATCAACGGATTCTCCATCGCTGAAAGTGTCGTGGAACCAACTTCTGAACACGCCATTGCTCCCTACGCAATCCCCGACCTCCCTCCCTGCCAATCCTGCGTCGCTGAATTGCTTGATCCAAATCATCGACGATTCATGGACCCGATGATCAGTTGCACCCAATGTGGTCCGAGATACTCGATTCAATCATCAACCCCCTTCGATCGATGCCGCACCTCGATGGCTCCCTACCCACTTTGCGATCATTGCAAACAGGAATATCAAAATCCCTACGACCGCAGGTTCCATTCGCAAACCATCAGTTGCTTTCTATGTGGTCCAAACTGGAAATGGACAACTTCCTCCCACCCTCCCATCGTCGCCCAAGACGCACCTAGCATCCAACGCATCCTTCAACAACTCACGCAATATCTTCTTACAGGGAAGCTCATTCTCGTTAAATCCGTCGGCGGGTACCAATTCCTGTGTGACCCCTGCAATCCATCAGCAGTCCAAACCCTGCGAGAGCTGAAACATAGACCCTCGAAACCCTTCGCCATTCTCACCGATTCCCTTGAATCCGCACTCGCTCTCGTCGATCTCTCTCCTTCCGGTCAATCGTTGCTCTCATCACCAGAACGTCCCATCGTCATCGCGCACCGCACTTCCTCGTGGCGAACAAAATCCTTACCAACCCCCGCACAAACTCATCGAGACTGTCACTTACCCCTCGCATCAAACCTCAATCCTATCGATGCGACCCTTGGCGTGATGCTTCCAAACTCCCCGTTGCATATTCTTATACTTCAGTCCCTGAAAAAACATCGCCACCTTCCAGCAATCCTCGTAACCTCGGCGAACCAGTCCAACGCTCCAATGCTCACCGATGACGATGCTGCACGGTCCTCCTACGCACACACTGTCGCAGGTGTACTGAGCCACCCACGCCAAATTATCCAACCCCTCGATGACTCCGTTTGGATAGACCTCCCCCAAACTACAACAACTCTCTCCAACCCCACTCCCGTTCGCCGTGCACGTGGCGCAAGCCCCATGCGATTTTCCATCCTGAATTCGCGCACCTCCGAAGCAACTCTCGATCCTCCCCCGTGCATCGCGCTTGGCGGAGATCTCAAAACAACCCTTGCCATTCTTCACGCGGACTCCATCTGCTGCTCCCAACACCTCGGTGATGCAAGTGACCCGGAAGTCCTCAAAACCATCCACCACAAAATCACTCAAGAACTCCAAGTCCACCCACTCAACCCCCTGAACATCCTCGCCGATGACCACCCAGGCTACCATTCCCACCGACTTGCCAAGGAGATGCATAGCCAAGCTCCTGTGCATAACCAAGTGACCATTCGAAATCAAATCACCGTATCAACCTATCCGCATCACTACGCACACCTCGCATCCCTCGCGTGCGACCTCCAACTCCCAACCAATCTCCCCTTCCTCAGCTTTGTCTTCGATGGCACAGGTTACGGTACCGATCAAACCATCTGGGGCGGAGAACTTCTCCTGTACCGGCCAAAACACGACGGCCCAATAGTCCAACATCCTCCAGAAAATGATCGATCAAAGTCACTTCAGCGTATCGGACACCTAAAAGCCGTACCGCTGCCACGCAGCGATATCGCAAGCAAACATCCTTGGCGATGTGCTTTGGCCTACCTCCTTGCCATCAACGAGAACCCCACGAACTGGCTTGCTCCCTTCCGTAATCTCAACCCTCAAGAACAAACCATCCTTGTTCAAAACGCCAAGCACCCATCGAGAAGCATTCTCAGCAGCAGCATCGGACGACTCATTGATGCAGTCGCCTCTATCCTCGATCTCGTGCATGATAATGAGTTCGAAGCCCACGCAGCAATGCGTCTCGAACATGCAGCTTGGACTCACTACTACACCCTGCTTGCCCAAAAACAACAGCCCCTTGATTTCGACGATCACTACCCCTTCCCAACCATTTGGCAGGACGATGTCCTCCTGTTCGACTACTCCCCTACCCTGCTAGCGATTTTAATGGACTTGCAAGCACAACTCCCTGTTGCCACGATCGCTTATCGATTCCACGGCGCGCTGCTCAAACTAATCCTTAACGCGCTCGATGCCCTTTCGGAACCCGACAATCACCACTCACCGTCAAACAATCTCAAGAATCCTAACCTGTTGATACCACCCCAAAAAACAATCGGTTGCACCGGAGGTGTCTTTCAAAACACCCTCCTTCTCACAGCTCTCAAACACCACATTCCAAACCTTGGCTGGACGCTTCTTACTCACCAGCAAATTCCACCTAACGATGCCGGTATCTCCATCGGCCAAGCATGGATGTTTGCAGCGCAGGAATCGCAATGAGTTGTCAAACTAAGGGCACACAACAACTCTAGTAAACAACGGAATCTTGCCTAACAAAGTGCCAAACTCCCTAAGGTCGCTGCCAATGCCACGGCGGTTTCAACTCTCAATATACGTTCACCGAGATCAAGCACCCTCAGCGAATGGGCTAATGCAATCTCAATCTCTTGGTCGGTGAAACCACCTTCAGGCCCCACTGCAAACACGATGGGTTCACCTTCGACTAAAGCGTTCACACCCGCATTTCCCCGAGCGACCTCGAGAAATCCACGGTAGTCAGATAGCAAACCGACATTGGAATCCTCTGGCAACAAACCTTTCGGATGGAGAACCCAAGCGTTCTTCGATTGGTTTGCAACCCACTGCTCCCATCGAATACATTGTTCGATTTCCATCAATCGATTCCGCTGACACTGCTTACAAGCCTCCATCCCATAACGACGCAGTTTCTCCACAGCATCCGCATCGAATTTTGAAACGCTTCGATGGGTCTCTAACAAAATCAACCTATCGACTCCAAGCTCCACCAGCTTCTCAATCACATTCCGCTGCCGGTCCCCTTTGGGCATCGCAATTGCAAAATGCAACCGATCGCCATGATCGCGCGGAGCAAATCGCTTAATACTACAAGCTACCGTGACCGCACGCTTTTCAACCGTCGCAACGACCCCTTGAGCTTCATGACCAACTCCATCAAAAACAATGCAAGGGTCCCCTACTCCCATTCGCAATACCCGGCTCGCATGATGCGATTCCGCTTCCGGTAACACAACGGGTGTAGCCTCATCAATCGTATCGACTAAAAATCGAGGTAACGCCATTGTCATTGCCCTCCATGAACCGCTTGAAACTCTTCGACCTTCATAGCTGGTGTGTCAGGTCGTATTCGAAACAGTAAAACATAAATCGCTGGCAAGTTAATCAAGGTCAAGAAAGTTGCAATCGAAAGCCCACCCATAATCGCCATCGCCATCGGACCCCAAAACACACTGCGGGTCAGCGGAATCATCGCCAAAATCGCCGTTGCCGCAGTCAAGATAACCGGCCTCGCCCGACGCACGGAAGATTCAATCACCGCTTCCCATGGACTGAGTCCCAACCGCATGTCCTGCTCAATCTGATCAACCAAAATCACCGAGTTGCGCATATCCATGCCAGCCAGCGCAATGACCCCCAACAACGCAACAAATCCAAAGGGTGCATGAAACAGATGCAACGACGCAACGGCTCCGATCAAGCCTAACGGTGCAATCCCGAAGATTAAGATCATCTTGCGAAAGTTCTGCACCTGCGCCATCAGCAACGTCAGCATCACCATCACCATGATCGGAAACATTCCGAACAACGCCACGTTCGCTTTGTTGCTCTCCTCGATGCTTCCACCCAAATCGATCCGATATCCCGGTGGTAACTCGCTTCGCAAATCCTTGAGCTCCCCCTCAATCCGCTTGCTGACATCCGGGGCTTGATTCCCATCCGAAATATCACAACGCACCGAAAGAATCTGCTCCTGACTCCGTCGCCAAACAATCGGATCCTCTTGCGAATACTCTAAATGCCCGACCTGCTGCAAAGGCACACTCTTTCCACTGAGTGTGAACAAGGTGATGTCTTCAAACTGATCCAAGTTCAATCGCTCCTCATCAATCGCGCGAGCGACCACAGGAATCGTTTCCGTCCCCTCACGATAAAAAGAAATCGTCGAACCACTTAGCAGCGTCTGTAAACCTAACTCGATCTCTTGTGGCGACAAACCCAGAAGCCTCGCTCGATCCTGATCGATACGTACTTGGATCGTCTTAGCAGGCTCTTCCCACTCCAGATTAACGTCTACAGCTGCAGGATCCTTACGCATGATCTCCCGCACACGGTTCGCGTAACGTCGTACTAAAGATTTATCCGGTCCGACCACGCGAAACTGTACCGGATACCCAACCGGTGGACCAAAATCCAATCGCAACACCCGTGTCGATGCCGCTGAGTACGTCGGATCGCGTTCAAACAAATTCTTCAAATGTGTACGAAGCCTCTCACGAGCTTCCACTCCCGAAGTCAAAATCACTAGCTTCCCAAAACTAGGGTTCGGCAAGTCTGGATTGAGCGCCAAGAAAAACCGAGCGGAACCTGCCCCGATATACGAAGCCACATGCAGAACATCTCCGGGTCCAACAAGCGATCCTGCAGAGCTATTTTTTCCCTCTCCCTCCGTGGCCTGACCGCTCGATGGATGATCCTCAATCAACGGCAACACTTCAGCTTCCACACGTCGAACCATTTCTGCGGTCGCCCCGATCGAAGCCCCTTCGTTCATCCGAATATCCACCAACAATTCCGGACGAGAGGATTGCGGAAAAAACTGCTGTTGCAACTTGGTCATCCCAAAAACAGCGACGAGAAACAAAGCAAAAGTCGTCGCTACCACCAACCAAGGTCGTGTCACTGCGGCTCGCACAATCCTGCGCAAAATGCGATGAAACGTCGTGTCAAACGCTTCATGGGAATCTCCAGATCCTCCACCATGGTGCTTGCCCGGATCGGGTAAGAGATGAAGCCCCAACAAGGGAGTGAACAACACCGCCACGACCCAGGAAGTGATCAACGTAATCCCAACCACCCAAAAAATACCACCTGCATACTCGCCAGAAGTCGAAGGTGCAAAGCCCACAGGCAAAAATCCAGCCACCGTAATCAATGTCCCAGAGAACATCGGAAATGCAGTCGAAGTCCAAGCGAAGGTGGCAGCCTCCAACCGATTCCACCCCTGCTCCATTTTCACCGCCATCATCTCCACTGCGATGATCGCATCATCGACCAGCAATCCCAACGCAAGAATCAATGCGCCGAGTGAAATACGATCCAAGTTCATTCCCATCGCATTCATAATCACCAACGAGATTGCCAACACCAACGGCACGCTCAATGCAACGACAATCCCCGTTCGCAATCCCAGACTGATAAACGACACGATCAATACGATCACCAACGCCTCGAGGAAGGACTTGATGAACTCACCCACCGAAGCCTCAACCACTTGTGGCTGAAACGATACCGTTCCGATCTGAACTCCAACTGGGACTTCGTCGCGAAGTACCTCCAGCTCCTTGCTCAACGCCTTGCCTAGCTCCAGTACGTTTCCACCTTTGCTCATGACCAACCCCAACGAGACTGCAGGCTTGCCGTTGTACTGCATCAAGAATGTCGGTGGTGTTTCATACGATCGTGTGATCTTCGCAACATCACCAAGTCGAAACACGCGACCCGACGCCTCGACCGGAACCGCTTCTATCTCTTCGATCCCTCCAAAATCGCGGCTCACTCGAACGTGAATACGATCCTCAGCAGTATCTACACTGCCCGATCGACGCATTCCACTTTGTCTTGCAACGCTATCGAAAATCTGTTGCGGAGTGATCCCCAACGTCGCCAGTTTCTTGTGCGAGAATTCAACGACTACCTGCTCTTGCTGCTCGCCGATAATGTCGACCTTCTCTATGTCTTTCACCTTCAACAACCGTCGACGAGCTTGCTCACACATCCGTTTCAGTTCTGCCAACGAATAGTCGTCGCCGGTGAACGAATAAATCGCGCTGTAAACATCCCCATATTCATCGTCGACACTCGGGCCGATCAATCCACTCGGTAGCTCACCACGAATGTCATCAAGCTTCTTGCGAATCTGATACCAAGTATCCGCCACAGCCCTACCACGCACCGAATCTTTGAGCTGCACTAAAGTCATCATCCGATCGCTGATGCAATAAGTCAGCAGAAAATCGAGCTTAGGCGTCTCTCGCAGCTTGTCCTCCACTCTCTGAGCAACATAACGCTGCATCTCATCGGGCGTTGCACCCGGCCAAACCGCTCCCACCACACAAGTCTTAATCGCAAATGTAGGATCTTCTGCTCGCCCCATCTGCAGATAAGCGGCCAAGCCCGCCACGCTGCTAGCCAACATCAAAAACCATACGAACGCTTGGTGCGTCACCGCCCACCGAGAAAGATTCCACCGATGATCGCTCTGGTTCATCCACCGGCGATCTTGATCAGACGAGTCAGATTTTTGCATACAATGGCTTTAGGTTTTCTGCGTTAGAGAATGTCCTGCCACACGCGAACGCGACATTGCGCATCGATCCGTTGTACACCAGCACTAACAATCTGATCGTCGGGCTCTAAAGCCCCTTTAACCATGGCTTGCTGAGACCCATACTTGAGAATCTCAACAGGGACTCGCTCCACCGAACCATCCTTGAGTATCCGCCACACAATCGGCGATGTTTCCCCTTGCGCGATCGCCCCCATCGGTACCGATATCCCATCGGTATCGGCCTGCTCGATAATCACTGTCGCAGTGAGCCCCAGAGCCAAATCGCTCGGAGGATCAATCAGCGTAAACCTTGCGTCGTAAGTCCGAGACAATGGATCCGCTACCGGTGATACCTCTCTGAGCAATCCCTTAACGCTCAATTCTGGACGCGACCAAAATCGAATCGTCGCATGACGCTGATCCAACATGTGCTGCATCGACTCCGGAATGCTCACGACTGCTTCCAACTCACTGCCATGCACCCAATGCACCACCGGTTGCCCCGGTGAGACAACTTGCCCAATCTCCGCCATAATCCGCGTGACTAATCCGTCTTGGTCTGCAATAAGCTCCGCGTAGTCACGCTGATTCTTGGCCATCGACCAACGATTCTCCGCAGCACGCAATCGCGCGCGGGCCGTATCGCGGGCCGCAAGCGCCAAGTCGTAATCGGACTGACTCGTCGATCGCGTCTGCCGCAAATCCGCTAATCGACGCTCCTCCGCTTCAATCTGAACCAACTGCGATTTCGCCGCTTGCAAATCCGATTCAGCAACCTGTATCTGCAAATCAAAGTCGGTCGGATCCAAACGAAACAACACTTGCCCCTTCTCCACCCGATCTCCAACCTCAACATGCCGCTCCACAATCTTGCCCGCAACGCGAAACCCCAACAAACTCTGATACCGAGCTTGCAAAGTTCCCGAAAAAGTTCGCTGACTCCCCACGCGTGCATTGCGATCCGGAATGCGGTAAGCCCGTACCAACAACTCCGTCCCGTTTGCCGCAATACCCAAACCCCCTTCGGCACCAGACTGCACACTCTTGCGAATCGGATTGGTCAACACCGATGTTCCCGTCCGATGCGTCGTCGAATCATGCGAAAAGAAAACGACCCAAGCCAAGATGGCAAGCATCACACTTCCAACCACCCAACGCACCATCCAAGGTGCAATCTTTGACTTCATTGAGACCGTTGTGCTCATGAATGCTCTCGCTGTACTTCTTGAAATTTCGGCACCATCGATTCCGCCAAACGATCCATCCATTGCAGATATACATCCGCAGATAAAATCGGCTTCCACCCAAATCCATTGAGCAACGTGCAACAATGCACCCGCGTCGATCGAATCGGATCCATCACCCCCAAAGCTGGCAACGAAGGACTGCTAGCCGTGAGAATCTGAGATCCAAAAGTGATGGCCCACAAACCGAAGACCATCTCCTCTGGGCTAAGCGAATGACTGGCATACGCATTTCGAACTTCGCCTTCAGGAGCTCGCAAATCACCCGCTGCTGAACCATTCGAAGATTCCGGAGCACAACCCGGCAAATCCCCCGACTCAATCCCCTCACGCACCAAACTAGCCACCAACGACATGCACCCCGCTTCACACTCGCGAATACATGCCTGCCGCTCCGCTGAAGACTTGTCCCAAATATTGGCATGCCGCATCCACTGCTCGACCTGGAACTCCTCCCGGCAATGCTGCGTGTAGTATTCGCAAGCCAATCCAATCCCCATCAGCCGCTCCCGGCTCGAACCGCTCCCGCCGGCCGCAATCGCAAACAACGCTTGCCGCAACCGCATCGCGTCGATCGCCAAAGCCAAAACGATCTCTTCTTTGTGCGGGAAATGGTTGTAGATCGTCCCCTTCGCATACTGCATCAAAGCCGCAACCCGATCCATCGTCAGGGCGTGAAACCCCTCCCGCAACAAAATCGGCTTGGCCACCCGCAGTATCTCTCGGGTCCTCTGTTCAATTTCCCGTTGTTTTCGTGTTAATTCGACCATCACGTCAATTATTGACGCGACGTCAAAAACGGCAACCCCGAAATTGACCAAGATTCTCAAAGAAAAACGAATTCGACTTTGGCAACCGGGGGTTATAAAGTACCTACGTTGGCTTACCCCGATCCTCAATATCAACGCCTCGAATACAACGAGCAAGTCAAAACGTCGGAGATAGATCGCAATGGCACGACCTAAAAACCTGGTAACTAAACTTCTGCTCCCACTTCGAAACCCTCTCTTTACTTGCTGCCTTTGCACCGCGACCCTCGGTGGATTTGCCCAAGCCCAAGACGCAACGGATGCACCTAAGAAAGAATCAACCGAGAAAGCCTCGACCCCAAAAACACCGCCGTTTATGCGTGTGACCGAATCGCAATCGGGCACCCCGGAAGAACTTCAATGCGCCATCGCAAAATACCGGATCGCGTCCGGGCCCTACAAAGGGGCTGAAGTTCACCTGATCGGTGCAGTACACGTCGGTGAAAAATCGTACTATCAACGCCTCAATAGCATGTTCAAGTCGTACGAAGTGATTCTCTATGAACTCGTAGCGGAGTCGACCGATCGCCCACGCAAAAATGAGCGCCGCCGAGGCTCAAACCCGGTCAGCTCGATCCAAGGCGGGATGAAAGATGCCCTGAAACTGACCTTCCAGCTCGATGAAATCGACTACCAGGCCAAGAACTTCGTCCACGCCGATATGAATCCAAGCGAGTTCAGCGAGGACATGTCAAAACGCAACGACGGGATTGTCAGCATGATGGCCCGTGTCATGGGAGCAGGTTTTGCGACCCAATCGTCCAAGAAGGTCAACGAGGCCCAAGCCGACATGATGTCTGCGATGCTCAGCCGCGACCCGGTCAAACTCCGACGTGCTATGGCCAAACAGTTCGAATCCCTAGATAATCAAATGGTTGGGATTGCGGATAAAGATGGAAAGAGTACCCTTCTGACCGAACGAAACGCCAAAGCGTTCTCGGTTCTCGAAGAGCAATTGCAAGCCGGAAAACGCAAACTGGGTGTCTTCTACGGCGCTGGACACTTCCCCGATATGCACGAACGCTTGCTCAGGGACTTCCAAGCCGAACTGGTAGAAACCGACTGGGTCGAAGCCTGGAACTTGCGCAGCGACGCAGTCAAGTAATCCCTCCCGGCGATTCCCGAAGTCACCCTTTATCGACAACAAGGTGACCCACTCGACGGTTTCGATGCTTTGACGTTCGAGAAACGCAAGTTCCGAACCAACATAACACCCTTTCGATCGATCACCCATGGCTGTTCCACGCATCGCAATTGTCGGACGTCCAAACGTCGGCAAAAGTTCTATCTTCAATTGGCTCGCAGGTCGCCGACTCGCCATCGTCGAAGACTTTGCCGGAGTCACCCGCGATCGCTTGAACACCATGCTCGAGCACAACGATCGCCACTTCGAACTGATCGATACCGGCGGAATCGGCATCGAAGATGTCGATAACTTGACCGAACAAGTCGAAGGGCAAATCCTAGCTGCAATCGAAGAAGCTGACGTATTGCTATTTGTCGTCGACTCTCGATCGGGAATGGTCCCCCTCGACTCCGAAGTCGCAGACCGACTTCGCAAAGTCAACAAACCAATCTTGTTGGTGGCAAACAAAACCGATAGCCCATCGCTCGACTCCAATGCTGATGAGTTCCATCAGCTCGGCTACAAACACTTGATGCGCGTGAGCGTTTTGCAAAACCGAAACAAATCCGATCTGCTCGATTGGATCGTCGGCCACCTTCCAAACTTCGACGCTAATGCCCGGGAACTCGAACCACCGACGATGAAAGTCGCTATCGTCGGACGACGCAACGTCGGAAAAAGCACCTTCGTCAACACCCTGGCCAAAGAAGAACGTTGCATCGTCAGCGAAGTACCAGGAACAACTCGCGACAGCGTCGACGTAATGTTCGAACTCGACGGCCACAAATTCATGGCAATCGATACCCCAGGTCTAAGACGCAACAAAAGCATCAAAACAGACATCGATTGGTACGGTTTGCATCGCGCGCAACGCAGCGTTCGCCGCGCAGACGTCGTACTGCTCTTCTTCGATTGCACCGAACCGATGAGCAAAGTCGATAAACAACTCGCTCACTACATCCACGACGAATTCAAACCTTGTATCTTCGTCGTCAACAAATGGGACAAACTCGCTGGCTTTATCCCCACCGAACGCTGGGTTGAATACATCCGCGAACACTTCCCCACCATGGCCTACTGCCCCATCGCGTTCGTCACCGGACAAACCGGTAAAAACGTGAAGACACTTCTGAACCACGCGCAGATGCTCTTCAAACAAGCCAAAGAACGGATCTCCACGAGCATGCTCAACAAGCTCGTCAAAGCCGCACTCGAACGGCACGAACCGCCGTTGTACCAACTCAAACGCCCAAAGATCTACTACGCAACCCAAGTTGCATCCGAACCTCCTACCATCATCTTGGTATGCAACCAACCCCAAGGTTTCAGCAACCAATACCGCCGATACCTACTGAACTTCCTCCGCGATCACCTACCCTTCGGCGAAATTCCAATCAAACTCTACCTGCAACCACGCAAACGTGACGACGAACGGGATGAAATCCAAGGCGATAACGCCTTGGCCTCACGCGGAAAACCAGGCGAACAATGGGAAGGTGCCTTCGATGACCGCGTCGATCCCTCCTCCCTCGGTAAAACCGGCTTCGAAGATGTCGATCTCGACGAAGATTTCGATGAAGAGTACGAAGAGGAAGACTACGAAGAGGAAGAGTACGAAGATGACCAAGAGCTAGACGAAGGCGAAGTCGACGACCAAGAACAAGCCGATGATGAAGAGGTAGATGACACCGAAGAAGATGACACCGAAGAAGATGACGCCGAAGATGGCGATTCAGAAGATGATGAGGATGAAGACGAATTCTACGAGGAAGAGTACCTCGACGAAGGGGCCTTCAACCCGCAAGACATCCCCAACATCAAAAGTAAGGGAACTGACGGGAACCCTCCCGAGCAACCTCCCTCCCCATCCGTGACTTGAGATTCCGTCACCATGAAACCCTCCCTCCAAGGTCTACGTATCGGATACATTGGGCTCGGTAACATGGGGAGCCCCGGAGCGCGACACTTGCACCAAGCAGGTGCCAGTGTCACCGTTTGGAACCGCAGTCCGGGGCCAATGGCAAAAGCCTCCGAACTCGGTATGCAAACCGCCGAGTCACCCTCTGACCTCGCCGCAAAAATCAACGATGGTATCCTCTGCCTGAATCTCACGAATACCGATGCAGTCGAAGCCGTCGTCTTCGGCCCAAACGGCTTGATCGAAGCGTTAAGCAATCACTCTCTCATCATCGATTTCGGCACCACAAGCGTCCCGTCCACGCGCAAATTCGCCAACCGAATTCCTTGGGTCGATGCCCCCGTCAGCGGCGGACAAGTCGGCGCAGAAGCCGCCACGCTCTCGATCATGGCCGGTGGCTCTCCGGAGAATTTTCAACGCGCTTTTCCAATCTTGCAAACCGTCGGAAGCCGCGTAACGCACATCGGCCCGACCGGTTCGGGGCAAGTCGCCAAGCTCGCCAATCAGCTCATCGTTGCACAAACAATCGACGCGGTCGCACAAGCGATCCGGCTCGCCGAACTCTCCGGCGCCGACCCGAAGCTTGTGCGCGAAGCGTTGCTCGGCGGGTTTGCCGCTAGCCGTATCCTGGATCTTCACGGCGATCGAATGATCCGCCGCGATTTTCAACCAGGCGGACGATCCGAACTTCAACTCAAAGATATCCGCTTGATCTGCGAGCTAGCCCAAGACGTTGGACTCGAATCCTCAACGCTGCAACATTGCCGCGATCTCTGGGAGTCGTTCGTTCATGAACGCGGCCACGGAAACCTCGACCACTCCGGCTTGTTCAAGATCTACGAGTAGGTCGGACCATGAAACGCATCGCGATCCGCTCCTTCTTCGCCATCGCCTGTGCCCTCATCACCATCGATACGATTCCCAAGGAATGGTTCCCAGTAACCAATTTCCAAGACTTCATTCATCGCGCACTCGATCGACTTGGGCTCTCCCAAGGTTCTTGGCCTCTCTTCGCTCCTAACCCTGTCATTAATAACGGGGTTCTGATCGCAGAAGCCACCGACAAGAACTCCCAATCGGCAACTTGGAGCAGCATCGACTGGACACAAGCCAACGCATGGGAAAAGTTCTATCGCTTTCGGCACATGAACTACCTGCAACGCCTTCCTAACAACGCGTTAGCCGCAGGAGACTTTGCCCACTACCTACTCCTTGCAATCCCAGACCGCGAAACTGCGATACCAAACGTGCGGTGGTCGGAAGACAACCAGATGCTTGAACCACAATCCATCACTCCACCTCTGCAGGAAGTTAGGTTGTACCATTACCGCGATCGGATGAGTTTGCCAGAAGGCACCCCAGGCATCGACTATCCCTTCCCGCCCAAAGACGAAACCGTTTGGAGCACTCAAATCGGATTTATGGCCCGCCGCGCGAGGGAACCATGAATCGCATCGATCGCTTCCTGTTCAATACGTGCAACCCAAACATCGTGCCGGTACTTCGCATCGGATACGCGCTTTGTATTTTAATGCATGCCCTCGTCCTATTACCCGATGCAAGCTATTGGTTCTCCGATGCAGGCGTTCTTCAAACGGAAACCGCACGCAGTCTCGCAGGCACTTCAAAATGGTCTCTCTTATTCCTGCTTCCTAACACCCCCACCATCGCTTACCTATCGATCACCTCCGTCTGTATCCATTGCGTGCTCTTGGCCTTGGGGATCTTTTCTCGCTTCCAAGTCGCCATTTTATTTGTGTGGCTTGTCTCCTACCAAAATCGCATGCCACTAATCCATGACGGCGAAGACACCGTCATGCGGCTCTTCGCATTCTTCTTGTTCTTTCTCCCCTTAGACTCCAAATTCTCGCTGCTTCAGCGATGGCGAAGCACCAACGCGCAACCAATACGAAGCGATCAAGCCTGGGCATTGCGGTTGATTCAATTCGAGATGACCGCGATCTACGCATCGACTTGCATCAGCAAACTCGCAGGTGACACTTGGCAAAACGGTACCGCTCTATGGTACGTATCGCGGATGAACGACAACTATGGTCGCCTGATTCCAAGCGAGTGGTTCGATTCGCTTGCGGTTAGCCAAGCCGCAACGTATGGTGCACTTGCAATCGAAGCCTTCTTGCCGATCGGATTGTGGATCCCCAAACTGCGTTGGGTCGCCATCGGACTTGGCATCACACTGCATCTAGGGATCGAGTTCTCAATGAACCTATTCCTCTTTGAGTGGGTCATGATCCTCGGGTTACTAAGTTTTGTTCCCCCAAAAGCGGGTGACTTGCAAGCAACCCGAGGTACCAACGAACCTCCTAATGCTGTCCCTATCCTTTTGCAGCGGTAAAACTCCAAGGCTTATCCACCTCCGGTACAACCGGTTTCGCAGAAGTTTTCGATAGGATTTGTTTCGCCCAAGCTTGTGCGTCCTGAGCAATGGGAGGCCAAGTTCCATAGTGAGTAGGCATCACCACACTCGGTTGCACAAACCGGGTCGCTTCGATGCTGTCTTCGATCCCCATCGTAAACAAATCACCTATCGGCACGATGAACACATCGACATGGGTGCGGGCAACCCATTGCATATCGCTAAAGAGTGCCGTATCCCCTGCGTAGTAAATGCGACCTTCCCCCTGAGCAGCTCGCCATTGAATCACCCAGCCACCTGCCGTACCACCATAACTTCCATCGGGCAAACTCGATGAATGGATCGCTGGCACCAACTGGAAAGATAACTCGATACCATCGACCTTGTGACGGAACGTTCCTCCATGATTCATCCCCAAGGTATCGCTAACACCGTGCTCATTGGATAACCAAGTAGCGATTTCATAGTTCGCAAACACCTTCGCACCCGACCGCTTGGCAATCGCAGCCGCATCAGCGATGTGATCGAAATGCCCGTGAGATATCAGAATATGGCTCGGCGTGAGCTTCGCCCCCTTCGTCTTCGCCGAAGGATTGTCATCAAGGAATGGATCGATCAGCACATGAGTTTTGCCCAAGTGCAAGCTCCAAGTCGAATGGCCGTGCCAAGTCAGTGAGCATTGGAAAGATTGAGTTTGATTGATCGCCATCTCGCTATTCCTCGAAAGGTTTAGAAGTCACTACAAGGTTAGCGGCATTCCATGCCGTACTCATCGCAACGCGGCGTTCCAAGCCGTGAGACAAAGAAGCTTAGTCTCTACAGTCACTAAACGAAAGAACCCCCGATTGCGGTGATCGAGGGTTCTGACGAATCTTTGGATCGTACAGCGACCGACTGGTCTGACCTACACGAGTTCTTTCTTTGCACCGATGAGTGTTCGGAGTCGTTCTGCAAGCAATCGCGCATCGAATGGCTTCTTAAAAGTCTCATTGATGCTTGAGCGATCGAAGCTCATCGTGTTCCCATCATCTGGGAGCAGGGCGATCAATACGATTTCCGAGAAGTCAACGTTCTTACGGAGGTTTTGGCAAATCTGCAGAGCTTCAAGCTTGCCGACTGAGAAGTCAACAATCATGCAGTCTGGATGAAAACTTTCCGCTTGAATACCTGCCTCGAAACCGCTCGCAGCAACCTGAACTTTGAAGCTCTTTTCCAGAGGAAGTTCTCGCT
>JBEICB010000019.1:0-39094 GCA_040373655.1 Pirellula sp. | reverse complement strand
CGAGACAAGAATCCTACGGGTGGGACTTATCGCTGCATCGATGGTAAATGGACGTGTGACAACGTCTAAGCATCGGGGATTCAGCTAGTTTGCTTTTGGTTATTCGTTGGTCTATCATTCATGAATTGGCACGCTCGATCGATTCGTTTAATAAACGCGCAGGTTTACCTGCGCAGAGGGCGTGCGAAGTCTGTTCTTAACGCCACGAATACGATTGGTGCACGCCATGGACAAGTCCTTCTATTCTTCTTTCTTCCTCCACGTTTGGCCTTTGGTTTGCCTGATCTTAATGTTTGCTCATACGATTTGGGGCATCAAGCAAATCCGTCGCGCAGTACAGGATCAGCCTCTTGAATTTGACGCATCGAAGGTCGATCAATGTCCAGCGGGTGTCCCGAAGAGTGACATAAAATGGGTCACGCCATTGATCTTGATCTTCGGATTGTCAGTCATATTGGGTAGTTTGGGAGTGCAGATCTACATTCCTGCGTTTCTGCTATTTAGCTATGCATTGGTCCATGGATTGAGCCAATTTGGAAGAGCGGGACTGGCCAATCGCGGTGTTGTTTTGGAGTATGTACTGAGGTTAATTGGGATTGTGTGCGCGTTCCTCGTACCGAATTTCTTTTACCCGGCGCGAACGATCCTGGACAGCAAGTTGGCGACCGGCGTGGCTTTGTTAAGCGCTGGGCTCTTGGCAACCTATATCGGTTTCTTTTTGGATGCGAAGTACAAGCCAGATCGATTGCTTTCGCGATCTAGGATGGTTATCGGAATGTTCTTTTCAGGAATCATTTGTCTTTTTTTGTTGAATACGCTGTGGCGGCCGATCACCGACAGAAGGCTCGCTCAGAGCGTGGAGTCGTTTGATGGTGCGGCGTTTGGAAGTGCTTCTTGGGAAGAGTGGGCGATCGCTTCGAAATGGACGCAAGATTCAAAGTTGAGCGTAGATCTTTCTAAACCTCGGGCCTTGTTTGAGGATTACCTAACGAGTTACGAATACCGACCCACTATTTGGTGGTATGCGTATTTAGGCGGGGTGTTTAAACCAGAGGATGTAGAACGGCTTCCTGGAACTATGTTGTGGGAAGATCTAAAGAAGGGTGTTTTTGACGAGCAAAACAAAGCAACCAAGTTCCATTCGATCGACAATCAAGAAGTATTGGCTTTGCTTCTCATGCAAGACCAAGGTGAAATCACAGATGATAAGCGTGCAATCTTGACCGAACGCTTAATGGTAACGCTTGCTGAGTTCGATGATAAAGATTTATTTCCAGTGATGTCAGATCTTTACCAAATCAGTATTCTTGCGAAGAGGTTGGGGCTCGACGAAGTGCTTGAGTCAGCGAAAAGTCTGGTCGAGAAGAATCTAGTTGCGCAGCAGGTTTTGTGGTGTCCCGAAGTTGCCGAATCTGGCGGTGGAATGGGTCCTGGTGGTTTCGCACAATACAATCAACTCCGTACTCACAGTGAACTGATTGCGACAGCGCAAGCTATTGAGTTGATGCAGATTTATGGTGTTCCTCGCGGCGTGGATCTTGCTGCATTAAGGTCGTATTTGCGGCCTAGCTTTCTTTCGGGGCTACCCTTTATTGGAAAAAGCTTACAGAACCGTGCGATGGTCGTTTATGCGAGTAAAGCTCGATTAGAAAGCATACCAAGCATTGCGCCGTTGAGTTGGTTGGATTATGTCAGAGCCGAAGCGCATTTGATCTCATCGATACTCTTTTTTGTATTATGTGCCTACGCGATTTTTGCTGCTCCTCTTGCGAAACGAATGGTTACAAACTCGTAGTTATTCAGTACGTATTGTGGGTGCACATTTCGGATTTGACACAGCTTCCCGAATAGGATCGCAGTGCTGTAGAGAGTCTTCCCGTCCCTTGAAAAAATAGAGAGTGTTGTCGATGTATTTCGCAAGATATTTACCATTGGTCTTGTTCTCATGCTTTTTGAGTATTGGGACGGGTGCTGGTTATGGGCAGTCCGAGAAGCCGAACATCATTGTGATTCTGGCAGATGATTTGGGTTATGGAGATGTGGGTTGTTATGGGGCGAAGTCGATTCCCACGCCGAACATCGATCGAATCGCTGCAGAGGGCATTCGATTCACAAGTGGATATTGCTCTGCATCGACTTGTACGCCGACACGTTATTCACTTCTGACCGGAGTTTATGCTTTTCGACAAAAAGGGACCGGTGTTGCTCCTCCTAACTCTCCATCGATCATTCCTGCCAATACGCCGACGATCGCTAGCGTCTTGAAGTCTGCGGGATATCGGACCAGTGTCATCGGTAAATGGCATCTTGGGTTGGGAGGCCCCAACGGTCCAGATTGGAATGGTACTCTGCGCCCGGGGCCGCTCGATTTTGGTTTTGATCATTGCTTTTTGTTGCCTACCACCAACGATCGTGTGCCTCAAGTCTTTGTTGCAAACGACCGAGTGCTGGGGCTTGATCCAAGCGATCCTCTATGGGTGGGGGATAAAAAGCCGAGCGAAGATCACCCGACAGGAATTACCCATCGCAGCGAACTAAAAATGAATTGGTCTCATGGACATAACGCAACCATTCATAATGGAGTTAGTCGAATCGGATTCTACACTGGTGGACAAAGTGCAAGATTCCGGGACGAAGACCTTTCGGATCGGTGGGTTCAGACCGCGAAGGAGTGGATTGAGAATCACCGCACGCAGCACGAGAAGAACCCATTCTTCATGTTGTTCTGTTCGCATGCGATCCACGTGCCAAGGGTCGTGCATGAGCGTTTCGCAGGGAAGACACCACACGGCCCACGTGGCGATTCGATTGTTGAACTCGATTGGTGTGTTGGCGAAATTTTGCGGACTCTCGAAGCGAATCAAATCGACCAGAATACGTTGATTCTGTTCTGTAGCGATAATGGACCAGTTTTAGACGATGGTTACGAAGATTCAGCGATTGAGGCCCTCGGAAGCCACGATCCGAATGGTCCATTGCGTGGCGGGAAGTACAACGTTTTTGAGGGTGGAACACGAACTCCAATGATCGCTTGGTGGCCCAGCAAAATTCAACCTCGCGTGAGCGATGAGGTGATTTGCACCATCGATTATGCTCGTACGGCAGCAGCACTCGCGGGTGCCAAAGTTCCCGATGACGCATTCCGTGACAGCCAAGATCTCAGTTCTGTTCTGCTTGATGCAACCGCTCGAGGACGGTCCGCATTGGTACAGCAAGACAACGGGCAGGCTGGAAACTTCGGTTATCGAGAAGGGCGTTGGAAACTGCTGTTGTCCAACGCAGAAAAGGCTAGCAACGTTGAACTTCGATTGGTACCGACCAAGATACCCAAGCTTCAGCTTTTCGATTTAGAGAAAGATCCTTCGGAAAGCCAGAACGTCATCGATTCGCATCGCGACATTGCGGACGCGATGCTGGATCGTTTGCAGGCAACCATCAAGTAGCACGTGCTACCGGCTAGGATGAGTTGCCTGCTCAACACAACACAAATCAAGGTTACTTGCGTGCTCGAGGATGGTTCATTGGCAACCAAGCGCCATTTTGAGCAGAGCTCGCAACGCATTGCTGAATGAAGTACATTCCTTCGACACCGTCGTGAACGTTTGGATAGACCGTGTTGAGTCGCTCGATCGATTCACCTTGAGCTACTGCCACCATCGCATCGAAGGCCGAGCAATAGATATTGGCGAAGGCTTCGAAGAAGGCTTCTGGGTGTCCGCTTGGTAGTCGGCAGGCTCCTCGTCCACTTGCGTTCATGAACGGAGCGTTCGGATCTCGGGTGTACAAGCGATGGGGTTGTCCATTTTGACGAACGACCATCACGTTGGGTTCTTCTTGCCGCCAGGACAGAGCTCCCTTCGTTCCATCGACTTCGATGAACAGGTCGTTTTCGCGGCCGTGGCTGATTTGGCTTGCGGTCACCGTTCCGAGTGCACCGTTTTGGAAACGGATGATCGCTGTACCGTAGTCATCGAGCTTGCGTCCTGGCTCGAATGCTTTCAGGTGGCAACTGATTTCGGAAGGGAGCAAGCCGGTCATGTAACGACCGAGGTTATAGGCGTGGGTGGCGATATCGCCAAAGCATCCTGCGGCGCCGCTCTTGGTTGGATCGGTACGCCAAGCGGCTTGCTTTTGGTCGGAGTCTTCGAGTTTGGTTCGCAACCAGCCTTGGATGTAGTTCGAGCGAATGGCTTGGATCTCTCCGAGTTCACCGCTGAGGATCATCTCGCGGGCTTGGCGGACCAACGGGTAGCCGGTGTAATTGTGGGTCAGTGCAAAAACGGCCTTGGACTTGTCGACAATTGCCGCGAGCTCTTCGGCTTGGGCTAGATCGAAAGTCATCGGCTTGTCGCACATGACGTGAAAGCCAGCTTCGAGGGCTGCTTTAGCGACTTCGAAGTGTGTCGAATTTGGGGTGGTGACCGAGACAAAATCAATTCGTTCGCCTACTGGCTTTTTAGCTTCTTCTGCAAACATCGCAGCGTACGAAGGATAAGCTCGCGTCGAGCAGACATCATAATCCGGTGCAGCTTGTTTGGATCGTTCGGGATTGCTGGAGAAGGCACCCGCGACAACGGTAGCACGGTTGTCCAAGCAGGCAGCGATCGAGTGGACTTTACCGATGAACGAACCCGGTCCGCCGCCGACGAGTCCCATGTTTAGCTTGCGATTCAGAGGTCCGTTGGTCATTGTTTTGTGCTCCGTAGAGGTGAGAGAACATGAGGAACCGGTGGAAAACCGGCGAGCGGAAAACTCATGTTCTACCAAACCAAAGCACGATTTCTAGGATCCAACCCAAATTCTCGATAATCTGCAGGGAAAACGCTGTTCCCGAGCGAGCCACGCTAGATTTTTTGGGGAATCATCACCTAGATATTTACCAGAACGTCTTCGCCTACCCACCAGTTGGTGAACTGTTCGGGATCGCGATGGACTTGGCGGTAGACGGTATCTCGTTCGACGGGGTCGCGGCCCGTTTCGATGATCAATTGCCGGATTTGATCGACGGAGAGCATTTCTGGAGTGGTTGCTCCAGCGTCGTGGTAGATCAACTCATGACGCACAGTGCCGTCGATGTCGTCGGCACCATACGATAACGCTGTCTGTGCGGTTCCGATGCCGAGCATGATCCAATAGGCTTTGATGTGCGGTACGTTATCGAGAACGAGCCGGCTGATTGCCATGGTCCGAAGATCCATCAATGCTGACGGTTTCTTCAAGTGTGATAGCTTGGTGTTTTCCGGGTGGAATGCCAGCGGAATAAAAGTTTGGAATCCGCCGGTTTTGTCTTGCAAGTCGCGAAGGCGAATCAAGTGATCGATACGGTGATAGGCTTGTTCAACGTGACCGTAAAGCATCGTGCAATTGGTCTTTAAACCAATTTCATGAGCTGCTTGGTGAATTTCAATCCACTTTGTCGAGTTGGCTTTGTGCTCGCAGATTTGGTCTCGGACTTCCGGGTGGAAAATTTCTGCACCTCCACCTGGCATGCTGCCGAGCCCCGCATCGCGCAAATCGCTGAGGACCTCTTTGAGACTCTTTTTTGTAAGGAACTCAAACCAATCAATCTCAACGGCAGTCCAACCTTTGAGGTGGATTTGTGGATAGGCGGCGTGGAGTTTTTCGAGGATTCCACGGTACCAGTCGTAGCCGAGTTTATGATGCAAACCGCCGACGATGTGCATCTCTGTGCACCCGTTATCAAATGCTTCTTGACCGCGAGCGAGAATCTGTTCGTCGCTCATGACGTATCCCTTCGGATCGCGAAGGTCCGATCGAAATGCGCAGAATCGGCATCGGTAAACGCAAACGTTGGTCGGGTTCAGGTGAGTGTTGATGTTGTAGTAGCCGACGTTGCCATTGATCTGCTCACGCTTCCAATTGGCTAGTTCTCCCACTGCATGCAGAGGGACTTCGGGATCGTACAAGAAAATCCCTTCGTCGAGCGTCAGTCGCCCCCCTTGCTCCACTTTATCGCGAATCGCCCGGAGTCGGTCTTGGATGGTCAAGCTAGTCATATCAAGTACTGTCGGCTGTGTGGCTAGTGTGGAAAGCGATTTGTGGAAACCTACTGAGAGCAGGCCTGGAATCGGTGCTCTATCGCACGGCGTGTCGTTATCGCAGTGTAGCGTCGAGAACACCTGCCCCGAGAAAAACCACACTGATTATGGAGTTGAGTTGGAAAAATGCCAATTGCATACGGTCTAGAGATTTCTCGGAAACGACGGAGTGTTCGTAGACGAGTAACCCGCCGACCGCCAGTAGCGCTACCCGAAAAATGGTTCCCAACGACAACTGAGGGGCCCAAAATGTCATTCCGAAGGCAACAATCCACATTAAGGAGTGCAGAACCCGGGCGATTCGCAACGCTCCGCGAACTCCAAATCTTGCGGGAATGCTCTGCAGTCCTTCCCGCTGGTCAAAACTGGCATCTTGGCAGGCGTAGAGAATGTCGAATCCGCTGACCCAAAGAAGTACCACCCCCCCCAAATAAACTGCAGGAAGCATATCTCCGGGGGCAAATTGCACCACTTCTCCACGCAGGGCAATCCAAGCACAAATTGGAGCGAGTGCCAGAGCGGTGCCGAGCCACAGGTGAACCAGCCAAGTGAATCGCTTCCCCAAGCTGTATCCAGCCAGAAAGACTAATACTGGAACGCTCAGCAGCAGCGGCAATCTATTCGGAAGAAACAGTAACGTCGAGGCTATAAACAAAAGAGCACAACCGACGGTGAATCCCACGACCTCAGAGACTCCAAGCAACTTGGCTGGCAAGTGCCGGCTGGCAGTTCGGGGGTTGAGTCCGTCCCATTTCGCATCGACTAGCCGGTTGAAGGCCATCGCAAAGCTGCGGGCGAACACCATGCAAGCCAGAATCCCGAGGGCTTCGATCCATCGCAACTGAACCGTTTGCTGCAACGAGGCGTCGGCAACAGAACTTGGGAGAGGGACGATCCAAGCCCACCAAGAGGCGAGCAGTGCAAAGGGAAGTGCAAAGATTGTGTGGCTAAAACGAATAAGCTCTAAAAACTTCTTGAGCTTGTCGAACTTGTTTTCGCTCTGTATCGCAGGAATCGTTTCTGGCATCGAGAGGATTTACCCCGAGTAGGTCTACAAGTCGAAAACTATGCTTCCCCCGAACGCAGGTGTTCGGGATCGAGCCCAGGATGTTCCGCCCCCCATCTTTTCATCAGAGAGTGTTCTATATCCAGGTGATCGAGGATACGGCTGACTACGAAATCGATCAAGTCGGTTGGAGTTTGTACCCCATGATACCAACCGGGCATCGCGGGCATCAAAATTGCTCCCGCTTGGGCCGCACGTGTCATGTTCTCCAATTGAAAGACGGACAATGGTGTCTCGCGAGGAACCAAGATCAATTTGCGATGCTCTTTCAAATGAACATCTGCGGCGCGTTGGATCAAGTTGTTCCCGGCAGCGTGTACGACTCCGGAGAGAGTAGCACCTGAACATGGACAAATGATCATGGCTGCAGTGCGAAAACTACCACTTGCAACCGGAGTGAAGAAATTGCGATAGTCGTAGACGTGCAGGTTGGGTAGGACTCTTTCGATCTCTTCGGGAGTGAGGGGAACCCATCGCCTTCCTCCACGGCCACTCGAAGGGTCTGTAACAGGTTGGGCGTTTGGGGAAGGCCAAGCGTATTGCAAGAGGGACTGGATACGTTCTTTAGTTTGGCCCGCTTCGATTCCAAGTTCTTGGGAGATAACTGCAGCGCCTGATGGGCTGATGATCAAGTGAATCGACTGGTTTGCTAAGAGCAGTTGTTGCAGCAAGCGCACGGCGTATGCTGCGCCGCTTGCACCGGTAATTGCCAAAACGATCGGACGCTGTGGCGTGTTGGTCATGATGCAGGTTTGGTCCCTACATATAGGGTGGCCACTCCGAAAGTCATTGGATGATAGTGAACATCGATCAACGGAACATCCCGCATCATCTGCGCCATCGCTTCTCCACTCGGGAATTGCGATACGCTTTGGGGAAGGTACGCATAAGCTTCGCTTGAGTTCTTTGCAACTTGATTCCCGATGCGAGGCAATACATGTTTGAAATAGAATTGGTAAAGTTGCTTGAGTCCTGGGAAAGTCGGTTGGGAGAATTCGAGTACGGCTACACGACCACCTGGGCGACAGACCCGTGTCATTTCTTTCAAGCCGGCCATGGTGTCAACGACGTTTCTAAGTCCGAAAGCAACGGACACTGTTTGAAAACGGTTATCTACAAATGGAAGTTTAGTGGTGTCTGCTTCCAAGAAGACGAGTGATTGTTCGTCGATACCGAGTTTATTTTGTTTGGTCCGGGCGAAGCGAAGCATTTCACCGCAGAAGTCGCTACCTACGATTTCGGTTGGAATTGTTTTTGCGTTCTTTTGCGATTCGTGTTTGGGGTGCAAACGCAAGGCAGCAGAGATTGCAAGATCACCAGTTCCAGTGCATACATCCAAGAATGGATCCCCGGGCTTGGGGGCGAGCAGATCTAGAGTGCGCTTTCTCCAATACTTGTCGATGTTGAGCGACAGGGTGTGATTGAGCAGGTCGTAGCGAGGAGCGATTTCCGCGAACATTCGCTGGACGCGTTCGGCGGACTTGTCGACTGCTAGGTCTTTGGATCCTGAGTGCTGCAAAGCAGAAGATATGCTTGCCTCATCGGATTGCAGGGTACTACCGTTCCGCACTCTAGCGGAATCAGGAACACAACTTTTGACGCTTTCGTCGATTGATTCGGACACCGAAATTCCTCCGTCCAAAACGCGGTTCGCCGACCGTTGAAACACCCACCGTGACAAATCCGCAACACCGCGTCTGCGAGAAAACGGACATCGCGGAACCGACCGGTTCGACACAGAGATCCTACTCGGACGGCAACCCCATGCCCCCACCTCGATTACTAACTAGAACCGATGCGAGGGATTGGGCCAAGGATGCAAAAAGCAAGTGGTTTCAAGCAATCGCTAGGGAGTTGAACCGCATTTTGGACGAGGATGCAACTCAGGAAAAGTCCTGAATTGCAGGGTTGCGTCGGTAGCGGAGCGATTACTAGTTTGCAGGTTTTGGTCGGATCGTCTCAGGGCGGATGGTGTTTGCAGGTGTCGGTGACCCGGAGTAAGCCCCTGGAGTCGAGGGGAGCACCGAACCGGATGGAATCGTCGAACCTGCAGGCAGGGAAGAGCCGGAGATTGGCGATCCGATCGTGATTCCGTCCGCGCTTCCAGCGCTGATTGGAGTTTCGTAGGAGCCGATCACGGTTTCGCCGTATCCGCCGTAGTTTGCGGAAGTTTCTCCGCAATTCGTGCAACCGTCTGGACCACCAGCAGGTGCGCCGGCTTCACACCCTGCATCGCAAGGTGCACCGATGTTCGAAGCTCCGTGCAAGCAACTCTTGAACTTGCCGAGCAGATTGGGGCGCCAAGTTCCGCAGGTGTTGCAACCTGAGAAGGCGAGAGCGAGGGCTGCGAGAGCCAATGTGGTTCGTTTCATGAATCTTTCTCCTTTACAAAATCGCACCAAGTGCGGTCGAAAGATTTTTCGACGTGCAACTCTACGCCATTACTCCGAACGTGCAAATCGACTTCCAAATATTTTCGACAATCCGCAAACTTTTTCTAACGCTCCCAAGAAAACCCGGTGTTAGAGTTTGCCGTGTGGGAGGGCTTTCCTGACAGGCTCTGCTAGTAAGCCGCCTCCCACGACATTATCCCAAGCCAATCTGTCGCCTGTTTATCCTCTCGCTATCGAACTTTTTATGCGTCTGCACTTTGCCCGTCTCTTGCCGTTCATGACGTGTTTTTCGGCCTGTTTGGTGGCTATGGCTTTCAACGGATTTGTTCGGCCTGTCTTTGGGCAATCTTCAACCTTGCCACTGGCGACTACCGAGAATGCGGACACGTTGTCTGCCGATGTGGTCGAAGAAGAATTGTCGGAAGTCTGGGAGCTTTCCACTCGCCATTATCCAGATCGATTTCGAAGTTTGCCCGCAGTCGACCTTCCGATTCGAGCTTACAAGCACATTTCGAAAGCAGGTTGGCATCTTGATAACTTAGACTCGGCACTTGTCGATGATGGTCGTTTGACGATTTTATACGTCCATGGAAACTTCATGGAGCGGAACAATGCACGCGATCGTGTTTTGATATTGAATCGATATCTGAGAGCGAAGGCCAAGCGACCTTATCGACTATTGATGTTATCATGGCCGAGCGCACGAGAGCCTCATCCGTTACGAGATGTGTATGAAAATGCCGAATCTGCGGAATCACAAGCGTTAGTTGTCGCAAGGTTGCTTGAGCGACTTGGTAGTCAATCACAAGTGAGTGTCTTAGGTTTTTCGTTTGGTGCACGTGCGGTTACGGGAGGTTTGCACTTTGCTTCCGGTGGTACGGTTCCTGGATATGTCCCTCCCTTGCAATATCCCTACGAGGGGCAGTTATCGAGGTATCGTGTCGCGTTGGTTGCACCTGCGGTGGATCGCAGTTGGGTATCTGAAAATGGAAGACACTCGCACGCGTTGGACCGGGTCGATGGCTTGGTCAATTTGTATAATTCGCGAGATCCTATCTTACGTCGCTTTCGATTTCTCGATCGCTTGTCCAGACCTGTTGCCGCTGGTTTTGCTGGATTCCTTGGCGGCCAAGGTTTCGAGTCGATTGCCGACCCACGTGCGACGCAGCCTTTGACGACATCAAAGCGGATCGAGCAGTATGACTGTGGCGGAATTATTGGAACGACGCACAGTGAACGCAGCTACTACGGGGAATGTCCTTACTTCTGCAAAGTCCTTGATCATCTGCTTTGGAATGATCTTACTCAATCGCCCCAAGAATTCACGCCGAACGCACCATGACCGACTCCTTCGCCAACAGCCTCGCCCTACGATGGGACCCTAGTCTTCATCAATTCGAAATTAGGGAACTGTCCAAAATTGCTTGGCAAGCAACCAACCTCGGGTGCATGCATGGAGCGTTTCTTGTAGAGCGAATGCGTACGTTTGCTGGGAAGGTCTTGGATACCAAGCCTCATCTGGATCGATTGGAACGAGGTTGCAACTTGCTCGGAATTCCTATTCAGCCATTCCTACGCAAGTTCCAAGCTGGATTGGGAGTGTTATTAGAAGAAAGCCGTGATTTACTCGAATCCCAAGGGGACGCGAGTATGTGCATTGTTGTCTCCCCAGGAGATTATTTTTCCGGAGCAGGTTGTCATGCGATTGTTCATTGGATACCTATGCCATGGGAAACGTTATCGCAATGGTATCAGCACGGCACGTCGCTTGTTCGCGTTCAATATGCTTCTGGGGCCGGAGAGTGCTGGCCATCGGATATCAAGGCTCGCAGTCGATTGAATTATTTTCTCTCCGACCGAGAAGCGAAACGGCGTTGCGAAAATGGGCTTGCGCTGCTCTGCACAAGTCGCGGGATGGTGGCGGATACTTCCGTCGCAAACTTGTTAGTGGTTACCCACAACGGGAAGTTACTCTCTCCAAGACGCGAGGATATTGTCCAAGGAACATCTTTGGCTTACGTCGAATCGCTGTTGGGTGCAGAGGGTAAGTCCATCGAGTACCGCGACATTCATTTTGAAGAGCTATATGAAGCGACTGAAGTCCTCCTGGTTGGGAACTCGGGTTGTGTATGGTCGGCAAGTGCATTGGGTAAACGACCTATTGGATTGGGGCCGAACGGACCGATGTGCTTACTTCTCCAAGAGCAGTGGCAGAGGGCTTGTGGTTGCGAGTGGAAATCGCAAGCTATCCGCATGGCGGAGTCGTTCAAGAAAAGTCAAAACCATTTGGAAAAATGACAACCGTTATGTTGGTGGAAGTTACAGTTGCAATCAGGCCCCAACGCGCTTTTCAAACTAGCGCCGTGTCTGATGAATTCCAGCGTCACTCCCACGGATCGCAGGAGCGATCCGCGACACTTGCTTGTAATCAAGGAACCACAAATTGCAAATCTGGGTCGACGCCGACGCATGTCCGGCAACAGTCAAAGAACTATTGTTCAAAACAGCTGTACGCACCAACACGAAAATTACGCTGGTAGCCAACCAGAAGCTTTCAACACCACGATCTGTATGGATCGAATGTATGATCGTCCCCTCCGGGATGAATGTTGCCGATCGGCGAATCATCGAAATGGTACAACCAGGTGATTTGGTCATCACCGCTGATATCCCTCTTGCGGCGGAAATCGTCGTCAAAGGAGCCGTCGGACTCGACCCGAGAGGTGAACTGTATACAGACAGCAATGTCGGTGAAAGACTGGCGGTAAGGAACTTATTCGATGAACTGCGGGCAGGTGGGCAAATCGGTGGTGGTCCCTCGAATTACACAGCAAAAAACCTCCAAACGTTTGCCAATCAATTAGACCGATTGCTGACGGCGCGCAGAAAACAAAACAGTCGACTTGGCACAGATAAAGTGATCCCTAGCGATCCCCCAAAAGAATCCAGCACTGACCCGATGTAGCACTCGCAAAAAGCTAGCGGCCAATGCCGTCAAATCGATAGCCACCCTGCTCCCGAGTTTTTGAGCCCGCTTAGCGCAAGCCGCGGGGTGTTTGCATCGGCCACGCTCACCTCGTTGCACGTTTCAATCCATCGAAAACCACAACCTTGTAGGCGCTGATTGGTTGGGTGTGTTGATGAATAGAACCGTGTACCGCGAACCACCCGGAGCTTTCCGGCTCAAAAAGTTCTCCTGAAAGCAATCGAGGTATCGATTTGACGGTATTGAGCGCCAGGCCTGATTGATTCAAACGAAACTCCCGTGTTTTGCAGGAGCGATCCACGACGATGCTATGCTGCTGAAGCTTCGCTCACCCATCTCTACCGCTTATCAACACCAGTTACCGAGCGAATGTAGTCCACTTCGGTTTGTCGATACGGCGTCCCGTCCCGACGGAAAATGTCGTGGAACCATAGATCTGGCTCCTTTGTATAGGGTTTCTGCCAACTATCCCAAGGATAAATTGTCTGACTCTTGCCGTCGACAAATCCCCAATTATGCGCTCCAACATTTTCTTCTTTCATGATCGCTAGATTCGGATCAAAGTGACTATTATTGCCTCGCGCCATGTATTCCGTGCATAAAATAGGACGGTCGTATCGACGCAACGCTTTGATCGCTCGCTTGAGACTTTCTCCATCGCCGTAGTTATGGAAAGTGATGATGTCGGATTGCTCCAAGCAGAGTTTTTCCATCGCACTGAGCTTGCTCTCGTCTTCCCAAAGCCCAATCCACACGCCACAGGTAAGTGGCTGTGACGGTGCAACTTCTCGCGCCCACTCGAAGCATCGCTGGGCGAATAACGTCCCCATCTCGGCCTTATTGAGCAGTTCGGCTTTTGTGCCATTGCGACCATACGAATTTGCATTGTCGTTATCGAGCTCATTGACCAAATCCCATGCTTGGATACGCGGGTCGTCTTTGAACCGCTTGAGTATCCCTTGTAGGTAGGGTTTCACAAGCACATGCTTGTTCGGGTCGCTAAGAGTTGCAGCACCAGGGCTTTGAACCCAACCACTATTATGCACACCAGGTTTCGGTGCCCGCTGCTTGCCTGCAACCGGCTGAGGATCCCAAACCGAATCAAATGGTACAAACACTATTCCAATCTTGTGCTTTTCAGCGATGGACAAAAACTGCTCCATTCGTTCGAGTAAGTCCTTACCATCACCCGTCCAGAGCAAATCGTGCAAAAAGACTCGCATGGAGTTAAAGCCGAGGCTTTGTGCCCACTGGAGCTCTTGGTCAATTCGCTCTATATCGAAGGTCCCGATTTGCCACATTTCCAACTGGTTGATGGCATACGCTGGGATGTAGTTTGCGCCAACAAGCCAACCATGCTTCTGCTCCCACTGCTTGGCTTGCTCGACGCTCCACCGCTGTTGAGCAAATCCTAATTGCATACCTCCGACCAAGAAGGCCACGAGAAAAAGAAACTGTTTCAAAGTTGTAAACGATTTGAATTGCGACTTCATTGCCTTAACCCAAGAAAGCTTCCTAAGACTGTTTAAATTCCGGCGACGCTAACTCTCAAATGAACGCGCGCATCGAAGAGTATACCGAATTTCAAATTGCAACCGTAGTAGGGAGAACTCTTTGTTGCTTGGATCGAGGCTCGAAGCTGATATCCAACTGTATCAGTAGCCATCAAAGAAACCAAGCCAATGCCCATTGGCTTGGTCGTTGTAAAACCCGACATCTAAATGATGCAGGCAACGAGAATACCAACAATCCTGCTTTGGGTATAGAAAAGGCTCGTTCGATCTTGTCATCGATCCAATCCAAGCTTGCTCGCGGAACCACAAACGATTCATCTTTACAATTTGCATCGCTCGCAATTGATGGCCATAGTGCTTGCGGTTGTCTTGGGCGAATCGAACCAATGACCGCCCCACTTGGACCGGGCGTCCTCCAGGCCGCACGTCGCGCTTGCTGTAAAGCCTTGCGATGGGCTGCCAGTGAGCTTTCCACGGGCCCAGGGGAGAATTGGCATAGAACAATCGCATCCAATAGGAGTGCCAACCGGCAAACATCCAGTAACGTCCTTCGTGCTCGACCAAGCTTGCGTCCATGACCCGTCCATGAATCAACGGTCCGACTTTTTCCCATCGCATTGGAAAATCCACGGCGCGATACAAGTCCACGCGTCGCTGAGACTTCGATTCCGGCATCATGTAGATTTGGCCGGCATATTCGAAGACAAACGGATAAGACAAGTGATACGATTCTTGAATTGCAATGCCTTTGACTTGCCAATGCTCCAGGTTATTGCTCGATGCGACCGCAATCACCGCGTTTTGCTGGCCTCGCACGAGCATTTCGAAGAACACATAACAGGTACCATCGACCCAGAGTGCGAAGGGATCCGCAGCGCCGTAGCCGTTCCAAGGCAAGAGTGCTTGTGCTGTGAAGATTGGCTGATCGGAGAGCGAATTCGGAATCTCATCGAATGATCGCGAACGAACTAATCCAATCAACCAAGCATCATGTCGATGCATGGATCAGAAAACCCCGTCACCAAAGGAAGCCGCATCAGAATTTGGATCACTATCACCTGTTCCTTGATCCTCCCCCTTCGTTTCGATCGAAGATTCGACAACCGGAGTTTTTTCGAAAAGATGGGGTTTGGGAAGGGCGGATTTGCCGTTTGAATGGCTCAGGTGAATTGCTGACTCAACATACTCTTCGTCATAGCGAGATACATATCCAGGCTGCTTGGCACGTTCAAGTTCGAGTTGGTACTCTCGAATAACAGACTGTTGGATTTGGTCTCTGCAAGCCTGATTAATAGGATGAGCGATATCCGCATAGAACTTGTTCGGTGAGCCTTCGATATCCCGAAGATCCTGGCCACGGAGCCGCGTTCCACATTGATTGCAGTAATTGCTTCGCATGTGATTTTTGCACCCGCAGCGTCCGCAACGGGCGGTCATCTTACGACTCGGCATCGCGACAAAAGGACCATTGGTCCCTTCGATAATCTTCAGATCTCGTACAACAAACGCTTGATCAAAGGTGATCGAGCAGAAGGCCCGAAGTCGGTCCTCTGACTCTTCCATCAACTTGATACGAACCTCAGTAATGTCCATCTCGATGTTTCTCATTCCGTTGAAGTCCAGACCCGAGCAATCTGCCGGGTCAATGCTGGCGTTCGCCAGCTGGATACCGAATAGGCTCGGTATTCTCCCTCTTTGCGTAGTTCTTCTGCTATTTCGTCGGCTTGCTCCCGACTCGAGCACAAGCAAAACCGGGCTGATCCGCTACCGCTTAGGCATTGACCGTGCGGATTGTAGCGATCAAGCCGAATTGCAGCGCGTTGTACCCAAGCGGTTGTATTTTTCGCCGCTTCATCCAACCGATTATACAGCAATCCGCCGAGCTGATACCAATCGATTGCCGATGGATTGATCGCACCTGCGGATGATAGTACTGCAAGGGCCTCAAGGAGTTGCTCTGGGGTGCGTCGAGGACCATCGAGTGCACCGTCGTTTCGCAATCGGGAGAATACCGTTTGGGTGTTGCAACCTTCGCGTGGATGCACGATTACGCCGTGCAGATGAAGGTCGATATCTAAAGGTTCAACGCATTCTCCTCGACCTGTGCATCTTGAAGTCCAACTACGCAGAGAGCTCCGATCCGAATGGCCGTCGAGATCGCAATGGCCGTCGAGATCGCAATGGCCGTCGAGATCGCAATGGCCGTCGAGATCGCAATGGCCGTCGAGATCGCAATGGCCGTCGAGATCGCAATGGCCGTCGAGAAAGAAGTTAAGATCGCTACCGAGTTGTGCTGCCAAAGAGCGAATTGAGGGAAAATCAACCTTTTGAGACCATAGCAGGGATCCCAGTACCAGGGCGGCCGCGGCATCCGCGCTACCACCTCCCAACCCGGCTTGTGAAGGTATCCGTTTGCGAAGGATTACTTTGGCGCCTGGCAGTTGTTGATTCGGTGTAGCAAGTGTTTTGCGGAGCGATTCGAGCGCGCGGACAATCAGATTGCTGGCATCGGAGGGAATGTCAAATGCTCGATCGCAAGCCGTGTTCTGGTCGTTGACCACTGTGATCTGTTGTGCTTCGCTATAGTCGATACACAATTCGATTGAAGAAGTTTCATTGGGGTAAATCTCCAACAGATCGGTCAAGTCGACGGCATGCATGATGGTATCGAGATCGTGGTAACCATCGGGTCGTCGTCCGAGAACTTCAAGGTACAAATTGATTTTCGAAGGAATCTCGCATCGGAAACCTTTGATTCGACGCTCTCTTAATCCGTCTCCCGCAGTGTCGTATCGCGTAGCCAAAACAACCCGGTTCTCGATGGATGAAGATGGAACAGGAGAATACTGGATGGCGGAGACGAGCATTGGAAGGGTGTTTCTGCGGGGAAACGAATCTGGACCGGTGAAGTGACTCAATCACTTCTAGGTTTGGGAAGAGGGTTTTTGTACTGGGTAACCGGCTTCAGTCCAACCACGCCATCCGCCATCGACGCTAACGACTTGCGTGTACCCCATTTTGCGAAGGTTATCAGCCGCTAGTGCGGAGCGGAATCCACCACCGCAAAGCAGATACAGTTCGGTTGAAGTGTCTGGATAACGGGTTTCGATATCTCGCTCGATGATTCCTTTGCTCAAGTGAACGGAGCCTGGAACATGTCCTGCGGCAAATTCGCTTTCTTCTCGTACGTCGATCAAGACGGGTGGGTTTGGGGCATCGAGACGCTGCTTGAGTTCCTGAATTGTGCACTCGCAGATATTTGCGCGGGCGTCTTGGACAAGTTTCAGGAAGCCTGGAGTATGGTGTTTTGCCATCGGTGTGTTTTCTTGGTTTAGGGTGAAAGATTACTTGGACGCAGAGGCCGTTGGTAGTTTAGGGAAGTCAGGCAATTATTTAGAAAATGGTCAGAGAAGTTTGAAAAAAATCATCTGCTAGGCTGCAGAGTCCATCCATTCTACGCCGATAGAAACTTCGCGGACAAAGTGTAGTTTCGTCGACGCGTGTTTTTGTTGGTTTTCTCGAAGGGAAAGCCAGTAGAGCAGTGCTCCGACGCGAGGCCACTTTGTTCGTTCAACGGAATTGTAAATCACACGTACGAGAACAGCGATGGCCCGTTTCACCGCCGCCACCTACGGATTGACCGCTTTGATCGCCCAGCTGCTGTTGGGGCTAGTTCAAGGTTGGGACACAGCCCAGGTGTTGGCGCAAGGGTTACTCGCACTTTTGGTCGCATCCTGCCTGGGATGGATCGTCGGCAGTCTTGCACTGGTAATGGCCTCGGGAACCCCCCAAGGAGCTGGTTTCTCATCAGAAGAGTGATGACTCGGTAATCTGGATAAATAAGTCAAACCGGATTTCTGAATCTTTGCTTAATTGATGTGGAATTCGTCGGCGGAAGTCGGTAGAGTCCGCCTCTCAAGTGCCACAGTGAGAAATCGATCAGGCCGGACAAGGATGTCCAGCTCGATGCGCAAGAGTCGGGTCGTTGTTCACGAAGTGGCGCACGACGAGATAGCCAAGAAAGCATGGAGGTTCGAATGGCGACAACTGCAGTACATAATGTCGACATGACTGAGGTCTGGACGAAGTTCAAAGCGGATCCGACCAACATCGAACTGCGGAACCAACTCATAGAACGATACACACCACTCGTACGCTACAACGGTGAACGGCTTCGGTCGAAACTACCTGAAGGAGTCGAACTCGACGACCTTATTAGTGCGGGTATCTTCGGCTTGATGGATGCCATCGATGCCTTCGATATGGAACGAGGTGTCAAGTTTGAGACCTACTGTGTACCACGAATTCGCGGAGCGATGCTCGACGAACTTCGCACAATGGACTGGGTTCCGCGACTGGTTCGTAGCAAAGCGAGCAAGCTCAATGAAGCTACCAAATTACTGGAAGCCAGATACGGTCGGCCACCAACCAATCATGAACTATCGGTCACGATGGGGATCTCCATCGATGAACTAGAGAAGATGAAAGCGGACGCGGCCGCTGTCGGTTTGGTATCACTGAATAAAAAGTGGTACGAGACGGATAGCTACAAAGACGTTCGTGAAATCGACGTGTTGGAAGACAAGCGAAGTGAAGACCCCACACGTCGGATCAGCAAAAGCGATCTGATGCGATTGGTCACCAAAGGGCTCAACCGCAACGAACGCTTGATCATCATCCTCTACTACTACGAAGAGATGACGATGAAAGAAATCGGAGCAACTCTTGATTTAAGTGAGAGTCGCGTCAGCCAGATGCACACGAGTATTGTTCAGCGACTACAAGAGCAACTTGGACGTCGTCGAGTCGAGTTCGGCTCCTAATCGAACTCCGCAGTACATTGTTATTCCTTGAAGCACGGGCAACTTGCCCGTGCTTTTTTGTTTGCCCAGCGAAGCAGGCAAACCCAGTCGGTGGTTCTGACACCGACCTCACTCTGCTCTTGGGGAAGAGAATGCGATACGAGAATAAGTGCAACGAGTGGTTGGAGACGTAATCCAATGACAAGAAGCCTGCGAACGTTGTGTTAGGTAGCGGATGAACCTGTAGAAGTGAACAATTCGCTACTCATGAAAAATGGTGATAGTCTGGCACCAATCGAAGGACGTATCAATTCAAAGAAGGCCCCCAAAAAAGGTTCGATTGATAGGCTCACGTGATATTCCTAGTGGTTGCCCACTTCCATTCGATCAATTGTCCTTCAACGCAGAGGATAATTCTATCGCCTCGTGTAGGTTCGATGGGGTGAGTACCGACCCATCCTCCAAACGCTGGTAGAACAATTAGGTTGTTACGGATCCAAAAACAAGGTGTTCGTGTCGTTCGTTTGGCATCGATCGGCACGCGAAAACTCGGATGTATGTGTCCTGCGAGGGTGGTTCCAACAAGCCCGGATTTTGCACCTTCCCCAAGCAGGTCACTTGGGTCGTGAATCCAACGCATGGATCCTTCGACAACATCACCTTCTTGTACAGTCCACCCTAGTTCCCGCAGCCGAGTATGGCTTCGTCGGTCGTGGTTCCCGGCGACTAGAATCCACTCGAGTTTCCGATGGCGCTTGAGCAAGTCGGATAGATCGGATTGCAATTCATCGTTCCAACCAGCGGGTGCATGAAGCAAATCGCCCAAGATGACCATTCGGTTGCATGGGTCTCCCCACCGAGCGATCAAGGTATCTAGTCGATCGAAGGTCCCTCGCGTCGCACCGCGCGGAATCGCAATCCCGGACTTCTGAAATGCGGTCTCTTTACCGAGATGCAAATCGGCTACGAGCAAAGTTGTTCCCCATCGAATTGCACCATCACTCAACAACTCTAGGGTATGTCCACCATGCTCAATCTTCAATGGATTACTCATGCGGTTGGATCATCTTCCCAGACGGCTGCTTTCTCAAGTTGTGTTTGCATTTTCCGTATTCGATCTGCAAGCGATTCGCTACCGATGCGATCGCGTACTCGTTCGACCATCAGCGGGAAGGAGAAAGGTGTCCATTGATTCAGTTCTCGAATCTCCCAGTGTTGTGAGTGCATTCGTTCCAACGCTCCATTTAACCTATCGATTTGCAGTTGATCCGCAAGCACCTCCTGTCTGGCTTGATGCAATAGTAAATTGCCAGGATCATATTCCTTGAGGACGTCGAACACCATGGTCGCGGAGGCCTGCAGGTGCCGCATCGATTTACTTCTTCCCGGCATTCCATGGTGAATCAGACCAGAAATACGTGCGATATCGCGGAAGCAACGTCGCGTCATTTCTGTTGCATTTAAACTCGACAAGATGTCTTCCTCGATGCCTCGCATCTGAAGCCAGTTGGGAAGTGAGTCTAGTTCGATTGGGATTGACTCAGGGCAAAAGAGCATCAGTCCATAGTCGTTGACTGCGATGCTGATAGTCATGGGGTGGAGCCGGGACAATCGAAAGGCTAACAGGGCCCCAAGTCCTTCGCTCACGCTACGGCCTTCGAAAGGGTAGATCATGATCGCGTCACCCTCTCGGCTGCGGAATCGCTCGATGAGCAACTCATCGAGTTTAGGGATATGGCTCCAACGCTGTTGCAACCGCATCAGTCCTTTTAGTGCAATTAGTCCAGCTGGTAAGTCGACCATGACTTATTGCATCCCATTTTCGCGAACTTTTGGTTTTGCATCGCGATTGTCGTGAATGGGTTTTGTACCCCAATGCTTGGCCATCTGATCAACAAATCGTCGCACGCCTGCAGAAAGCTCACTTGATAATGGCAAATTACCTCCGAGCCAACGTGGAACAGCATTCGGTTCCCCTTTGCCCTTGCGAACCCATACCGTACCTTCTCGAATCCATTCCAGTTGCAATAGTCTTCCTCCGAGAAGAAAGCGATCTCCAGGTTTGAGTCTTGAGGCAAACGACTCCTCTACAAAGCCGATCTTTCCACCGTTTAGAAATTGCACTTGCAGCATCATGTCAGCAGTTATGGTGCCAATTGCCATCCGATGCCGTTTGGCGAGTCCTGCGTCTTGAACGCAATAACGATCGAATTCTTTAACCACACGGCGATAGTCTGGGTAGGCGTGCAAGCAACCTCCGGTGGTAACAAAATCTAGTACCCAGTCGAGTTGTTGATCGCTCAACTCACGATAGCTTGCTGCCGATCGAACTTCTTCGGCAAACTCTTCACGTGTGTAGGGGCTTCCCAAGGCTCGTGTTACGGCATGTTGGACCAAACAATCCAAAGGAGCGCTTGGAGGATGACGTTCTTCGATTTGTTTTTCTTCGATCGCTCGTCGTGCCGCTTCGAGTTCGATAATTTCGAAAGCATGTGAAGGGACAAATGCAAGCTTGCTTGTCTTGCCCGGCGAGTGACCACTGCGGCCCGCACGTTGCACCAATCTAGCTGTCCCTTTTGGTGAGCCAACTTGGATTACTTGATCCACCGGCGCAAAATCAACGCCCAAATCCAAGCTAGAAGTGCAGACCACAGCTACGAGTTTTCCATCGGATACGGCTTGTTCTACCCAAGAACGGAGTTCATGCGCTAACGAGCCGTGATGGACCGCCAATCGACCTGCCCAGTCCGGTCGTTCTCGCAAGATGGCCCGATACCACAGTTCCGTTTGATTGCGTGTATTGGTAAAGACCAAGGTTGAATTTGCTCGTTCGATCTGATCGATGACTCGGGGTAACATCGACAACCCAATATGTCCGGCCCAGGGAAAGCGTTCAATCTCTGCTGGCAGCAGTACTTCCATCGTGAAGGAGCGGGATTGTCCGCCGGTGATCAGCGTCGACTCCCTTTTAGGGTTGTTGCCGACCAACGCTCGCAACGCTTGCTGAGGGTTTCCGATCGTTGCTGATAAAGCCCATCGCTGCAACTTCGGCGCGATTCGTGTCAGACTCGCTAGTGCTAGCTCAGTTTGGATTCCACGTTTGGATCCGAGGAGTTCATGCCATTCGTCCACAACGACAGTTCGCAGTGAGCGAAAGGTTTCGCGCGATTCGGGGTAAGAGAGGAGTAAAGTAAGGCTTTCAGGGGTGATTACCATAGCGGTCGGTGGGGTCTGTCGCTGCCGCAGCTTGGTGGAACTCGATGTATCCCCTGTACGTTGTTCAAGGGTCCAAGGAAGCTTTAGTCCGTCGATACACTCTTGCAGCGCGTGGCAGGTGTCTGCTGCCAGGGCTCGCAGGGGTGTGATCCAGAGGGCTTGGAGTGGCGGTGAGACTTCGCGTTTGCTTCGACGTGTCCATTCACTCGGATCGATGGGGTCGGCGATCCATTGTGCGAGTGGGCCGAGCCAAGCAGCGCGTGTTTTACCCATCCCGGTGCTGGCCAGAATCAGTCCGTTGTTTCCAGCGATATAGGCCGACCAAGCTTGCAATTGCCAATCGAATGGAGTTTGACCTGAATGCAGCATCCAAGACGCGATCGTTTGCAGTGCGCTCGATTGGATGTCGCTCACGCTGAAGTCTCGTTCACCACTGGGTTTCGTAAAACTGGGTTTCGTCAAACTGGGTTTCGTCAAACTGGGTTCTCTCAATCGCGGGCTACCAGATCCTTGGACAGTATTCACCGGTGTCTAGGGTAAGTCGCTTTCGTTTCGATTCTCCGCAGTTGTAGTTTTACTGATGAGTTCGGCAATGATGACTTGGGTGGGTTGCATAAAGACGGTCCATTCACCGGTTTGCCATTGATCAAGCGGCATTTCAAAGGGGTCATCAGTCCAACGATTAATCCAATTCTCAGGTGCCAATGGATGGAGCCATTTAGGCAAAACAACGGTACCTTGCGCTTCGTGATCCGCCAAGTTAACAATACATAGTGCGACGTGTGCTTCTCCTCTGCGCCACACCCAAGCGAGAAGGCAATCAGAGCTCCAGTTGTCCTCCCAGGCCCTTTGGATCTCGAGTAGTTCCCATTCCCCTTCGTGAAAAATTGGGTCTCGCAAGAGATCGAGAATACGTTGATAAATGTCTTGGATTTGCGGGTTGATTCTTTCACTGGGGCCACGAACGAGATGCGGCGAAATTCGCTTTTGAAAGCCTTCAAGTTGACCTTGATGTAAGAACCGCAAGCCTGGTGTTAAATAGGTTACGACAGCAGCTGGAATATGTCGTTCGATAGGGAATGCTGTAGCTGCTCTGGGCTCGTCGTGGTTTTCTAAGAAACGAGCTAGCTTGGACTGGTACTCAACACTTGCTTGCAGGTGGTTGCGTACTGAACAAGTCTCGCCATCTCTTAACCGATCATAAAGTCTCTTGTCGTAACAATAGTCGAACCCTTGTTGTTGCAGTTCCCACTCCATATCCCAGTAGACTTCTGCCATCAAAAGAAATTCTGGGAAACGCGACTTGGTCGCACGGATCGCCTCACTCCAGAAAGGCTTCATCGGTTTACCCCAAGTCTGTTCAAAGACACGAGGTATAAGCAGCATCGCCATATCGCACCGCACGGCATCGCACTGTTCTGCGATCCCCATCAGCTCATTTTGCATTGCCTGCTGCAGCTTTGGATTTGAATAATCCAATTGGACGGTGTCGACCCACCCGGAGAAAAAAGGATCGCGGCCATGCGCGAATATAGTTCCCGATTTAGGATGGCGGAAGTAATTGTTTGGTTCGAGTTCCAGCAGTTGTTCGTTCCCTTGCACAAGAAATTCAGGATTTGAATCCATCCAAGGGTGGTCTAAGCCCATGTGGTTTGGGACAAAATCCAGCATGAGCTTGATCCCGCGTTGGTTTAGTCGCTTGCGCAGGATGGCCAATGAATCAGGACCACCGAGTTGTTGCGAAACGTGATAGCTTGCTAGTGCAAACCCAGATCCTCCGATGTCATTGGGATACAAAGGGTGTAACGTTTGCTGAAACTCGGCAACCCATTGAGGATTTGTGCGAGACATTTGCAGGGAGTGTTTACTTGTTTCCCAAACGCTTAGCAACCAAAGGATTTCTATCCCAGCTTGTACCATTGCCTCGAGGAACGAATCTGGGAAGTCTGCGAGGAGAATAGGGTCTCTTGGGAGCGGAGAAGGATGAAGAGTCAATCCGTTATCTGGCCGCAGTTCGCGAGCGGCGATTCGCGTGTTGCACTGGAACAAGACAGGATGTTTTTGCATGGAGATCCTTTAGTCAAAAAAAAAGCCGATCGTTCCAACGGATCGATCGGCTAAGTGGTCTCTTTGGAGATCTCAGTAAAGATCTTCGGGGAAATCCCAGTGGAGAGATCCCAGTGGAGAGATCCCAGTGGGGAGATTCCAGTGGAGAGATTCCCGTAGAGAGTTAGGATCAAGTCTTAGACCATATCCTTGAGCTTCTTCAGAGGACGAACCTTGACGGAGGTCGAAGCTGGCTTTGGATCAGCCCACTTCATTTCGCCGGTTTGTGGGTTTCGAACTTGACGCTTTGGAAGAGCCTTCTTCTGGATGCGAACAACTTTGCAAAGATCAGGAATCACAAAAGTCCCGACTCCCTTCTTGCCAACCGCGTTAGCGATTTCAGCCTTCAATGCATCGAAGACTTCTGCAATTTGCTTCTTCGACAAACCGGTAGCTTCGGCGATGTTGGTATAGATCTGGACTTTGGTGAGAGGCTTTTCTGCCTTCGCTGCTGCTTTCGCCATGTGAGGATCCTTTGTATCTGACTCTGAAACGGACTGGAATTGCTTCAGGTGTTCGACGGGAACAACGCTGTTTGGCTGAATTAAAGGTTCCAGGAAACAAAATGCAACTGGGAGAAGCGAAAAACAGCGGTATTTCCTTGGATTTTTCGAGAAATTGTAAAAAAACCTTGGGAAAACCATCTGTTAGCAGCAAAAACCTAGAAGAAATCCAGGATAAATACCCAATGATGGGGTTGATTTGTACAAGAGTGATTTGTGTGCAAAGCGGTGCCTAGCAGCATCTCGCACTTGCTTACATCTAGTCCATTAGTCTTCTCGGAATCGATAGCCTACACCGCGAATGGTCTCGATGGCGTCAGCGTTCTCACCGATTTTCTTTCGCAAGGCTCTGATGTGCACATCGATGGTGCGTTCGAGAACCAAGGTATCTTCTCCGAGAGCCGAGTCGATTAATTCGGTGCGATCGAAAGCGCGGCCGGGTTGGCGAATCAAAGTATCCAGTAATCGAAATTCACTTTTGGTTAACTCGATCAGTTGCCCATCGACAGTGACTCGATAGCGTCGTCGGTCCAACGTGATCCCTGCGCGTGTGATGGTCTCAACGTCGTCGTCTGCTGTTGCACTCTTGCGTCGCTGCAACGCTTTGATCCGTTCCATCAAGACGCGGATGCTAAAGGGCTTGGTAACGTAGTCATCTGCCCCGACAGAAAAGCCGATAAGCTGGTCGGCTTCTTCGGTTTTGGCGGTCAACATGACGATAATCGCGTTTGCTGTTTCCGGTTTCGAACGCAAACGGCGACATACTTCGACACCGTCGATAATCGGAAGCATGACATCCAGTAAAACGATGTCAGGAAGCTTCAGTTGGGCTTGATTCACGCCGTCCCGGCCGTCGATTGCCAAAGAGACTTCGTAACCCGCTTTGTCGAGATTGTAGATAAGAATTTCTGAGATCGCGCGGTCATCTTCGATGACTAATACTTTGCTTTTCGGCATACAGGTTCAATCGATGTGGTTCATGACGAAGTGCGAGTAGGTTTCTCGGGGAGGTCGCGTTGAAAGACTTGTCGATGCCTAATGATCACCCCATCGACCATGTAGATGACGTCTTCCGCGATACTCACTGCCAAGTCGCCAATCTGCTCGAGGTGTCTCGAAGCAGAAAACGCGTGCAATGCAACTTCTACCGCTGAAGGGTCTCTTCTGATCGCGTCTGCCAAAACCCCGATCACCTGCACATTTTTTGCATCTAACGGGTCGTCCATCAAGATCACGCTACGAGCCATGTTTGCGTCGTTTTGTACGAACGCATCAAGACTCATTCGGACCATCTTGGTGACCATTCCCGCCATTTCGTTGATGCCCTCAGGGATCGGAAACTCAGGGTGGGGACACAGGCTGTCGGCTCGCTGGGCGATGTTGCAGGCCAAATCTGCCATCCGCTCGAGGTCATTGTTGACTTTCATCATGGTCGTAACACGGCGCAAGTCCGCGGCGACCGGTTGGTGCAATGCCAACATTTTCAGACAGTCTTCCTCGATCCGTACTTCCGCTCGATCCACATCCGAATCGCGTCGGATGACATCGCTCGCCATAATTCCTTGCCGTTGCATAAGCGAAGTGACCGCTAACGCGATCATGTCTTCAACCATGCCGGAAAGTTTTAGTAGCGATACTCGGGCTTCGTCCAAATCGTGGTTTAGGTGCAATGACATCTTCCTCTTCCAATGGTGGCAATGTTAACACTTCGTTGTGAAGATCATGTTAACATACCATGAAGAAGATAAGGAGAGCGGTGTTATCCTTCCAAGACTTCTCGCACCACCCGCTGGGGTTCCACCCCTGTCAAACGCTGATCTAACCCCTGAAAAGGAAAGGCGAATCGCTCGTGGTCGATTCCCATGCAGTGCAAAAGGGTGGCGTTTATGTCGTTAATGTGAACTGGATTCTCCAAGACGTTGTAGCTGAAATCGTCGGTGGTTCCATATTCGATTCCACCACGGATTCCTCCTCCGGCCATCCACATGGTGAAACATTTCGGATGGTGGTCCCGTCCGTAATTTTCTTTGGTTAAACCTCCCTGGCAGTACACCGTGCGTCCGAATTCGCCCCCCCAAACGACCAAGGTCGAGTCGAGCAAACCTCGCTGTTTAAGGTCTTTGATCAATGCCGCCGAAGCTTGGTCAACATCGCGGGCTTGGGCGGGTAAATCTCCGGCGATGTTTCCGTGCTGATCCCAACCGCGATGCAAAATCTGGACAACTCGCACGCCACGTTCCACCATGCGCCGCGCAAGCAACGCACTGGCCGCGAAAGTTCCGGGTTTCGTAACCTCTGGTCCATACATCTGCAGAATGTCTTGTGTCTCGTCTTCGATCCCAACCAAATCTGGAACGCTGCTTTGCATGCGATAAGCCATCTCGTACTGGGCAATCCGCGTTTGGATCTCCGGATCTCCCAACGATTCAAATCGGTGCCGATTGAGATTTCCAATCGCATCGAGCATCGCCCGCCGATCTTGCGATGCAATTCCTTCTGGATTTTTTAAGTACAACACTGGATCCGCACCCGATCGCAAAGCGACTCCGGTGAATCGGGTCGGCAAGAACCCGCTGGACCACATCCGTGTAAAAAGTGCTTGCGCCGGCGCGGTGGCCGACCAAGTAGGGGTCAAGACGACAAAAGCGGGCAAGTCATCGCTTTCGCTTCCGAGACCGTATGCTAACCAAGACCCCAAACTTGCTTTGCCGGGGACTTCGCTCCCCGTCATGACAAACGTACACGCAGGATCATGATTAATCGCGTTGGTATGTACGGTCTTTATTACCGCTAACTCATCGACCACTCCAGCTGTATGTGGCAATAGTTCACTGACCCATCGTCCGCACTCCCCGTGCTGCTTGAAGGCAAACTTGCTCGGCGCGACGGGCAATCTTGCTTGTCCACTCGTCATGGTGGTGATTCGTTGTCCTTTGCGAATCGAGTCGGGCAGGTCTTTATCGAATTGTTCGCTCAGACCTGGTTTGTAGTCCCACAAGTCGATCTGGGAAGGACCACCGTTCATGTGAAGATAAATAATCGACTTGGCTTTAGCTGCAAAATGGGGCAAGCCCGGTAGGGGTGGATGAACAGTACCTTGAGGCCGCATCGCTGCTTGAACCAGTCCATTTGCTCCAATGGATAATCCACCTTGTATGGCTGCCAAAGCGATTGGCCCCATCTGTAGGCCGGTGCGCCCGAAAAATGCTCGACGATTCATTCCAAGTGTTGGTTGCATAGTTTTAAACCCCTAGGCGAGGCAGGCTGGTGCGTTCGGTAATTTTGGAGAGAACTCAGTTACGCGTAACTGTTTCGTCAAGGTTTAGGACCAAGTTGCTCAGGAGTGTCCAAGCTGCGATTTGTTCGGCAGGGATGGCGACCGCAATATCCGGATCAACCCAACGTTCCCCAGCCTTGGCAATCCGTTTTGCGTCTTCTGGGTTTGCATTCATCCGTTCGAGGGATTTGGCGAGGAAAGTCTCTAGTTGTTGTTGTTCATACGCATCGGGTGGTCGCGATAGGACCCATTGAAACAATCGCACTACCCTTGATGTTTCGTCTTGTGGCGATGCCTTCAAAACACGTTCAGCCAGACACCTTGCGGCTTCGATGTGCTGAATGTCGTTCATCAATTGCAACGCTTGTAGCGGTGTATTGCTTCGTTCTCGACGCGAGCAAGTAGTCTCACGATTGGGAGCGTCGAAATTGGACATGAAGGGTGGAGGTGCTGTTCGTTTGAAGTAGGCGTAGAGGCTACGGCGATACAAATCAGGACCATGTTGTTGAATGTAGTATCGGGTATTTGAATCTCCATATCCGACTGGTTCCCAAATGTTCGGTGGCTGGTAACCTCGGAAACCTGGGCCCCCAATGCTGGGGTTCAAAACGCCGGCGACCGCCAAAGCGTTATCGCGAATCTGTTCTGCATCGAGTCGGATACGCGGGCCGCGCGCTAAGTAGCGGTTTTCGGGGTCCTTCGCGTATGCTTCGTCTTGGACTGTCGCAGCCCGTTGGAAAGCTTCGGTCATCACAAGTTCTTTCATCAACGCTTTGGTGTTCCAGCCATTGCTCAGGAAGTGATGCGCGAGATCATCGAGCAATTGTGGATGTGTTGGCGGTGTACCTTGTGTACCGAAATCATCCGACGTCTTGACCAAACCGACGCCGAAGACCTGTTGCCAAAATCGATTGACCGTTACTCGGGCGGTCAGTGGATGATTGGGTGCGACAAGCCATCTTGCCAAATCTAGTCGGTTAAGACTCGAGTCACTCTTTCCGTCAGTCGCTTGTTGCTGAGCGGTTTGTCGTTCGATCGCAGGCAATGCGGCTAAGACGCCTGGAGTTACGGCATCTCCCTTCGCGTCGTACTGTCCTCGCACCATGATGTGCGCTTGGCGTGCTTTGGGTGCATCGCGGTAGATCATGGTTCCGGGGATACGATCATCTAGTTTTTCGCGTTGCGATTGCAGTTGAAACCACGCCTTGCGAGCCTGCAGGATTTCTTTGGGAACATCGCTTGCAATCCAAGCGATGAAATAAGCTCTTACCTGGCCTTCGAGCTTCTTCCCTTCTTCGGAGTCCGGACCTTTTTGGATGGCTTGAACAAGTCCATTGCCGCCGAGTTGTTCGGTAGCGTGAGGTACTGGTTTATTGCCGTGTTGTTTCCACCAAGTTTTCCAGTCTGATCGCAAGTTGTCTTGTTCGCGAAGGTCGCCAGTGATCGAGAGTCCGTCCCAATAGCAGATCCCTCCGAAGAGTCCGAGTTTTAACTCGGTCACCACTGCACCGACTTCCAATCCCTCCGTCGGTACCGAAAGGAGTTGCCACTCTCCAGGTTGGGGCAGTGGACCGACAACTCGATCAGGACCAGCGTCGACGCGTCGTGCTAATTCCGGATCGTTGCACCATACCCATCGCTTGGCGCCTTTGTTGGTGCGGACTTCCAAGTAGATCGCTTCGGGTGGCTCTTGCAAATCGGTTTGGGCCAAGACGCTGATGCGGCTATTGTCCAAGATCCAGTTCGGGATCAGTCCACCTTGGATCGTTTGTTCGAATTTGTTGCCAAATTCCGTTACCAACGCGCGTTGTCCCATCGGGGGAGTGACTTCGTCAACGCTCCATCGATCGGCATTGCGGCTTGTGTTGCGTTGAGTCGCTCCTAAAGGCAATGCATCATCGAGCCAAACATGGGTTGCGGATTTACCGATCGATTTTGTGGGTGCATCGGAACTCCAAGGTACTTGGATGCTCCAGCGTTTCGATAGGTCGTAGAGGCTCGTCAAAGAGTTCTTCAGTCTTTCATCCAGGGCGGCGAGCTCCGCAGACTGTGCTGGCGTGGGTAGTTTAAGGAACGGTGCTGTTGTCGAAACGTTGCCGTCCATCGCCGGATCCGCATTGCTGTAGAAGAACGCGTACATTGAATAGAACTCACGCGTCGTGAGGGGATCGTATTTGTGGTCGTGACAAACAGCGCATCCACCGGTGAGACCTAAAAAGGTTTGGATCGTGGTGCTGGTGCGATCCACGGCGTAGCGAAACTGAAACTCATCGACGATGGCTCCACCTTCCGAAGTCGTGACATTGCATCGATTGAAACCGGTCGCCACCAATTGCGAAGGGGTAGGATTGGGGAGCAAGTCCCCTGCGAGCTGTTCGATCGTGAATTGATCGAAGGGTTTGTTCTCGTTGTAGGCTTGAACCACCCAGTCGCGATAAGGCCAGATCAGGCGATCGTTATCCAAGTGCAATCCGTGGGTATCACCGTAGCGGGCAATATCCAGCCAATGTTTCGCCATTTCTTCGCCGTAGTGCGGTGACGCGAGTAAGCGATCGACGAAGGCTTCGTACGCTTGAGCGGTTGGGTTTTGCGCGAAGGATTCGACATCATCGGGATTTGGAGGTAGCCCAGTGAGGGTGAATGCGAGACGACGTGCAAGGGTGCGAGGATCTGCGGGGCCTTGCAAAGTCAAACCGCGGCGCTTCGCTTCAGAAGCGATTTGTTCATCGATCCAGTTGCGAGGTTGGCCCTGCGCAGAAGGTTGGCCCTGCGCGGTGGGTCGGATAGGTTCGAAGGCCCAATGGTTTTCGTATTTAGCACCTTGTTCGATCCAACGTTTGAGGATTTCCTTTTCGGGATCGGAAAGTTGTCGTGTGGCGTTTGGCGGAGGCATGACCAGATCGGGATCGGTGGAGAGTATTCTCGACCAAGCAGTGCTAGCGGCAGGATCGCCTGCGACCCATGCTGCGCCGGATTCACGTTGTTCGGTAGCGGTATCTGCTCGATCGAGCCGAAGATCGGCTTGGCGATGCTCGGCATCTTGGCCGTGACAACGAAAGCAAGTCGCGGAGAGAATCGGCCGAACGTCCCGATTGAATCGGATCTCGTCATTCGAGTTCTGTGTTACCTCTTGCGGGGCGCTTCCTGCGTTGTCTTGGGCTGTAACCAAACTCGGCAAAAGCGCGAGGACAAAACAAAAGACAATGTATCTGGAGATTGCGACCATCTTGAGAAACGGGTGGGAGAGGTCAAGCATGATGGAATAGCGGTCGGTAGGCTAGGATGTTGGCGGGCTAGGAAGTCGGCGGGTCAACAAATTCTGTTTGGCAAATCGCCGAGTGGCATTTCAACTGGTATTGTACTCTACTGCAAGTTCGTTGCGACGGACAACTGTCCTACGGAATCGGAACCATAGTGACCATAACCTAAGTGACAATAAGTTAGCATCGATCAAGGAAACCTGAGACAACAAACCCTAAAAGTAACAAACCCTAGCGTAGGGAAATAGGGAACCTGGGAAACAGAGAGGATTGCGTATGAAGTCTTGGATGCTCTTGCGGCATGCGAAAAGTGATTGGAACGATGCTTCGCTGCACGATAAAGATCGACCGTTGAACGCTAGGGGGCGCAAGGCTACTCAGTTGCTCGGCGAAAAACTGATCGAGAAGGATTATCTTCCCGACCGTATTCTCTGCTCCTCCGCAGTGCGCACCCAGGAAACCTTGAAAGGTCTCTTGCGAGTCTGGTCACAGCATTGCGATGGCCCACTGCCCGAAGTCCTGTATTTCGATGCGTTGTACTTGGCCGCGCCCAATACCATCCTCGGTCACCTCCAAGAACACGCAGGAGACAGCCAAAGGATCATGACAATCGGACATAACCCTGGAATCGAGCAATTAGCTAGCGAACTGTTGGGCATCCCAATTGAAATGAAGACGGCTCATCTTTTGATCGTCCAAGAGGAGGGAAACTCCCGTTGGAACTTGCTGGAGAATTTTCGGGGCGAAGACTGATCGGAAACCCTTTAACCTTGTCCTGAAACCCGGGATTCACTAGCATCCCATCCGGTTTCCAAATGGACTGCCATTAGGTAGCATTTCCCCAGGGTTTTCAACGTAATTGCTTATCGGATTCGACATTCATGGTTTGGACGATTCTCCAAGTTAGCTTTCGACGGTTGAAAAACAATCGTTCTGAGCTGCTCCTTACCTTTGTCGTACCGATCTTATTTTTTAGCATTTTTGCTTTGATTTTCGGTTCGCGAGGAACGTCGGGATCTTCGACCCCCAGGATCAAGATTGCTTTGGCGGATGTCTCGCATTCTCCTTTGACTCTGCGTGCGGTGGAATTGCTACGCGAGCAGTCGTCGTTGAGGATCACCGACTCGAAAACAGCTTTGCTACATGCCGATAGCGTTGTGTCTCAGGCTGCTGAAACGGTTCCGCCGGCAGTGGCGGAGGATTTGGTTCGCCGAGGATCGGTTTCGGCCGCTGTGGTTTTTTCGCCACCGGTCAATCAACCATTGGTGTCTTCATCCCCCGCTCCGCTCCCTTTACCTAGTATTCAGCTACTTTCGGATTCGTACGATCAAGTCGCTTCGCAAGTCCTATCTGCTCTCGTACAGAAAGCGATTCTGACGGCTTATTCGGAGTCTCAGCGTGCGGAACAAGAGCGCATGATGCAGCAACGGGCACTTGAAGAACGCGCCATGTTACAGCGAGTTGAACAACTCCGGCGAACCGAACCTACAAGTCTGGTGGCTAACTCTTCGGCAAATCCTGCAATTGGTACTCCAGAACCACCAGCGGTTTTACCGGCAACTTTCCTTTCGAATAACCCTAATTTTGCCGAAACCAACATAGCCTCCATGCCCACAGCCGCACTACCTGCAGGTGCGATTCCTGCGATAGGTTTCCCCGAACCTCCCCAGATCGAGTGTGTCGATATTCTTGGGAAGAAGAAGGCTAATCCAGTGATTGCGATGTACGCAGCGGGAATCGCGGTGATGTTCTTATTGTTCAGCGCGACGACTGCAAGTGGCTCGTTATTGGAGGAGCGTGAGAATTCCACGTTGGACCGATTACTATGTAGTCGTTTGACGATGGATCAACTCCTTTTGGGCAAATGGGCTTACTTGACGTTAATTGGGATGATTCAAATGACCCTGATGTTCACTTGGGGTAGCCTAGTGTTTGGAATTGAGTTGCTCGCGCACCTCGAAGGATTTCTAGCAATGACCTTGATCACGGCGGGGGCCTCTTCGAGCTTTGCGCTATTTTTGGCTTCGCTCTGCAAAACGCGCACGCAACTTGGTTGGGTTTCGACGATTGTGATTTTGAGCATGTCTGCACTAGGTGGTTCGATGGTTCCAAGATACTTGATGAGCGAATCGATGCAGCGTGCCGGTTTGCTGACGTTTAACGCTTGGGCTTTGGAAGGATACAACAAGATCTTTTGGCGCGAATTAAAACTACCAGATATCGAGCTTGAGCTCGGCGTATTGACTCTTTGCGGCTTCTGCTTCATTGTCGCCGCCCGCATGTTTGCTGTCCGTTGGGAGCGTACATGACTCATCCGTCCAACTCTCCATTGGATGCGAGCAGATTATTACGGCATGATGCCATTCGATTGCAACGACAGTGGGAACGCATCCAGCGTGTTTCCCCAGATCGCAAGTCCGTAGATTTGCAACGTTGGTATGCTTCGCTCGACGCGGCGACCCAGCGTTATAGTTCTCGGCTCGATACACCTTATACGTTGTCCTACGATCCAGAGCTACCGATCAGCCGTTATCGGGACGAAGTGATCGATGCAATTGTCAATCGGCAGGTGACAATTGTCTGCGGTGAGACAGGCTCTGGGAAAAGTACGCAGCTACCTAAGCTATGTTTGCAAGCGGGCTTTGGAAAACAGGGTTGGATCGGGCATACCCAACCGCGACGATTAGCCGCCCGTTCGATCGCTTATCGTTTGGCAGAAGAGATGGAGTCCCCGTTTGGAAAAGTGGTCGGATACAAAGTTCGATTTCAAGACCACACGGAATCGACTTCGCTGATCAAATTGATGACTGACGGGATTCTGCTTGCGGAAATTCAGCGAGACCCGTTTCTTGAAGCTTACGACTGTATCATTCTCGACGAAGCTCACGAGCGATCGATACAGATCGATCTTCTTATGGCTTACCTAGCCCGTTTGCTACCTTCGCGTCCGGAGCTACGGATAGTCATCACCAGCGCGACGATCGATGCGGAGCGCTTTTCGGAGCATTTTCACGACGCGTTGGGACCAGCCCCAATTCTGAATATCGAAGGGCGTAGCTATCCCGTCGAAGTCCGTTATCGCGGTGCACAAAACGTAGCGATGCAGCGCGTGGCGGACGGAGGTGCGGATGATTCGGATTACGATACGTCCCTCTTAACCCGTTTTTGTGATGCCGTGGATGAGTTGTTGGGAGAAGGACGTGGAGACATCCTCGCATTCTTTCCGACGGAACGGGAAATTCGAGACGCAAGCAAGCGATTGCGTGGGTTCTTGACCCAACGCAATTTGCATCAATCGGTCGAAGTTCTACCGCTGTACGCGAGATTAACGGAAGCGGAGCAGCAGCGGGTCTTTCAACCACATCGCTTGCAAAGGATTGTGTTGGCAACCAACGTTGCCGAATCGAGTTTGACGGTTCCTGGAATCCGTTACGTTATCGATACGGGCACGGCCCGGGTCTCGCGCTATGCTGCAAAGAGCCGTGTACAACGCTTGCCGATCGAGCCGGTATGCCAAGCGTCTGCAAATCAGCGATCTGGGCGATGTGGTCGATTGGGGCCTGGGATCGCTATCCGCTTGTACGACGAGGATGATTTCCTCAGTCGCACACCCTTCGCGCAACCGGAGATCTTGCGATGCGATTTGGCTGGTACGATTCTGCACGCGAAGTCCCTTGGGATCGCCGACATCGAATCGATCCCATGGCTTGATCCTCCTCGTCCAGAGAGTGTGCGGGAAGGGTTGCAAACGCTTCGCGAAATCGAAGCGATCGATGAAACTTCCAATCTAACCACGATTGGCCGAACCCTTGCTCGTTGGCCCGTTTCGCCCCGGATCGGACGCCTGCTGCTCGCTGCTTCCGAGCAGGGATGTTTGAACGAAGCGTTAGTAGTTGCTTCGGCGTTGGAGACACAAGACCCTCGCGTGCGACCACCGGAATTCCAACAGGATGCCGACAATGCACATCAAAAATTCAGAGATCCCAACAGTGACTTCCTCAGTTTGATTCGCGTTTGGGATTTTTATCAATCACTCCGCGAGAAACTTGGTCGTTCCCGACTCGAAAAAGCTTGTCGCGATTCCTTCCTCTCTTTGGTCCGCTTGCGGGAGTGGGGAGAAGTTCATAGGCAACTGGCAGATCAATGCCGTGAGGCCAAGCTACCGATATCCCATCGTCGCATTGAGTTATCCGACAACACGTCTACGCCGGTGGCAACTGGGAATGTACCTGCACAGGCAACCGGGAATGCAACTAGGTCGAATGGTCCTCAACGAGGGCAAGGCAGCGGCAACTCATCTCAGGGATCGAACAAGCAGCCTATCGCGAGTAACTCGAACAGCGGCAATCCCATTCAAAAGTTGCCCAAGGGGTATGCAGAGCTACATCAAGCACTCTTGGTAGCTTTTCCGTCAGGTGTTGCGATGCAAGATGATCGCGGTAAGTACCGAGGTGCATCGAACATGGAGCTGCAGCTTTGGCCCGGCTCGACGGTGAAGAACCAACCACCGAAGTGGATTGTTTCATCAGAAATTATTGAAACTCGGGAACGATACGCGCGCACCGCTGCCCGCATCGATCCAACTTGGATCGAACGGACTCTGCAGCATTGCTTGAAGTTCTCCTACGACGAACCTCACTTTAGTCGCAAGCAAGGTTCAGCGATGGTGATGCGTCGAGGAACACTTTTTGGGTTACCGGCTGTAGCGCGGCACGCTGTTCCGCTAGCGCCACTTGATCCTAAGCTAGCGCGTTCTCTGCTAATCGAGCACGGGCTTGCTGAAGAGCAACTTGAATCGCGGGCCAAGTTTTGGCGAGAGAATCAGAGATTTTTAGAGGATCTAAGGAAGGTCGGGGAGAAGACCCGAAGGCGAGATTGTCTTGCGGATCCATTTGTGCTGTTGGAGTTTTATCGCAATTGCGTTCCGGAGCACGTTGTCGACCGAACAACGTTAGAGAAGTGGGATCGAACTCTTACGGATACGAAGAGTCCGCCCTATCTTTCGCTTGAGCAATTACAACTCGTTCTTGATTTGCACCAAGTAGAGGCTGAATTTCCTGATCAACTCGAAATTGGGGCAGTGAGTCGACTCCCGTTGGCTTATCACTTCGAACCGGGTTCGGAGCGAGATGGAGTGACATTAAGTGTTCCGTTACCGGCGATCGATCAGCTTCATAATGAAAAACTCGAGTGGTTAGTTCCAGGTTTGTTGCGGGAGAAGCTGCAGGCACTTCTGAAGTCACTACCTAAGAGACTGCGACGGCAGTTTGTGCCGATTCCAGATACGGTTGAGGTTCTGTTACCGAAGATGTTGCGAGCTGCCGAGCAGGCGGCACCATTTTGGAAGACCTTGTGTGAGCTGTGCACCAGTGCGATTGGTGAACCGGTACAAAAGTCCGATTTTGATCCACAAGCATTGCCGGAGCATTTGAAGCTACGAATTGCAATGCACGACGAGCGCGGCAAGCCGATTGCAACGGGTCGCGATCTTGCAGAAGTGCAGTCGAAGGCGCAGCAGCAAGCGGTCAAGATCGCGGAGCCTGCAAGTAAGTCAGGAAGTAATAAACCGATTGAATACCCTTGGCAACGTGTACAGATGACCAAGTGGGATATCGAGGACTTGCCTCGTTCGATCATCGAACCGATCGGTGGAGTGCGCATTGAGCGATTTCCGACATTGGTTCCTGCGGTTTCGAGTTCGACACAGAAACCGAACACCCCCGCCTTACCAACTTCGATAAAACCTCCGGCTGCACCATCGTCTGGTATTGCGACGGGAATCGTGGACCACCCGCATCTTGCTGAACAGTGGCTAAGAGAGAGCGTCATACGGTTATTCGTTCAGAGCGAACAGAGAGAAATAAAAAGCCAGATTCAGTTCTTACCGAAATGGAAGGAGTGCAGTTTATGGTTATCGGATCGATGGCCGGGGAATACTCTTTCAGAGATTGTCTCTGCGTTGATGGCGAGGTTGGCGCTTGTAGAGACCGACTGGAATCGAGACCGCAGTGATTTTCAACCTGTGCCTCGAACGTTGATTGAATGGGAGGCGATTCGTATAGCTCGAGTTAAAAACATCGGGCTTGCGGCAGGCGAATTAGGACGGTGGCTACCGAAGTTAGCAGATGCATATCAGCAAGTTCGCAAATTGCGTGAGCAAACACCCAAATCGTTTGGCGGAGTGTTGCAGGAGATCGACCAACAGCTTGCTGCGTTGCTCGATCCGGCGAACGCCTATCACACTCCTTGGGTCTATTGGAAGGACCTACCTCGTTTTCTGTTGGGGGTCGCAAGTCGATTGGAGAAGCTCAAGTCGGTCGGAGCGGCGAAGGACCAGCAGAATGATCAACCTGCTGCAAAGGCTTGGTCTGACTACCAAGAGCGGATTGGAAGGTTAGAGCAACTCCCGGCGTATGCGCAGAAGTCGGTACGTTGGGCACCGAGCGGTTCGCTTCTCGAATACCGGTGGATGATCGAGGAGCTTCGTGTATCGATCCACGCGCAGAAGCTTGGTACCCGAATGAGTGCGTCGCCGAAACGGATTGAAAAGCTTCAAAGCCAGCTTGATGCGGAGCATGGAGCGTGATTCTGTCTTGACCAGAATGCCCCTGTCCACTAAAAATTTGGCACCGGTAAATCCTTCCTAGGCCGCGCAGATTCCCAGCTTGGAGTTTGCGAGAAGTTGGAATGGCGTTGAATTAGCGATCGACTGCAGTAGAAATGGGTCGAATGTTTTATTCAGCGGCGGGAATATCGGCGGAACGGCCCGAGCCGTCCGGCGAAGAGTTAAGTGACAGTTCGCGGTGTTTTCCCCCTCAAAGTCGGGAATTCTGCCCTGAATTGTTCGGAACAATCGACACAATCGGCCGATAAAGGTCTAGCACGACAGCCGATAAAATCGCTGCGTTCAACAATAGGCTCCGTAGCCAAGTGGCTAAGGCAGCGGATTGCAAATCCGCCACGCGTGGGTTCAACTCCCACCGGAGCCTCTTTCGAAAACCCCGGGCAACGCTCGGGGTTTTTTCGTAGAAGGATTTTTTTGAGGCGTAGCGAGCAAGCTGCCAACCGAAACCTTGAGACGAGACCTGTTGAACCATGCGAGTTGAAATTGTGATTCCTGCCCGGTTGGCTTCGACTCGCTTGCCAGAGAAGCTATTGCTCAGCGAAACGGGTCAACCATTAATTGCTCACACTTACCATGCGGCCAGCAAGAGCCGGCTTGCACAAGGCGTGACGTTGGCGGTTGATCATCCTCGCTTGGCTTCCGCTGCTCAAGCAGTTTGGGGCGCCATGGGTGATGACCGACCCTAATGCGCAGAGTGGGACAGATCGCATTGCCGAAGTCGCACGCAGTCGGCCTGAAGTGGAGGCTTTTGTAAATGTCCAAGGGGACGAGCCGGAAATCCCGGGCGAGGCGATCGATCAAGTGATCGGTTTATTAGGTGCAAACCCGGAGTGTTCGGTAGCTACATTAGCAACACCGATTCGCAAAAAGGACGATCTTGAGGATCCGGCTTGTGTGAAAGTGGTTTGCAGTCATCGGGGTGAAGCCCTTTATTTCAGTCGATCGGTAGTACCCCATCCGAGGCAATGGGATGATGCTTTGCTGTTGGAGAATCCCCCGTTGTATCTGCAACATATTGGGATCTACGCTTACCGTAGGGACTTTCTGATGTCTTTAGGTCAGTTGCCGGAAAGTCCATTGGAGCGAACGGAAAAGCTGGAGCAGTTACGATTTTTGCAGGCAGGGCATCATATTGTTGTGGGGATTGTGCCGAGTGCGACGCGTGGGATCGATACTCGAGCCGACTACGAAGCATTTCTTGGTCGGCATCGAGCGCAGCAGTAGCGACAGACCGGTGCAAACTGTCTCACGCAAAGAAGCAAAGACGCAAAGAAGACAGACGGGGAT
>JBEICB010000328.1:0-4254 GCA_040373655.1 Pirellula sp. | reverse complement strand
GCAAAGCCGTAGCTCGAGCATGCAGACTGCTCATGCAAATACAGTCCTAACACATTAAGAAACGCTTGTTGGGCACAGTTGCTAGCACTCAGCAGCCGCATCACTTCCGAAGCCTACTTTCCATTGACCCTAAAGGAATCCCGGTACTCCGACTCCAACCCCGATATCCATGCCGCCGTACGAGCTGTCTCGTCCCCTGGCAACCAAGAAGATTGTGCATGCTGCAACCTCCCTTTCGCTAACTCAAAATCCTCATTCGCAACCGCCGCTAAACTTAAGTTGTGCCAAGCTGCCCGATTCCATGGATGTACATCCGCAGCCTCCTGCCACTCCCTCTCCGCTAAATCCCAACGCCCCTGCCTCGCATAAGCATTTCCGCGACGAACCCTCGTTGATCCCGGCATCAACCAGGGCAAATCCAAAACCACTTCCGTTACATCAGTCGTCGGAACAAGTAACTCCCAAGACCTACGAGCCGATGCCGCGATCACCTTCAACTCTCCCGATGATTGATAGGCCAAATCTGGATATTCACGCTCCGCTCGAAGTCGATCCATACAAATCGTCTTATCCCCCAATCGTTTCCCACTCTGCGCATCATATACCGTCCATCGTACCGTTAATGTCTCCGGCTTCGACTTACGCTTCACGAAGTTAAAAAACCGCCCCTGATTTGCTTGCTCAGAAACCTCCAATTCATGGCTTACTACTTCCGCAGCTAGCAAGTATTGTGCACCAATTCGCTTCGCTGCTCCAAATGCACCCATCTCACTCGGCTGTCCATCATAGGCAACTAACTGTATCCCACCCGCTCGCTCAAGCTCGTCTGGATAATAAACGGCTAAGTTCTGCATGGCTTGTGGACGCGCAACCACCATCGCTTGCTCTAACTTGTCTGCCACATCACTCGCACCCCCAACCGGTGCTATCGCCACTCGCACACTTCCGCCGGTCGCCAACTGCGGTTTCTTCCACACATGCATCGGTGCCGTCATGTGGCAGCCCACAAAACAACCCAAGAGTAGAGGCCAACACAAAATTCTGATATCGCGTTTCCCAAGCATGATTCCCGAATGCCCCTCGCTATCATTCGCCTTCCGTTTTGCAACCTGAACTGAACTCCACTCCAGGTCACACCGGGGAATACTAGAAAAATTCCACTGCGTCAAGCTAACCAAGGAGCTCTCGGTACCTTGGGAAAAACGGGCAATTTGAAGTCTCAGCAACTACCCTTTGCGCGAAGCACTCCGTCGCATCGCTTCTGTTACTTCTTCCAAGATAGTCAGCCTTCCACCATACGTCCTCTTGAGATTCTCCTCGGAAAAGACGTCCTGCAACGGCCCCCATGCCACAGAATGAACATTCAGAAGCAGCACATAGTCAAAGTATTGCGGCACGGTATGTAAATCGTGATGTACCACCAACAAAGTCTTGCCAAGGTCCCTTTGTTCCCGAAGCACTTCAATAATCGATTGCTCCGTAGCTGCATCCACCGCAGCAAATGGCTCATCGAGCAGCAATACATCAGACGACTGCACCAACGCCCTCGCAAGAAACGTTCGCTGTTGCTGCCCTCCTGACAATTGACTGATCTGACGCTTGGCTAACTCTGCAATCCCTACTTGCTCCAACGCCATCATCGCTCGCTCCCGATGCACCCGCCGGGTCCGACGAAACCATCCAATCTCTCGATACAATCCCATCAATACCACATCCAACACCGTTGCAGGAAAGTCCCAATCAACACTCTCTCGCTGCGGAACATAAGCTATCCGGTGCCTGACTTCTGCAAGTTCCCGCCCCTCGATTCGTACCGAGCCGCTCAACCGAGGAACCAAATCCAACATCGCCTTAATCAAAGTACTTTTACCGGCACCATTCGGGCCTACGATTCCCCCAAGCACCCCACGAGGAACCGAAAGATTAATCTCCCACAAGACAGGTTTGCGATGATAAGCAACCGTCAAATCCGAAACTTCAATCGCGGACTCATTTGAGCGACTACTAAACCCTCCGACCTGTAACTCAACTGGGTCCACAATAAAATCGTTCGTTGGCTAGATAGGAACAATGGTGAAACTCCCAATATAATCCACGCACCAGCAATTCCTTTCAAGCCTTGTCCTCGCATTCGTGATTCCACTTCAGTAGATTTCCGATAAAAAGTCGGCAAGCAGCGCTGGTTGCAGTTGCTGAATCTCGCCGTATATACTCTTTGCATCCTCTTTCCCCAGACTCCTTATCCCCAAACTCCCTTACGATCGCACAACTGTTACCGTGGCGAAACTCTATTTTTACTACTCCACTATGAACGCAGGAAAATCCACGATCCTGCTGCAATCCAGCTATAACTATCAAGAACGGGGAATGAGAACACTTGTACTCTGTCCCGATTTCGATAATCGTTTCGGAGATCGAAAAGTCGCTTCGCGTATCGGCCTGAGCGCAGATGCCGTTCCCTTCGCTACCTCGGATAACCTATTCCGTCTCGCACAACGCGAACACAACCACCAAGAAATCCACTGCATCCTCGTCGATGAAGCCCAATTCCTCACGAAACCCCAAGTAAGACAACTCGGCGATGTTTGCGATCGACTCGACATTCCAGTGCTTGCCTACGGCCTTCGAACCGATTTCCAAGGCAATCTATTCGAAGGCTCACAATACCTTCTCGCTTGGGCCGATACACTCACTGAAATTAAAACCATCTGTCACTGCGGCAGAAAAGCAACCATGGTTCTACGGATCGACCCCTCAGGGCGCCCCGTACGCGAGGGTGAACAAATACAAATCGGCGGCAATGATCGTTACGTAACCGTTTGCCGAAAACACTTCTACGAAGGTCTAACCGAACGCTCCTCTGAACAACTTCCGTTCGATGACCTCGGTAACTAACCTAAACACAATTCACTCCAACACTCACGAAACTCGGCAGAACCAATGGAAAATACGAACACCAAGACCAACGAATCAATCTCTGATCGAAAATCATTGCCATCTATTACTCGCTGGCTCGTATTCCTAGCCGCAATCTCCGGTTTTATGTCTGTCGGGATCGGTGCGATGGCTTCCCATAGCCTTCCTAAACGGCTCGCTGCTCAAGGTTTCGATGAAGCGACCATCGCTAAAAAACTTGACCAATGCGATATCGGTTCCAAATACCAAATGGCACATGCCCTCGCCTTACTCGCTCTAGGTCTATCCGGCTTCGTAAATCAATCAAAGTTCGCTCGCTTCGCCGCGATCCTCATGATTCTCGGTTCTCTCTGTTTCTCCGGAGGACTATACAGCTTGGTCTTCGCCGATGAAATCATCCATTGGAGTATCGTTCCTATCGGTGGCTCTCTGCTCATGCTGGGTTGGGTATCACTCGCCCTAGCCTCTCTCCTTCATAAATAGTCACTTCTTCCTACTATCCAGGCTCGTATTAGGCTTGTCTCATGCCCATCGCTGCCCCCATCTCGCGACGCACATTTCATAAAACAAACGCTCTCGTGCTTGCCTCTACTCTCTGGCAAACCCTCTTGCCAAAGACCCAAGCCAAGGTTTTCCATAAACGAAAAATCAAGATAGGACAAATCGGTACCGAACACGGACATGCCTCAAAAATCTCCGTCTACAGAAAATCGGAAGAATACGAAGTCATCGGAATCGCTGATCCGAATCCCATACCGAATCAAAGGTCCCGTTCGCATCCCGCATTCCGCGACCTGAATTGGATGTCTACCGAGCAACTTCTAAACCAAACTGACCTGGATGCTGTTCTCATTGAAACGGATGTCCACAGTTCATTAAATTTCGCAGAACAATGCATCGCTGCTGGCAAACACATCCATCTTGATAAACCCGCAGGAGAATCCTTACCTCACTTCGAACGAATTCTGAACGCAGCACGGGAGAAAAAACTCTTAGTCCAAATGGGATACATGTACCGTTTCAATCCCGCTTGGATTCTCCTCAAACAACTATACATCTCAGGTGCAATTGGAGAAATTTTTGAAGTCCAGACAGTGATGAGCAAGGTCATCTCCGGCGAAGACCGAAAAGCACTCTCCACCTATCCAGGAGGCACGATGTTCGAACTGGGATGCCATCTGATCGACTTAGTAATCGATCTGCTTGGCTATCCCTCCGCAATCACTCCCTACGCGCTTCATTCAGGCTCTCAACAAGATCAACTGCTCGACAACATGCTTGCTGTCTTCCAGTATCCTAAAGCTACCGCCACCATCAAATCGAGCGCTTTAGAAGTGG
>JBEICB010000317.1:0-4591 GCA_040373655.1 Pirellula sp. | reverse complement strand
CCAGCTGTTGGAAGATTCCCACTTGACTCCAGCGGTACGCGTTTGGGAAATCGCATCGTTTTCTTTGATATTGGACGCGATGTACCAAGATTCGATCGATACGCCACCACTTGCTGAAACAACGAAGTTTTGAGCGGTTTGTACAAAGCTGATTTGTGGATCGAGTGCTTGCGCGACATCGAATTTTACGGTAGGCAAGTTCGCTTGTTCACCCAAGAGAGCTGAGAGGTTGCAGCCGGCAGCGGACTGCATGTTTTGTGATTCGATAAGGGCAGCGATGACGCAGAGATCCATCACGTTTCGAAGTTCGCCGAAGACCGTATCTTTGACAGCGAGTTCGTTCATTTTGGTGGTGAAGTTATCGGCCCACTTCTTGGCGACTTGATCGACTTTGCCGGTTTGCTTGGAAGCACCATTCGCATCGAATGCGTCTTGTTCGGTTAAGGTCTTGATACGCTGCCCGCTGATTTTCCAGGCGAGTTTGTCTTTGCTGTGGCTGATCGCTTCGTAATCGCAAGCCATCCAGAAACGGCTTTGAAGTTGCGTCGATGCGTTCGCTTTGTTTTGGACCATTTCAAGATAGCTGGGCAGACCGGCTACCGGTGCTTTGGCCAAGTTCATGCCGTAGAGTTTCATTCGGTAGTCAGCCGCGAGGATGACGCGAGCCATGTGGCTATCTTCTGGGATGCCGGATAATTTGATTTGTTGAGGTCCAAAAGCTTTTGCAAGAACCGACGCGAGTTGCGCTGGAGGAGTGTTTCCACCGTAGGTTCGGAGAGCTTGATTGAATTGACGAACACCTTGTTCGGTTGGTTCGATGGAGACCGAGACGCCACCTTGGCGAGCTTGGCTCACATAGCGGAAAGCCGTGACGAGGTCATCGAGATTAACGATAGGGTTTCCGGAGGCTTTTCCGACGAGGGATCCTTGAGGTCCGATTGTCCAAGGTTCAGCAGGGCCGGCGAGAACGATGTCTTGACGTTCTGGGTAGACCAAGACGTAATCGATACGGGTCAAGCCCCCGAGGCAGTGAACTTCTTCGGGAATAGGTTTACCCGATTTCTGTGCATCGACGAGAATTTGCTGGATTCCTTTGAGGGAGATCAAGCGGAGGTCGGTTTGTTTTGCCAAGTCACCTTGAGCACCGGCCATAGTACGTCGAAGTTGATCGAGGTTTTTCGATTCTTCTTCTGGGGCGAGGGTTCGCAGGACACCTTCCGCATCGATGAGTACACCACCGACACCTTGGCCTCCGTTAAAAGCATTGAACTGAGCGTTGACGTTCTCAACGGAAAACGAACACGCAGCCACTGCAAGGGCTAGGGAGCGTGGCATCCACGACATGGCCAGGCTCGACAATCGAAAACGCATGATCATACTCCGTTAAAACACGAAAAGTCTTTACTGTAAGTTTGTGCTACGATGGTAGTCTATGACGACAGGTCAGGCTTGAGTTTTCTGTCTAAGAAAACGCCTAACGACGATCCTTAGTGTATTTCAGCCTTTTTGCGATGCAACCAAACCGTCACTCCGCCTACCTAATTATTCGCCAAGGAAACCGGTGGACGGATGTTTTTCGGCTTGAGGGGGGCCAAAGGCTCGTCATCGGTCGGGCTTCGTCGAACGAAATCCCGGTGGCCGACGAGCGGGCCAGTCGCCGTCACGCCGAGATTTATTCGGAAGAAGGGGCTTGGTTTCTCCGAGATCTCGGTTCCCGCAACGGAACTCTCCTCAACGGGTCGAAGATCGACGCACCGACCCTGCTTTCCCCAGGAAATCAAATAGTAGTCGCATCATGCCGGATGACGTTTGTATTATCTTTAACGGATTACGTGCCGCCGCCTATCGATCCTGACGGTGTTAACGATTCTCCCGCTTCGCAAACACAATCGGAATTGCCCCCCTCGATTACTCACCGCAAGAGCAAAGCAGCGATGCTCGACGGGGACGGTGGACTTGCGCGTGGTGGGGCCATCAGCGACCAAGTGGGTCTCCGAGTGTTGAAACTGGCCTTTGAGCTAGCCAAGCAAAGTTCGGTCGATCAAGCTTGTGAATTAGCCCTTGAGTCACTCTTGGAAGCTACTGGTTGCCAAGCGGGTGGGGTTGTGAAGTTTGAGACAGCCGGAGAGTCGGTCCCTGGAGAGTCGGTCCAAGGTAAGCTCGTAACATCCTCGCGATTTGTGGTAGAGAAACAGGCCTCGGCGACGAGGCAAGTGGGAAGCGGATTAACGGTACTCGCTGCGCAGGAAGTAGCTGGGAAGGCTTATCATCCTCCTTCGGAAGCGATTTTACAGAGTCTCCAGAAGGATTCGGCAGCGATTTTAGCTCGCAATGTGTTATCGGATCCTAGTTTCGTGGGTGGTCCGGAGTCTTCGGGAAGTCACGTGATGACGACTACTTCGTTGATTGCGGCTCCGCTTCGGATGGAAGGGGAGCTTTATGGCGTATTGCATTTGTATTCACGTGTTGGGAGACCGGAGTTAACGCCTGAGGATTTGGAGATCACCTTAGCGGTAGCGGAAGTTCTATCTGTTTCGCTCAGCAATGTTACAAGGCAGCGGTTGTTGGCGACCAAGTTAGAGTCGGCCAGCACGAGGCTCGAGGAGTTGGAGAAGCAGGTTGGACGTACGGACCGGATAGGTGTCTCAGCGGCGTTGCAAGGGTTGGGCGAGCAAGTTCGACGAGTTGCGCCGACACAGGCGACGGTATTGATACGAGGGGAGAGTGGGACGGGCAAGGAGTTGATTGCTAGAGCGATCCACGACGCGAGTCCGCGCGCGGGTAAGCCCTTTGTTGCAATTAACTGTGCAGCTTTATCCCCTACGTTGCTTGAAAGCGAATTATTTGGTCATGAGAAGGGAGCTTTTACTGGAGCGACGGATAAGAAGATTGGTAAGTTTGAATTGGCAGACGGTGGGACGATGTTGCTCGATGAGCTTGGCGAAATGAGCATGGAGATTCAAGCCAAGTTTTTGCGGGTGTTGGAGGGGCAGGCGTTTGAGCGATTGGGGAGCAACAAGCCGATTCGTTCGGATGTGCGGGTATTGGCTGCGACAAATCGAGATTTGGAGCAAGCGGTTGAGGAAGGACGTTTTCGTTCTGATTTGTATTTTCGATTGCGAGTAATCGAGTTGAAAATCCCGCCACTTCGTCAGAGACCTGAAGACATTTTGCCGTTAGCGGAGTACTTTTTAAGGCAGTTTCGGGAGCGATCCGGTTACGGTCCGAAGTTATTTTCTGAGCGGGCCAGGGCGGCGATGTTGGCTTACCATTGGCCTGGGAATGTTCGCGAGTTGAAGAACGCCGTAGAGCGAGCGCATGTGCTGGCGGTAAAAGAAGTGGCTGAACCGGAAGATTTAGCGCTCTCTCATCTAAAGCTTCCTGTTGGAAGGTCGGATGATCGTGATTCCGGTAGTGAACGATCGCGAGAAGAGTATCGCGAACGGACGCTTGAGGAGGTCGAGAACGACCATATTCAAGCGACATTAATGTATACTCAGGGGCAGAAGAATCGCGCCGCTAGTATTCTTGGGATTGAGCGATCGACTTTGGATCGCAAATTAAAGAAGTTGCAGGGAAGTTCGGATTTGAAGGATAGTTGATAAGACAGTTGTGGCCGATTTTTGGCGTCGTTGCGGCAGTGTTGCTTGAGTGGACGTATGGACCGCCATTGTCGCTGATCGCTCCGCGATCAGACTCCTACTTCATCAGCGCCCCGATATCGCTCCTCGAGGGTGCTATCGCAGTCAGGTAGTGGATGGGTTTTATGAAACTAGTGGTGGGCCTTATGACTTCCAACCGCACTCAAGTGGATCGCAGGAGCGATCCTCGAGTGCGCCTTCGATGGCGTTTAATCAGCCGGGTGAAAGTCCTGGTCTGGGTAATGTTACCGCCCAGTATCCGAAAGTGGTAACTGCATGATCCGCGAGGACGTGTGGGGAGCAACCTGAGGAGAAATTCCAGTCCGTAGCGTAAGCGAACTCGATTCGGCCAAACCTGTCGGGGAGAATCCTTGTAAATTTCGAACCCTCTTCTACGCGACGGCCATTCTGCAGTCCTTTGGACTTGCCCGCAGAATAGACGTAGAGGATCTGCTTTGGGTGCAGTAACACGCCGATGCCAAAGCAGGGAAATGGTGATGCGGTGGTTGGAGACGGAATGGAACTAAGATTAAACGAGGTAAGAAGGGATTAACTGTCATGGCCAGGGTAGATTCGCTGGTAATACCCAGATGGGAGATACTGGGTCACCAACTCCTGGCTGCGGTCCTCGGTATTAGGGATCGTAGTAGCGAAATAACTGATACCACCCAGCGATGGCAATGAAAACCACTGACAGTTAACAGAGTCGCCGTAGTAGCGTTGAAACCGAGACAACATAACTCGGTTGAGCAAAGGGCGACAGGAAGGTAGATGCAAGATGACCAGAAGACAAGACCGAGAAAGGTCTCGGATGATCACAGTGCCGTTTTCGGCTACCCCGATCAAGGAGCCTCCGGATATCCGGACGCTGGCTTCTATTGTTGTCTGGACTGATCGCATGTTGACGACACTTTTGGAAAACAAGGTGAGAGGAGGAAAATGGCATTCGT
>JBEICB010000371.1:0-3027 GCA_040373655.1 Pirellula sp. | reverse complement strand
GTGGGCGGAGGACCTTTTTCCGCGCACTCCTTGATCAGAGCGATAAACTCATCCAGCTCTTCCTTCCATTTTTGAACTTGCAAGAATCGAGCATCCGAGCCTTTTGCTCCTTCCGCACGAGCTTTGCGGAGATCCTCTAGTTCACCATCGATACGGGGCAATGCATTTCCCAATAAGTGATCAGCCAAGAGCGATCGTAATGTGTCGGCATTCCAACGATGGATGTTGATCCATGCAACGAAGGTCTTGTTTTTTGAAGATAACGGCCAATGAATCGGACGACTATCATACATAGATTTATGAGTGATTAAAAAAAAGTCTAGCCTAAGCCAACTTCTTAAATCCTTATCTGTTCTTAGGTGAGGCGCAAACTTTAACCAAGCAACTTGTAGCGGAGATGCTGAAGGACTTCCAAGGCTATCGCGAGTGTCATTTTCGTCGAGTGATCCATCCAAAAATAGTAGCCCATGAGGGAGTGCAAGATCCATCGAATCAGTTTTTGGATCAAGTATTCCTTCGTTAGAAGCACCAAACCGTCCGAGAGCCACTCCTAATGCAAAGCTTAATTGGTGGGAGGGCGGCTCCGGCTCAAATTGTTCAATGTAACTGGGTAGGTCCGTTCCCTCTGCTCGATCCACGGCGACTTGGGCCCAATCCTGCGACGATTGCCATGAAGACGGACCAGGCTTGACAAATTCCCACGAGGTTTCCTGTGTTGCTTCATGCTTGTCGAATGCAACTTCAACTCGATTGAAGATCATTTCAGCATTTGGTACTGGATAAAGTGGTGTACGTTTCAAATCAGCCAATTGATAATTTACGGAGGGATTAAGATCACTTACCAACTGCCGGCTTGAAGATGCGTTGAGGCGGCATAAGAGGTGCGCGAAGTCGCTTGGGCAATGCGGCACAAGGCTTGCCCCTGATACATCAATCACGGAATGATAGCGGTGGGCACGAGCTGAAAATGTTGCCCCGATTGTCGAATATGCTACACCTCTAACCGAGTCCCAGGGTGTATTGCATAACTTCCACGAAAGTGAACCATCACCGAAAACGAATTCAATGCTCAACTTTAATTCGAGCCCGTTTGATTTCCATCGAATTGCATCAGTAAGCGAGTCTACCCATTGCCTACCAGCCGCGCCTTTTATGTAAGGGACCCAACTTCCAAACAATGCTGCTTGTTCTATGGTTTTGCTATATTTTACCCAAAAAAGTGAAGTTTTCGGTAGCTCAAACACGCGCCGCACGAAGCGAGCATTGCAGCCGGTCGTTGCGCCGCGGCGCGTTTCGCATTTATCGCCAATTAGTTCGTGTTTACTATAAAGCTTAATCGTTTCATTGTCCCACCAATATACAAGCGGCCATTCCGGAACGACACTCAACGCTGCTGGATCAAAGTCGTAACGACCGGAGTGGCAAAGAGTCGCCGAGCGTTTCCTCTCCGTTTCACCGGGACGGAGCACGTTCGCTTCGTCAAATGATCGAAGTGCAACGGCGCGAGTCGAAAACCGACTACGGCGAAACACACTTGTTGCCACGGAAACTACAACCTGTGCGGACGAAATTTCTGCAAACGCGCCGGTAGTTAAATCATGCAACGCAAGAAGATCATGCGTTTCTAAAAGATGCTCTCGAAGAGCAGAAAATTGGTTAATGAACATCCAGTTCCTCATGGTGAGCATTGAGGAAACTCCCCCTTTGCGGACGAGCTGCAAACCTCTCAGTAGGAATGCCGCGTAAAGATCCGCCTTGCCAAGGTGATAGTGGTTTTCAACGTATTGGGATGATGCCAATTTGCTAGTGCCTTGGTAAGGCGGATTCGCCACGACCAAATCATAGCTTCCCTCCTTTACCATTCGCATGAACCGTACACCCGCAGCAAGCTGATGCCCTCGAGTTCGCAGTCCAAGGTCCTCACCGCTGGTATGTGACTGAAGAAATCGTTCTAGCCCCCCTAGCAAACTCTGCCGCGTCGCCATGGCGTCAAAATCAATGGTTTGCTGATTCTCGATCGGTGTTCCAAATCGATCCAGTGTGTATTGGACGGGGCGAGTTGCTATCGCCGTTTCATGCTTTGTGATGGCTTCATCGACAGCCTTGTCAATTTGTAACAGCGATCCTAGATGATCCGCTCCTCGAAGTGCTTGCACGATCGTGTCGGTTAGCTTACCCGGCATCCCCGTTTCTTTCTCAACGACGGTCCGCAACTCGACGAGTGCAGGGTCATTGTCGGGTAAACTCGCCAACTGGAGATTGGACGCGACTAGGTTTAATTGCCGTGGATGTGCGTCTCGGCAGGTTGCCTGAGCCTTGAGCCAGAGTGCCGCCGCTGCGATTTGTACGGCTCTGGCATCCAGGTCGATGCCATGCAAATTGTTTTCAAGAATCGACTCGACAATTGCTTTGTCTGACCAACGCGATTCACCTTGTTCCCCGCGATGCAGGGCTTCTTCGTTGTAGAGCGAGAACAGCAGGTCAAACGCGACGACCAAGAAATGCCCTGAGCCAACGGCAGGGTCGAGGATTTTCAGCTCTCGCACGGTCTTGGGTGCATGTTCTACCGCGTCGTCGGGAATCTCCTGAGGCACGTAGTAGGCCCACTGTTTTTCAAGCTCGGTATGCAGAGGCATCAAGTCCGTCAGTTCGACTTCTCCAGCGTCACGCTTGGCTCTCCACTCTACCCGCCGTTGCTCCAACGTGGCCAAGGTGCCGGTAGACTCTGTTAGGGGCGTCCAGCCGTGCTTTTTGCACATCGCTAACCACATTGGTCCGAGGCTATTTTGTAGTAGCCAGTCGACCATGTACCGCTCGGTAAACATCTGCGTTTTGCTTGCGATCTCGTGCGGCTCGATCTTACCGCCATCGTTGATCTTGGCATCCAACGCTTCACGCTCAGGGTCGTTCCAATACTGATAGACCCAACCGAGTGTCATGTCGTCAGTCCAGCAGGATGCTAATTCTGGATCCGCAAACGCATCGACCACAGCACGTAGTGTTTTAGTTGGTACAGGAATTAGATCC
>JBEICB010000174.1:0-10041 GCA_040373655.1 Pirellula sp. | reverse complement strand
GTTGCGCACAACTGAGAGGGTATCAGCGGTTGCAGTCGGAGGCGTAGGTGCTGCCGTAACGGTGACTTGGACGTTTGCCGGGGCGGAGGCAAGTCCGTTGATATCTTTGATGGTGTAGGCAAAGGTATCGCTTGTGGTGTTCGAACCGTTGTGTTGGTAAGTAACGTTTCCGTTTGAGCCAACGGTGACGGTACCGTTGGTGGGTTGTGTGGTGATGACGATCGAGCCGGTGTTGATCGCGGCGGTACCCGCGACATCATTGGCTGCGAGGTTGATGGTGTTAGAAGCGTTTTTAAACACCGACAGGGTGTCGGCGGTGGCAGTTGGTGGTTTGGCGACCGTATCGCTTGGTGCGTTAGGATCGAGGTTCAGTTTTGTGCTTCGGACGCCGTAACGGGTGTTTGTTTCTTGCAGGGTGTTTTTACCCGTACCGCCATCGATGCAGCTACCGTTTCCAAAGCGTAGGTTGGAAAGGATCATGGAGTCGTCACCGGCATCGCCACCGACTCCGGAACCGCGGCGTGATCGGCTATCGCGAACGGTGATCGCGTCGTTGCCAGTTCCGCCTAGGACGTGGATTCGCTGCGCGTTGAGTTTACTTGCTACGAGTGTGTCGTTACCGGCTCCGAGATCCATGCGGATTTCATAGCGACCGACAGCATTAAGGCCGATGACAGAGAGTTTGTCGTCGCCGCCTCGCATCTGAAGGTCAAATCCTTTTCGAACGCGGAGGAGTGCGGGTTGGGTCAAGCCGTTGATGATAGTATTATTTGCGCCGCTGACTCGAACTTGATTTCCTGAGACGCGTTCGATGGTTACGTCATTTGCGGTGTCGTCTCCGCGGAGGACGAGGTAACCGCTATCGATGATGGCAGTAACATTACCGGCCATAACGAGGCGGTCTTGTAGTTTCTCGAGAATTAGCGATCGGGATGGCTTGCGAATGGACTTGCGGAGTTTGGTGTAGTGCATTGATGACGATTTCTTCATGGTGATTGGCGACGTTTTGAGAGGTTAGCCACTGGATTTGCGAGCCGAAATCCAGGCTTTCGATGGCTATTCGGGTTAGCTAGTTCCTACTTTAGTTGCTGGGATTTTTAGGACAAATCGGCGAATCGAAGAGGGGGGAGCAGTTTGTGTTAAAAAATGAGGATTTCGGGGTTTTGTTCGTTTTTGAGCAATTTGCGGGTTGGCTCGGAATTTCTTACCCGACATCCCCGATCGAGATGGCTTTTCCATGTTTCGCGACAACTTGTCGGAGGAGTTTTGCATGATCGGGTCGTTGAAGTTTTGGGTCGGATTCGACGAGTTCTGCGGCCATTTCTTTGGCGAGCAGGACGATTGGTTCATCGCGGGCGAGGTCCGCGATGATGAACTCGGGTAGACCGGTTTGTTTGGTCCCGAGGATATCCCCTGGTCCACGTTTACGCAGGTCAATTTGGGAAAGTTCGAATCCGTCTTGGATCTTGGCAAAGGCTTCGAGTCTCTGGATCTTTTCTGAAGGTTCTTCTTTGGGGGGTTCGGGGGTAGGCTTCGTTGAGGTTGTTTGGTTGGATTCGGAGGGGAAGAGGGCGACATACCCGGGGTGTTTTCCACGTCCGACACGACCACGGAGTTGGTGAAGTTGCGCGAGGCCGAGGCGATCGGCATCGATGATAGTCATGACGGAGGTGTTGGGCACGTCGATTCCGACTTCGATAACGGTGGTTGCAACCAGTACATCGATTTCGCCTTGGGAGAATCTCTCGAGGGTGGATTGTTTTGTATCGCTATCCATCTTTCCATGTAGGAGTTCGACGCGGAGATTTGACAGAGGTCCATTCCGTAGCGTGTCGAACCATTGTACGGCACCGCGTGTCTCATTTTCTTCGTTGGCGTCGACGCGAGGAACGACTACGTAGGCTTGCCTGCCACTTTGAACTTGTTTGCCAACAAACTGCCACCAGCGTTCTTGTTGGTCGTTTTGAACAAGATAGGTTTTGACGGGGCTTTGGCCCGGTGGGCGTTGTCGGAGGATCGAGATGTCCAGGTCACCGAACAGAGTCAGCGCGAGGGTTCTTGGAATAGGAGTGGCGGTCATCACGAGGTAGTGTGGTACAGTGCGAGCGGAGCGAAGGGTAGCTCGTTGTTCGACACCAAAGCGGTGCTGTTCATCGATTACCAGTACGCCTAGTTTTGCGAACTCAACATGTTCGCTAAGAAGGGCCTGGGTGCCAATAACTATATCGACGGTACCGATGGCGATGCGTTGTAAGATTTCCCGTTTCTGAGCTGGTGGAATACTACCTACGAGAAGTTCGATCATGACTCGACTGTTGGCGAGTTGTTGTTTGAGTTTTGTGGCATGTTGTCGAGCGAGGAGTTCGGTGGGAGCAAGCAAAGCGGCTTGATGTTGGTTTGCGACGGCGGAAAGGAGGGCATATTGTGCGACGGCTGTTTTGCCTGTCCCTACGTCACCTTGGAGAAGTCGATTCATCGGAAGGGTATTCGTCATATCCGAGCGAATCGTTTCGATGACCTGTTGTTGGTCTTCGGTCAGAGTAAACGGAAAGCGTTTCAGGATTCTCGCGTGGATTAGTGCATTTGTGGGGATACTAGGGGCGGGCATTGCATGTCGGCATTGGTGCCTGTACATCGCAAGGGCGAGTTGCAAGACGAAGAGTTCTTGGAAGATGAATCGAGCGCGAGCGAGTTCAGCTTGGGGCATGGACTCGGGTTGGTGTATCCATCGCAGTGCATCTTGGATACTTGGGAGGGAGTCGGCAGCGAGTTGCATTCGCTCAGTTGCTTGTTGCCGGATTTCCAGCGGTAGTGCTTCTTCGATTCCTGCGGCCAGAGGAAGCACTGTATCGACAGCCCAAGCGATTTGGCGGTTCGATAAGCCTTCGGTCAGGGGGTAGATGGGGCGGGGAACAGGGGGCGGTGGAGCCTCGTCAGGGGCGAGGATGGTGACTTCGGGATGGCGCATTTGGTAAGCCACACCGCTTGAGCGGACGACGCCGCGTGCTAGGAGTCGTTGGCCGATAGAATGGTTTTCGCGTCGAAAGGGTTGGTTGTACCAAACGCATCGAACATAGCCACCACCATCGACGGCGAGGAGTGCCCCGACGCTCGAGCGTCCTTCCAAGCTAAACCGCGAGTCCATGTCCACGACGGTACCGACGACGGTGGCGAGGATGCCTTCTTTGAGTTCCAGAATGGACTGGCACTCGGAGACCTCTTGGTAGGTACGAGGAAAATAGAAGAGCAGGTCGATGATTCTGCGGAGGCCCAAGCGTTCGAATAGGTGCGCGCGTTGTGAGCCGATTGCTGGAACGGCGTGTAATGGAGAATGGAGTTCGAGGTTGGTTGGGAGGTTCATTGGGTTGTTTTGGGGGCTAAGCGGGAGGCGTTAGGGGATGATTCTTGGAAAAGTCCCGAAAAGCCTGCTGCGATACCATGTCCTTTTGAAAGACCCACTCGAGAAAACGTGGCACTTTCTGCTATTCTAACGGCTTATGCCGTTTGGGGAACGATTTGGTATGGTTGCCATGAAAGCTCATCCGTAGATAATGGGCGTCGCTAACGGGGCTTCTCTCTAGCGGGTATTCATCGCTGGGGTTGAGAACGAAGAGAAAAGAATGGAGTAACAAACAGAGTGTACGTTGCAGCTTCTACCGGTTGTTTCCCAGAATTGTCGTTTTCCGAGGCGATTGAGGTTCTTGGGGATTTGGAGTTCACGACCGTTGAAATTGAACTCAATGATCGAACCGATCAGATTTCTCCCAAGCGAATTGTTGAGGATTTTGACGAAATGCTGCGACTGGTTCGCGATACGCATCGCATGGATATCAGCAGCTACAACGTAAAGATCGACGCTCAGGGGGATGTGTTTTACGAGCGGTTTGAAAAGATTTGCGATTTGGCGAAAGCTACCAAGGTTGTGACATTGACGGTGCCAAGTGCCGAGCATGGTACACCGTTTAACCAAGAGGTTGAGCATTTACAGAAGTTAGCCGAGATTGCTTATTCGCGTGGGGTTCGCATTGGGCTCAAGAGTCAGATTGGTTGTTTGAGCGATGACCCGGACACAGTCAAGAACTTGTGCGATTACGTTCCGGGGGTGGGTCTGACACTTGATCCGAGTCATTATTTGTGCAGTAACAACAAGAATAAGAACTACGAGAAGTTGCTCAAGTACGTGTTTCACGTCCATTTGCGAGATTCGAAAAAAGACAAGTTGCAGGTACGGGTCGGTCAGGGTGAGATCGATTACTCTCGATTGATTACCCAGTTGCAGAATGCTGGATATCAGCATGCACTTAGCATTGAGATGACTCCCGAAGCGGATTTGGACATGCGTCAGGAATTGCGCAAGTTGCGGTTATTGCTTGATAGTTTGCTCTAAGAGTCGTTTGCACTAGAAAAATCGGCGGAAGACGATGGAAGTGATAATCACGGCGGTCGGGCCGGACAACGTTGGCTTGGCTGATCCAATCATCCACGATGTGACGCGTCGTGGAGCGAACATCGCCGAGATACAGATGTATGACCACGACGAAGCGGCCGTATTTGCGATGATGTGCCGGTTGCATGTGCCATCTGCAGAATTTGCAGGACTGTCGGAAGCGATGTCGAGTATTGCTGGCGATAAACGGCTTGAGATACGCGTTTGGAGCCCTGAGACCAACGCTGCGAAACCTCGGTTAGCAATTTGCGCAACTTTGTTGGAGCATACACCGCGGGCGATCCTCGAAGCGGTGCGAAGTGGTAGTCTCAATGCGGATCCCGTTGTGCTTATCGGAAATCGCCGCAAGTGCGAAGTGTTAGCGAAAGAGTTTGGGGTGCCATTCGAGTTTATTGGGGCTGAGGATGGCTCAGCGGATGATTCGCAGATGGTGCGTCTGATTGATCATTACCGTGCGGATTATGTGATTTTGGCGAGGTATATGCGTGTGTTACCGCCGGATACCTGTTGGAAGTTTGCGGGGGGGCGGATCATCAATTTGCATCATGGGTTGCTACCGAGTTTTCGTGGATTGCGACCATATCATGATGCGTACGCGGCTCGAATGTTGACTTTTGGTGCAACGTGTCATTTCATCGTTCCCGAACTCGATGCGGGGAATCAGACGATCAACCAAACGACCTTCAGTGTTCCTCCGGGAACCAAGTTAGAAGAGGTGATCAAACAGGGGCAGCAGTTCAATGAGCCAGCTTGTTTGGTCGAAGGTGTGCGACGCGTTTGTGATCGCGAAGTACAATTGCATTTTCACCGCGTGATCGCACGGCAAGCGTCCGTGTAACGGTATCTGTGTTCAACGTCCCTGTCTCGAAATGGCTTCATTATGCTTCACTGCATTGGTTTTCGTTGTTGTGTAAGTCTCCTTGCGGGGCTTAGCATATTTTCTTGGTTTCTTTTTGGAGAAGCTCTCGTAGGGACTCAGTGTGTTGCCCAGGATCCTAGTAGCGAGCGTACTTGGCCGGCTGATCGCGCGCCGCAAGAGCTAAAAATTGCGACTTGGAACCTGGAATGGTTTTTTGATGATTTCAAGGGAAACAATCGCAGCGACGTCGCAAAAGAGCAGTCGGCACCGAGTCGTGAGGAATGGGAGTGGCGTGTTGGCAATTTTGCGGCGGCGATCGCCAAATTTGAACCGACGATCCTTGCAGTTCAAGAGATCGAAGATCGGGGAGTGATGCAGAATTTGACCAAGGTGCTTAAGGAGAAATTCAATCAATCCTATCGAGTCGCTTTTGTTGAGGGGTTTGATTCGGGGACAGAGCAAGACGTAGCGTTGATTTTCAAGTCCGGGTTGGTGGAGATTGCCCGCCGAGAGCAAAACAACGCGATGTTTGAATCGAAAGAGTTTTACAATTTGTCTAAGCACTTGATCGCGCGGTTTGAGTGGCAGCATGGAGATCGAGTGATTCCATTGACGATTCTCAATTTGCACTTGCGAGCAACTGCGGATGCAGCAGAATTGCGACAAAAGCAAGCACGCCTAGCCCATGCTTGGATGCGCAAGGGAATTGCCACTGGGGAGAACGTTTTGATCTTGGGTGATTTGAATGTCGAAGAGTCAGTAGGGGAGATTAAACCGGACGGAGACGGGATGCATTTGCTGCTTGGCCGCGGCACTAGCTCGACGAACGATGACTTGGCCGATTTATTGGAGCGGGCGCCAGCAGAGAAGCGACGAACGCATTTAATACTCGACAAACAATTTGATCGGATACTGGCATCTGCGACGATGGTAGAGGGAACGGGTGGGTACAAGTTCCGAGGGATTGAAGTATTGTCTCAGTGGAACATTCGAGGGGAGGGAGCGGATGCGGATCATTGGGATACGCGATACACCAAGGATTATTCTGAGCGGGATTTGAGCGATCACCATCCGGTGATGGTTACCTTTGAATTGGCTCCTTAGTCTTTCAAGGGTGGATAATGGACAATGAGCGGAATCGACCGGCATGGCAGTTACCCCCGGGTGTATCGCGGGGGACTTGGGATTACGTGCAGACCGAGTCGATTGCAACACAGTACGATACCTTTCATGCGGGGCATCCGTTACTGGAGTTAGACAAGGGATTGATATTGCAGGTAGCGGAAGGTATGGAGCAGACGCTTGTTCGGGGGCCGGATGGGTTAGTAGCGTTAGATCTAGGGTGCGGGACAGGGCGTGTTATGGTGCCACTTTCGGAACGGGGGTGGCGTGTATTGGGGGTGGATTTAAGTAGTGCGATGCTACAAGAAGTGCGAGGCAAGTCACTTCGCGGGGAAGGGCGGTTTGGAGGGGTGCGAGGGAATCTAGCCCAGTTGAGTTTTTTGCAGACTGGCGTGATTGACTTGGCGTATTGTCTTTACAGTTCCTATGGGATGGTTCAGGGGAAGGTGCATCGGGTGGGGATGTTGCGTGAGGTCGGGAGGAGTTTGAAGGGAGGAGGTCGATTGGTCTTGCACGTACACAATCGAGGGATATGGTGGCGTGATCCGGGTGGAGTTAGGCATTGTCTGCGGGATCGGTGGAGGAGTTGGCGAGACGAGCGGTGGGAGTATGGGGATCGGGTGTATGCCTATCGCGGGTTGCCGAGCATGTATTTGCATATTTTTTCGGAGCGGCAGTTGCGAAGGGAGTTAAGGGATGGGGGATTTGAGATTGAGCGTTGGGTACGACTGAATCGAACATCGAGTGGTGATCTTGTGGGGGGTGGTTGGTTTCCTCATTTGCGGGCGGGGGGATTTCTTGCGGTGGCCAAAAAGATTTCGAAGTAGCAGGGTAGGCGTTTTTGTCGGATAGGTAGTGGGGCTGGAAACGGCGAAAGGACCTTCTCGGTCGCGAAGGATGCGGTAAACTATCCAAGACAGGTCCGAGGTTAGCGAACCAAGGAATTGTGAAAATGTTGGTGTGGGACCGTAGCTCAACGGTTAGAGCAGGGGACTCATAATCCCTTGGTTCTCGGTTCGAATCCGGGCGGTCCTATTAGAATTATTCGGTTTCTGAGTTGTCGTAAACTCTTTCTGTCTTTCGCATGAAGGGTTCGAGATACGTGCGGGATGGTTTGGCTTGCTGGGGTGGTGAGACTAGCCCCAAACAAACTATCCCCCAATCTGGAAATCGCCCTATCTCAGAGCTGGCACGGCAAACCGTTTGAGATGCTTCTGGAAGGTATGAACTGACTGGTTACGTCAACCAAATCCGAACAATCGCGTGCGTTGGAACCGGCGGCCGACCCGGATCTCGAGTTGAAGTTCCGTGTCGCCTATTGACTCGGACTTTCGCGATCCTGCGCCTGCTCGTACTCGAACTAACCGCGTCATTTACGAGTACCATTGTATTGAGTACGAGAGCGACTGAGCCATCCCTCTAGTAGCTTTGTGCTTCTCGTGAGACTCTTTTGCATTTGCCGCATTGATCTGATTGATCCGAATCCCCACGAGCATTGGTACTTCGATGTCAGCTATCTGAATCTATGAGGTACTTTTTACTTCATGTGCAGCATCCTGGAAGGCTGTTCTAGTGCAATTGTCCATTTGGAAATCCGGTAGAAAATGCAGGAGATAGATATCGATATGATAGTCCAACGATGCCGAGAAAAGTACACCGGTACAAAGCCTCGAGGTATCACGGCTAACGGCCCTCAATACATCTTCGGAGACTTCAAAGTGTTCATACGTATTGCAGGAATGACCCATGTGAAGACTTCGAGCTGACTACCCCTCAGAGAAATGGGAAGATTGAGCGAAAAGGCCTGCAAGTTGCACTACAATGCCAAAGCCGGATAGTTGCTTCCCACTTCAATGACGTATAGCTGAGCCTCAGTCTGGTTGCTCAACTTGCGAGCTACCTTACAGCATGCTACCCCAGCACCAATGATGATTTTCTCGGCCGGCATTTCGATTACATCATATTGGGCTTTCATAGATGACGTTTTACATTACGATCCCTAAGTTAATTGGGAAATCATCGAGCAAGGCAAATCATGAATTCAGAAGATTCAACGACACTAAAAACGGTTGTTTTTGGCTATTACGGGATAGGGAACTTTGGGGACGACTTGATGGGTTGGATGTTTGCACGTCATCTTGAGTCGTTGGGTAGCAAAGCTGTGCTGTTCAGTCTTTCGGACACTCAAAACGACAGTTTATCTGGGAGGGATTTTACAGAATGGTCGATTGGTACAAGCCGAAGCATCGATGAGGTTTTGGATGGATCCCGGGCGGCCGTATACGGAGGCGGTGGGCTGTTGGTCAAGCGTGCCTACCGTAAGCGGCGGCGATCCAAACGGTATTTCGATAAAACTACAATACTTTTGGATGAGATTCAAAATAGGAAGATTCCACTCGCATTGATTTCAGTGGGTGGAGATGGTGCCGAATCTTCTGCTCAATTCTCGCCCCTAGCGAGGAGAGCGGTATCGTATGCATCCCTGATCACCACGAGAAACCAATCCGATACCCAGCTGCTGAGCAGGGAGGGAATACCTAGTCGTTACCTTCCTGATATCGTATGGTCTGCATCAGCTATCGGGGCAACTACACCCAATCCTTCGATTCGCAGAGGTTTAGGGGATTGCTCAGCACCCCTGCGGATCGGAGTTGATTTGTATGCTTCGAATGTTGTCGGTAAGGGGTTATTCCGATTCGTTTCATTCTTGTACTCGTTAGCTTGGTTTCGATCGAACGTAGAGTTGGTAGTTTTCAACAGCAAGCACGTTTCCTGTGGAAGGCTTGACGCTATGAGAACGGTACTAGGCGGTGCAGCCACAGAGCACTATCGATTCCAAAAGTTTGATTTGGATTTTGCGAAGATCGCATCCTTGGACTTGCTTCTCTCCTCAAGGCTTCACGTGCCGATCGTAGCACTACAGCTTGGTATCCCGGTAATCAGTGTGTTCTCTGAAAGCAAGACCAAAATGTTTTTCGACGCCGTTGGACTTCCTGATTCCTTTTATGCCGTCGAGCGAATGAGTGAACTTCGATCATTGTTGAGTAGCCAGAGTGCACTTTATTCTTGGATCGAAAGTTATTCTTTTCCCGACATTGCCACCCTGTGTTCTGGCGCGTTCGGGCATTTCCAGGCGTTAGAAGAATTTACTCAATCCAACTGCGCCCGCACAAAGTTGTAAACCGAGTGTACGACAAACTGCATTAACTATCGAAATTGGAATGGGGACGATTGAAGGAAGAACTGGAACTGTTTATGGACTACGTCTACCGTCGAAATCGGGGAAGCCTGCCCGTTGCCGGGCACCCTCCCCACAACTCCTAGCGACTCACTCCTGCGCCATCGCCTTTGCACGCCAGCCGCCTTGGCGAAGAAATTGAGAATGGAAAATTGAGAATGGAGAATGATTAAGCACACGCCGAGCGGATGAACGAATCGGTTGCAACTCAAAAAGCGGCTGTCGATTTGCTTCAGTATGGGATCCCCGAAGGTGTCGTGCGAGCCGATTACTGCGGACTCCCTTGTTGTTGACGCCAGGTCGTCGCAACAAATCTAAACGACAAAGCACAGGCTACGGGCTGCCGATCGCGGCACGCAACGTAGCGGCACATGG
>JBEICB010000336.1:0-4052 GCA_040373655.1 Pirellula sp. | reverse complement strand
GTCCCAAAAGACAATGGACCAAGTCCCACTTCAAGATGTAGCTCTCTACGCTTGCGAAGATGTCGATATTCCAATTCGAATCGCTTCCGATATGCACTCGCGACTCGAAAACGAATTGTTACAGCCTGTCATGCAGTCCCTCGAATTGCCGCTCATCGAAGTCCTTGCAGAGATGGAATACAAAGGCGTCGCCATCAATATCGACCGACTTGCCGAACTTCAAAATGACTTCCAATCTCGCCTCGATATCATCCACTCGGAAATCCTAGAACTCGCCGGCGAACCCTTTAATCCCGATAGCCCAAAACAACTCGCGAACATCCTGTTCGAAAAACTCAAACTCCGTGTAGTAAAAAAAACCAAAACTGGACTCAGCACCGATGCAGAGGTGCTCGAAGAACTAGCAAACGACCACCCCCTCCCCGCGAAACTGCTGGAGTACCGTCAACTCGCTAAACTGCTAAGTACCTACGTTCTCGCACTTCCGAACCTTGTCAATCCGTCCACCCAACGCGTACACACTTCCTACAGGCAAGACATCGCAGCAACCGGTCGACTCAGTAGCGTCGAACCTAATCTGCAAAATATCCCCGTACGTACCGCCGAAGGCCGCTCGATACGCTCTGCGTTTGTCCCTGGATTCAAGGACTGGAAACTGCTTACCGCCGACTATTCCCAAATCGAACTGCGGGTCCTGGCCCATTGCAGCAGCGACGAAGCCTTCTGCGATGCATTCCGAAAAGATATCGATATCCACGCCGCTGTAGCCGCCCAAGTCCATAACATTCCACTCGACCAAGTCACCTCAGCGATGCGGCGCAGCGCAAAAGCTGTTAGCTTTGGAATCTTGTATGGACAAAGCCCCTTTGGACTCGCCAAGTCTCTCGGCATCTCACGAGAAGAAGCCACCCGATTCATCGATGAGTATTTTGCAAAGTACCCCCAAGTCCGAGACTTCATCGCGCAAACCCTCATCGCTTGCCGAAAAAATGGCTTTGTGAAGACACTCTCTGGCCGCAAACGAATCCTCAAAGGTATCCGTGACTTCGAAACCCTTGAAGAAAACAAACGCAAACAACTGCTAGAACCCGAACGCATGGCGATTAATACCGTCATCCAAGGTACCGCAGCGGATATGATCAAACTCGCAATGATCGCCATCGATCGCGAACTGAAATCCGCCGGCTTGCAAGCCAATATGCTCCTGCAAATTCACGACGAACTCGTCTTTGAAGTCGCCCCCCACGACGTGCAACCACTCGCCTCACTGGTCCGCCGTACCATGGAAACTGTCATGCCTCTGATCGTACCAGTGAAAGTCGACATCAAGACCGGAAACAACTGGGCAGAATGTGATCCACTATGAACCGCCCTCACATCCTCGGTATCACCGGCGGAATCGCCAGTGGAAAAAGTGAAGTCACTCGAATACTTGCAACCCAAGGTGCCATAATTATTCACGCCGATCAGATCGGCCACCAAGTCCTTCATAGCGACGAACTACGCGAACCTCTACTGGCTCTGTTCGGATATGAAATCCTTGCAGAGAATTTTCCAAGCTCCACTCCGCAATCCACCGCACACCCGCCAATCGATCGAAAAAAAGTGGCTCATCTGGTCTTCGGAGCCACTGATTTAGCAAGAGAACGAAAAACGAAACTGGAAGCCTTAACACACCCTCGCATTCGACGACAAATTCGACGGGAAATCGAACAAGCCATCAACGATTCAACCAACGTAACCACCCCACCGACAACCGTTTCTGAAATCCCAACCGCCCCCCCAAGAAAATCCTTGGAATGGATCGTTCTCGATGTTCCACTTCTGTTCGAATCTGGCTGGAGTAACGCGTGCGATGTAATATGGTTCATCGACGCTTCTGCCCCGACTAGGCTAGCCAGAGCCAAACAGCGTGGCTGGAGCGAACAAGATTTTTTGAACCGAGAAGCAACCCAATTGCCAACGGATCAAAAACTCCAACGCGCAGACCTTGTGATCCCCAACAACGGAACACTCGCGGACCTCTCAATGCAGGTAGAAGAGGCACTTCGCAAATCCATCGCGTTCCCGCTTCGAAAAACCTTACGCTTCCCTAGCTGATTCCTCCCTTTATCGTTCAGGAGATATACCTACGATGCTCAAACTCGGCCAACCACAGCGACTTCGATTCTTTCTATCCCTAACTTTAGCCGGCGCGATCGGCGTTCCTGCGATGTTAGGAACAGCGCACGCACAAGACCTCCCTGAAGCCAACAAAATCGAAGCAAAGAAACTCTTCGAAGTCCCCAGCTACAGCGAAGGGGTTGTGTTCGATCATCAGGGCACCGGTTACATTTCTTGGGACAAAACCATCACTCAATTCAATCTGCAAGGTGAGAACAGTGAATTTGCCGTGACCGGCGCACCCAACGGCCACAAAGTTCTCGCGGACGGAACCCATCTTGTGTGTGACGCTAGCCAACATGCTGTCCTGCACCTCGATCGCAACGGAAAACCCCTTCCGCATGCGTCCAAAGAATGCGATGGAAAACCACTGCGTGGCCCCAACGATCTCACACTCGACCCGAAGGGTGGCTTCTACTTCACCGACCCCGGGGACTCAGGCAAAGACAACCTCATTGGAACCATTCATTACGTCGATCCCGCCGGCAAGACACACTTGGTAGCTTCAGGCCTCGCGTTTCCGAATGGAATTGTCCTAACGGAAGACGGCAACAAATTGCTGGTAGGCGAAAGCCAATTCAATAGGGTACTCGAATACCCCGTACTCTCACCCGGCAAAGTCGGGCCGATGAAAGTCTTTGCTGATCTTCCGAAAAACCCCAGTGGCAAATGGGAAGACAATCAACCCGACGGGATGTGTCTTGATGCGAAAGGCAATCTGTATGTCGCACATTACGGGATGCAACAAGTCCAAGTCCTCGATACGACGGGCAAATTGATTCGCACCTACCCCGGGGGAAACAAACTCACAAGCAACGTAGCCTTTGGAGGCCCCAAGCACGACCAACTTTTCGTCACCGGAGCGATTCAAGCCGACGGCAAACCGGGTGCTGTGTTTCGGCTGGATTTAAACAACCCAGGCAGGGTGATACTTCCAACCGCGACGAAATAAAGTCACTCGCAACGTAGGGTATGTGCAGCGGTCCCCACCTGAACCATCATCCGCCACACAATCCTCCAAGCCCCCACCATTCCATGCGCGCCGTTCAAACAACGGACCGCGGAACATACCTGTGCACAAATGCCTCACGCGAGGACGCAAAGACCAGCGATTTCGTTTAGCAGTCAGCCGGAGGCGTACTCGTTTAATTAGAGGCGATAGGCGATAGGCGATAGGCGATAGGTGATAGGTGATAGGTGATAGGCGATAGGCGATAGGCTAAAGTGTTGCGTAAAAAGTTGCGTAGAGTGGGCCTCCGAGCCCGCCGAGCAACTCCGAGACTGAGAATCGAACAATGTCTCACACGCAGAGCCGATGGCTCTCAGAGAGTTGAGTATCGAAAGTGGAAAGTAGAAAAGGCAAGCCATAAAGAAAACCCGTATAGGTTAAATCGTTTAGCAGTCAGCCGGAGGCGTACTCGCGCGAAACCAACCGCCCTCGATTAAATCGACCATTTCCATCGGCAAGACTGCTATCGACACGAACGCAGGTTTTTTTTATGAGTAACCTCATCGAATTCGATGTCCAACGGTGGATCGCAAATCCAACGACTCATAAACATCGATAGCCTGAAACTTCGCGAACCTGACACATTTCTTGTTGAAAGCCAATGCCATGATGAATCGCGTCGAAAGTTTTTTGGTCGGAATCGCCTCTGGCATTGCCCTACTATATGTAACCATGCACTTTACCGTTGTGCGTGCAAACGACGGTTTTCACTGGATTCCTAAAGTAAATGCCAAGCTAGACCTCCCCTACGAGGATGTAAGAGACTTCAAAGCTGAACACTGGCAACGACGCCCGTCACTCACGATGTCCATTTTGAAAGCGAGAAAAGGTTACTTGATGGACGAACGATCCGTCGAAACCTTTAAACGCACCACCAAAG
>JBEICB010000296.1:0-5093 GCA_040373655.1 Pirellula sp. | reverse complement strand
CAATCGGGGGACTGATCGGCGGAGCGATCATCGACAATCGGGGGACTGAGCGGCGGATGGAGTTGTGTCATTGGGGAGGGTTCCCCATGCGAAGGCGACCATGAGAGCCAAAGCGACGCTAACAAAGATATCGGACAGATAGTGTGCGCCGACAACGAGACGCTGCAGTGCTGCTAGTGTTGCCATGAGCAGGAAGAGAGGTTTTCCTTTGGGGTACACATAGGTTAAACCTATAGCCATGGCGACTGCAGTCGCCGTATGGCCTGAGGGGAACGACCGGATCGATTCGTCAAACCATGATTGGGTAAAAGGTACCCCCCACACGTCCCAACTCGATAGGAACGGTTCGCTGGGATCTCTATCAGGATTTAAATGACTCCAAGGCTCCGAGTCAAACACCGTTGGACGACTTCTTGGGATGATATATTTCGCGAGATTGGCTAGGATTCCACAAGCCAAAACGAACAGCGAAGCGTTCCAGATTTGCTTACGATTCTTTTCGTCAATCCATAAAAGTGTTCCGAGAATCAAGATGCACCCGAGTGTGTGCGCAAAGATCTCCATCAAGTAGATAAACCTTCGCAGGTCACCGGGAATCTTGGTTTTTCGAACCAACTGAGAAATTTCCAGATCCCAAGGAAGAGCGATCATCGCAAGCAATAAGAACACTGCAACGATCAGAACACCTTGTCTGAATATTTTTCGGCGATCATTTCCGAAGGGTGTTAACACAATAGATGCTAACTCAACTTTGCGATGTCCCCGAATCGATCCTTCAGTGCTGTGTAAAGGCTTCGATATACCGGGAATCCGGATTGGTATGTTTTCACCGCGTGTCGTTGAGGAGGTACTTTTTCAACAACCGAGATGGTTGCTTTGCAAGCTTCCTCGATATTTGAGAATGCTCTATCGCCAACGGCTGCTAGTAGAGCAACACCGAAAGCTGGGCCTTGTTCAGCGTTGATCGTACAGACCTTTTGTCCGAAAACGTCAGCAAGAAGTTGTTTCCATAAGTTACTTTTCGCCCCACCGCCGCTCAAGCGAATTTCTTTCACGGGGACTTGAAGTTGTTCGAAGATGTCCAAGCTTTCGCGCAACGAGTATCCCACTCCCTCCATTACCGAGCGAGCCATGTGACCTCTCGTGTGTTTATTTGTTAGTCCGATAAAGCAACCTCGTGCGAATGGATCTGCGTGTGGGGTGCGTTCACCTGCGAGATAGGGAAGGTAGAACAAGCCCTCCGACCCCGCTGGTATCTGAGCAGCTTCTTCGTTGAGAACGTCATAAGGATCGGTTCCCTTTTTCTTGGACAGTTCGATGCAGAGTTGTTGAACGAACCATTGGAGCGAACCTGCCGCGGATAGGGTCACACCCATCATATGCCATTTTCCGTGTACCGCATGACAGAAGGTGTGTACGCGGCCAGCGCGGTCGTATTGTGGGGAATCGCTGTGGCAGAAAACAACGCCAGAAGTTCCTAAGCTTGCGGTAACGATTCCCTGTTTGACGATCCCATTTCCGATGGCGCCAGCAGCACAGTCCCCTGCCCCAGCGACGACTTTGCATTCGGGGCTTAAACCTAGCATCTCGGCTACTTCCGGGAGTAGGGTTCCGGTAACCTGTTCGGATTCGTAGACTGGAGCGAGTATAGCAGGATCGATCTGTAGTTTTGCAAGCAGTTCTTTGGACCATTGTCGTTTGACGACATCGAGCAACAGCATGCCGCTTGCATCGCTCGCATCCGTTGCGAATTCACCGGTCAAACGGCGGCGAATCTCATCTTTTGGCAACAACAGACGCTTGAGCTTGTCGTAATTCTTCGGTTCATTGTTTCGCAGCCAAAGGAGTTTCGGGGCAGTGAAACCTGTTAGGGCAGGGTTCGCAACCATTGAAATCAGAGCCTCTCGTCCCCCTGCCCTCTTGGTGATCTCATCGCATTCGGCGCTTGTTCTTTGATCGTTCCACAGCAATGCGGGGCGAATAACCTTTCCTTTGGCATCGAGGAACACCGAACCGTGCATCTGTCCAGAGAGGCCAATTGCGCGGACACTCGTCCCTTTTACCTTGGCTTTTTTAAGTACTGCGATAATTGTTCCCTTTGTCGCAGTCCACCAATCCTCTGGATTTTGCTCGGTCCACAGTGGCTTTGGGGTAGCCAAAGGATAGGTCAAGGTGGCTTCCGCGATTGCATTGCCCTTTTGGTCAATCAAAAGACTCTTGGTGCCGGAGGTTCCGATGTCAATTCCGAGGTAGTAAGAGGCAGTGGCCATTGGGTATTGCTAATTCAATTGGATAAACAAGGTGAAAAAGGAAACTTGATCGTTCCTAAAAACCGAACATTCTGCGGGAACCTCCCGATAACGGTTGTATCGTATCCGAAGCGACTCGAACCTAATAGGACAGGAAGTCGTAGGGGATATTGCCAGGCCGATAGCAAGCCGACGGATTATGGATTAATTTAATACAGTATTGGCGTGTCGATGTCGGGCAAGCTGTATTTGACCCGTTGGAATATCGAAAAATCGCTTTCTGAAGGCTGAGCTATGCTAAGAATTTCTACCCTGCGAACCTCGAATTCCCGTTTTCCGAGGTTTTCGGCGGAGAACCGGGGTGGGAAGAGCGGATCGATTGATGAAGCTAACTTTCAGCTTTGGTCGGTTTTTCTTTGTTTGGTGGCGCTGTTGTGCTTGGTAGCTGGATGTACACAGCGGGGGGGAACGGAAGTGGGGAAACCGACTGGGGGGGCCACCGGTAAGTCCGCTAATTCTTCCGATCGCCCGAGCGTATCGGATTTCCCTCCCTTGAAGATCGGGCTGGTGGATTGTCCTTCGCTTGAGGCCGAGTTAAGCAGTCGTTGGGCAAGCGTATCCGATCAGCCGCTAGAGATCTTAAAGATCGAGCGCGATGCAGTTCGGTCATCGTCAGAGACGCCGATCGATGTCTTGATCTATCCAGGAAGTTTGTTAGGAACGATGAATGCGTTGGAATGGATCGCGCCGTTACCCAAGCCGTTGCAGCAGAGGATTGAGTTGGGGGCTAAGTCGGCTGTAGTCGTTGGGGGAGAAGATCGGGGCAAGGGGCTGGGTATTGACGACGATGCTCGCAGTGCTTGGCCTTCGCGATGGCTGGCGATATCGAAGCTTGGAAAACAAACGATGGGTATACCGTTAGGAGCCCCTAGTTGGGCGATCGCTACGCGAGGGGCTGATATAGCACCGCTCAAAGAACTCCATAAGGCTTTGGTCTCTAGTCAGAGCACTTCGGAGCTAGCTGTTGGGCAATGGGAGAAGTTTTTGAGGGCCGAAGAGACTCGGCTTGCGGATCGACTCGAAGAGAATCGTATTGCGTTACGAGGATTACTTGCGAAACGAGAGACGATCGATCGCCGTGCGGTTGTATCGCGTTATCTGTTGATCATGTCGACGACGGAATCTCGCTATCGTGGGCTTTTCGATTTATACAAGATGGTCTCGCGATTGAATCTCCCGGAGTTTTCAAGAAATGCCAAAGTGCTTGAGCGATTGGCGGTACTCGAGCCATCGACGATATTTGTCTCACCGACTGAGGCCTGGGAGAGTGTTGCGAATGGGGTGGCTTGGATTGGGATCGGATGGCCACGGACGGATGGTTTGCAGCGTACACAAGTCGGCACGCAGGGGGGAGAATTTACGTTATCACCATTGTTATGGAACGGTGCGGACGGGTTGGTCGTATCTTTGGGTAGAAAGACCCGGCAATCGGCAAACGCCGCTGAATGGATCGCTTGGTTTTCAACGGAGCAGAACCGGATCGCGTTACAGCAGCAATCTTCTTTGGTGGAGTTGCTCGAATTGGACAACGATCGGAATCGCGTTCGTGAAGATTATCGAGAGTATCAGTCTTTGCAGCGAATGGAAGCTTCTAGTATTTCACTGGAATTGACACCCCGGTTTTGGCATGCTGACGAACTGTTGGAGCCACTTGCTGATGCATTGCTCGACACGTTAGAAGACCCTTCCACGGCGGAGGAGCGTTTTTTACGTTGCAAACAGGAATGGGATGCCCTGATTGAAAAATTCGGCAGAGACAAACTGCGAGCGAGTGTGGAATCAACGATTGGGCTTTCCAAGTAAAGGTAGGGGAGAGTTAGCGAATGAGCGGTTCATCGCGTCGAACAGTTTGGATACGATGGCTCACAGCGATCGTGATTGGGCCGTTCCGAGCGATCGGCGAATTACTCGGTTTGGTATGGCTTGCAAAGGACTTTGGGGACCGTGAAGCGAGCGAGGCGAGAAGATTTCAATTACGGCACCGTAGAATGGGCCTGTTGTTTGGGCTGCCTGCGTTCTTAACGATGTTGGCGGTCATATCGGTTTCTTCATGGGCTTGGGCTTCGCGATCCTCTGTACTGAATCGTTATTCGGAACGTGCCACGGATCGGTTATCAGAATCGTCTGCAGGGGAGCCCGCGGATCTGCGATCGATCCAGACATTGGGCAATCGAATCTTTGACCAGGGAGTACGAACGAATCCAGAACTGGCGCTTGAATACTGCAAGTTATTAGCCAAGGAGAATCGATTGGAGCAAGCGAACATATTGATTGCTCAATTGGCTCCCAACAATGCTCCCGGTTATCGTCCAGCGCACGCCCAGCGTGCCATCGCTTTTTCGAATTTGCTAACAAAGGGGGCTTCTCCAACCTATTTGCCAACTCTGTTATGGCATTTGCAGCAGGCCGGGCAACCGGAATCGGAAAGCCTATGGCTGGCTTGGGCGAACTACTACCGATTGGAAGGTAAGCTCGATCAGTGTGTTCAAGCTTTGGAGTCGGCTGCAGTTCTGAATCCATCCCATTGGTTTTCCGTTGCGGATCTTTACGTATTGGATCAGAAGCCGGAGTTAGCTAAAAAGGCGATTGCGAATGGTGTGACTGCATTTCGATTGGCGATAGCCAAGGATCCTTTGTCGGTCGATGATCGTGTTCAGTTGGCCTTGGCACAAGCTAGGGGAGGCGATGTCGAACAGGCTTATGGCACATTGAAGTCTGGGCTAGACTTGTTGCCCGGGAATCAATCCTTACTCAACGCGACGGCGCAATTGGCTTTGGCTCAGT
>JBEICB010000313.1:0-4654 GCA_040373655.1 Pirellula sp. | reverse complement strand
TCCAATAGCCGTGTCGATCCAACTAATAAACTCTTTAGCTAGAGTCGCGTCTTGTACAACAGTCGCATTGAAAACCCCAGCTACCAATAGCTTATCCGTCGTTGAACTACGGGGTAACTTTTCGAGCTTGGGGATCCATACACGAAAGCGATTCATTCCATTCGGGCGATCATTGATCAAAAGATATTGAGCAACTTGAAGCTCCAAACCCAAGAGTGCAGCATCGCTAGGTGACTTCTCCAATGCCAAATCAAGCTTGGCAATGAAGGGACCAACGTTCTTGCTCTTGATCCGACTTTGAAACTCTTCGGCCGTAAGCGGAATCGCTTCTGAATTTTGTTGGTCTTGAGCCATCACGAATCCTTCCATTTCGGGAATGCCGAATAGCATCATCATCGACAGTAAAAACTTCCCAGACTTCGCTCCGCAAAGCCGTGCCAGGAGTCCTGAACTACTAAAGGTTAATTTGTCAATCATCATGATTTGCACTCTATCCCCAAAAATCCTCATCGTCGTCGTCCATCCCAAACTCGATAAAGTAAGAAAGCCTATCCGCGATTTCTTCATCGCTGAGCGACTCCGGATCCGAACCTAGGTACGCTTCAAATCGTCGCTTGATCGAATCCTCGTCATGTCCTTGCAGAGCTGTTACAAACTCAGGATCGCTTACCTCGGTGGATTCGAAAACTCGCCGCTCATTGGGCTCTACAGGCGACAATATCTCGTAGCCCATAGGCATAAAGGCCGGCGATTCTGCATGGTCAACTCCGGATTCGCCTTCTCCTTCCCCTGACGAGAAAGTCCCAAATGTTGACTGATTCAGGTAGTCAATAATACTCAGAACATCCAATGGATCAATCGACTGATTACCGTTCACATCAAACCATTCGTTCTGGGAATTGCCCGACGACACCAATGGTCCTGAACCTTGAGCGTTCAAACGATCGATCACAAGCAATACGTCAATCGGCGTGATTCGAGAATCCGCGTCCACATCCAATGGGCTAAGGAAATTTTGATGGACCCGGTCCGTTACATTAACGAGAACCTCACCGTAATTGCTCGTAATTCCCAACTCGTCCCGAACGCGATATGCGAACGACACCTGCCCGGTGAAATCGCTATCTGGCTGATACTCCAGCGTTCCATCCTCTAGAATCGAAACCGTTCCGCTAGTTGGTTGAGCAACGATTTGAATCGAATCGGAATTTAAGGAGCCGAAATAGGACAAATCATTCGACAGTACATTCAACCGCAGCGGATTATTGGTGACTGTAGCTGCAATATCGCTCATCGCCATAGGAGGAAGTGTCGCTTCCTGAATACCCACAAGCGATTCGGGTGGCCAAGCAACGGCCTTCGAGGTGCGATTAGATAAAGACGCCGATTGCACTTGCTCTCGAACCTCGATCGCATTTACCGACCAGTTCGATCCACTCGCCTTGCGGAACATCAACCCAATCCTATCGCTCGAAGCGACGATGGTCCAAGTCCGACTGGTGTAGCTATTAGCTACTGTATTCACACGCTCAAATGTTACTCCACCATTAAGGGAAACCTCGACGCTTCTGGCCTCAGTATCCCCGAAATGAACGGTCACCGCATAAGACTTGCCCGCCTCGCTCATCGTGAAGAACGTTCCAGGCACGCTATTGAAGTGATTGTCTCGATATAGATCTACCGGTGCAGGCAAGTTCCGAGCCGATGCACCTCGGTCCACCGATTTGACCGCGCTATTCCAACCGAACCCAACACTCTGGCTATAGACAGTTGTTGGCAAAACTCGAGTGTAGCCGTTTGCCGAAGGTGAGAAAATGTTTCGATTAACGTGGTCAAAGTCGTACAATCTCACCGGATTCAATTGGAAACCAACAGGGATTTCGTAGCGTACAGTGCCGTCCGCTGAATCAAGTCGAACCGTCCCCTCCCCTGGAATGCTACTTCGAATCATAAAGTCGATCAATCGATTACTACCGATGGTTATTTGATTCAAACGCAAACCAGCTTGGTTGGTAATCAATCCAAAATCGCTCGATACCCAATACGTTCCTGGCACCAATACTTGACCGCCCAAGGTCTGGTTGCGCTGAATACTCGAAATCGTCCCAGCGATCAGATCGTCGGCGCTCTGCAATGCATGCACCGTTTGGCTCGTGGTGACCTCTAAGACTTCTATACCATTGATCGACCACTCCTTTACGCCCGCACCTCGGAAGTAAATCTCTATTCGCTGATCGGTAGAAAGCGTCCGCATTACGGGAGAAGTGTACTCACCCGCAGCCGTGGTGAAGCGTTGGAAAACACCTCCATTGACGGAGATCTCAAGGTCTCGAGCGACGGTATCCCCTAGATGCAATCGAATATCGTAAGTCTTACCCTGTTCAGAAGCCACCATGAAATACAGTGGTACCACCGCTGTATGCTTGTCCTGGAACAACCGTTGCGGAACCACCGCGGTCGCAGCAGCGGTGCGGTCAACTGAACCAGCACGTGCACTCCACCCAAAGCTCTTCGTCGAATCGTATAAATTTGTCGGAAGAACACTGCGGTATCCATCGGTATTCAATGGCGACTGAGCGTGGTTAAAGTCCAATCGTCGAAGGAGCGCGTAACGGAACTCCATGGGTATCCGATACTGAACACTACCATCGAGACTAGTCAAAAGCACCTCTCCTTGCCCCGGAAGTTCGCTTCTGATCTGGAACGACAGTTGCCCATTCGACCCTACCACAATCTGGGCGCCACTCAAGCGTTGATCGCTATCCGTAGCCACTACACTCCCTATCGTGTTTGTTATCGAATAAGTCCCCGGAACGACTGTCGTGCTTACGTTATATGGTGTTTCGCTTCCAGCATCAAAAAGATTGCCACCAGCGAGTGATACAGAGATCGGTACCATCGGGTCACGAATTTCAATCGAATTGACCGCCCAATCGGCACGTGCTATCGAACTCGAAAAAGACAAGGTTAATTTGCCACCTGTTGCCGTTGCATTGAATGTGACTCGCTTGAATTCATTCGCTAACGTACTGATGTTTGCAATCCCTTGTGTAGGCTGATCTACCACGCTTATGTCCATATCGGACATTGCGGTCGGTCCGCCGACGAATACCGTCACTGCGTAGACTCCATCAGGTAGATCTGTCCTGAATTCCTTGGTGCTCGAATGCTTTTGACCGTCCCTGAGCAAACTAGTAAGCGTTGTTCCCACAAGACTGGTCTGATCGAAAGCCGATGGCCAAGTACGATCCGCCCACTGCGATTCCTTAGGTGGTGCTATCGCCCCCCTGTCAATCGAATAGGTAGTATCCAACCCGTTTTGCCAACCGTAACCCCTAGCCGGGGTGTACCAAGTCTTCTCAGGCAAGGCTATGTAACCAGCTTGAGTTTGCGACGTGGAACCGTTTAAATCCAATCGAAGGTTCACGCTTGGTGCACTGTTGTAGTACGTCGCACTGTATTGAGCGATTCCCTGTGCATGGGTAGCCGTTATATCGATCGTACCCGTGGCTGAGGAAAGCGTATAAGGAATATCCAGAAGTCCAGTGCTGTTCACATATACCTGATGCCCCAACATGGATGAATCCGCATCCGGTACCCCAATAACACCTTTGTCAAGATCGACCGTGTACATACCGACAGGTACACCACTAGCTCTCGCTGAGGCTTGCATCGAATTCCCGCTCGGAACTCTTTCAAGAGTACCGGTAACAATCGAACCGATCTTCTGAACGTCCAAGCTACTGAGCATCCAATAACTCGATCCAACCTCGGGCTTGAGCGAGAGTAGAACTGCCCCTCCACGATCATGAATCAATTCGATCTCTTTCGTGATCTTCTGACCTTGAACTCCTGTCGCAACAGGTTCCTCAAGAATTGGATCCCATCGCCATGCATCCCCTAGCGACATCGTAAAGCGATAATTTCCGACAGGAAGGTCCAATCTCAATACGCGCTCTTGAGTGTCCCATACACCGTCCCTAAGCAAGTAGCTTAAGTCCGAACCATCACCCCCTTGATCCAACGAACTCGGGGCAGTTCCAATCCATCCATATCCACGACGATAGGTGTAGCCAGTTGTCTCATCGACTCGCAAATATTCTCTTCCATCAGGGGTTCCCGACGATGCCAAGAATAACGGAGACCTTTGTGTGCCGAAATCCAGCCTGTACCCCTCATCGAGGTCGCCACGAACATAGGTAGGTGTGTGTTCATTGACGGATTCAATCCACTGAAAACCAGGAACACCCGTCACAGGTTCTTCAATCCGTTGGATTCGAATCGCATCTAACATCAACTCCCGGAAATTAGGCCCGGGATTCAAAGCAGCAACCTGCAATGTTCCGTTGCTACCGACGGTCACCTCGCTGGCTAAATCCACCCACCACGCATCATTGTCCCAAAAAGCATTGGTGTAGTCACTCGGGGGCTTTGCATGATCCCAGGTAGTCTGGACCGTATTGGTCGACGTTTGCGTTGTAAACTTCGCATTATTGATCGCCGTCGCTTGGGCCCCCCATGTCATCGAAACGCGATACTTACCTGCGGCAAGATCGTTGATTGTCCACGTCGCACGGTCTCCTGCCACCAGCAATCCCTTCGAACCACTGAGGTAGGCTGTGGATTGATTTCTATTGCCTGGCTGATTCCCAAC
>JBEICB010000243.1:0-6594 GCA_040373655.1 Pirellula sp. | reverse complement strand
TGGGTTACCAGCTTGACTGCGCCATCGATGAAATCTTGATCAAAGGTCCGACGGGGTTTCTTTTCATTGGTTGACATTGAGCTTCCTCCGGCTTGAGTTTAGGGTTCGCCGCCGGTGTCCGCCAGTCCTGGGCTATCGCAATTCGGTGTTTGACCGTCGCACGCCATAAACAAGATTGAGGTTCCCTTTCGCGATCTCCACCGTCTGGCGAGCAGTGGCTACGAAATTCTACGTACTACTTTCTCCCCTCAACTCTCTGAGAGCCATCGGCTCTCCGCGTCTTTGCTTCTTTGCGTGAGCCCTTGGTTTGATTTGCCGCAACAACCTCTTCGCGCGAGATTGTGCTGTTTGGTTGACGGCAAGCGGATCGACCCGACATTACCCTAAAAATCGACTTGGCATCGCAAACCGAATGCGTGAGTTGTAGAAGCCGAAAGAACATCGCTCGTGATGATGCCGTTTCGGCTAGAGCGAGCTAAAGAGTCTGCGTGGATATAGTTGAAGACACACTTGCAGTTTGGATTTACATACCAATTGACACCCGCAGTAATGTTCTCCATTTCGCCACCGCGAATATTTCGATCCAGCAAATCCAGATACGACCAACGCAATGCAACTTCCCAAGCCCCAATGCCACCAGATTTCGAGACACTGTTCTTCGGTTTGACCCGATCTATCGCGCCATTCTTTCGATCGTAGGGGCGATGTTCACCCGTTAAAAAATAGCCAACCTGCGAGTAACCGCCCCACAAAAGCCCATTACCGTTGCTACCACCATCAATGTGCCGGGCCATCGCTTCGCTTTGCCAAGACAACGGGCCCTGCACCCAGAGAGCTTCGGTGCCGTAGGTGTTGACCAAACTAACATCCGTTAACAATCCCGTATCCACAAAGAAGGGCGTACCATTGACCGCCGTAGGAACGGGTTGTCCACTGGTACCGTTCGGCTCACCGGGAGGGACAACGAACTCGCCAACAAAAATTTCAGGAATACTTCGAACGCGCAGTCGTTGGTTAGGTGGAGCATTGAGGAAGTAACCAACCCCAAGGTGCAAGTATTCCGAACCAGTAGTTGGATTATCCCAAAGAAGGTGCGTTAGGCGGGCGGCCATTCCATTCCCTTCGTTGGTGCTGAGTGAGCCTGCGAACTGGTCTTGGCCCGTCCGAAGGTAGGACGCCGCCCAAGTCCAACGTTCATCTTTCGAATGATCATAGAATCCAAGGCCGATGTGACGGAACGGCGTGAAAGCTTGAAAGACACCGGCACGTTCCATGAAGGTTGTATAGCGGAAGGAGCTAACAGTTTCGAGCGAGAAAGGATGTTTCCATTGCCCGACTCGAACGGTCCCCAAAGGTCCTACATCTTTGAAGTCGGCCCAGACATCCGTGAAGGTAGGACGCCCGAAGAAACCGAAATCGAGTTGCATGAAGTAGTCCATGCGATCGGAGATGGCACCGCGGGCACCAAGTCGAGCGCGGCGAAAGTCCGCGCCACTTTCGATTTCACCATAGTTATGACGGCTCGCGTCATTTTGATCGAACGCGACCGCGTCGGCCTGGAAGACTCCACTGAGCTGGATGTTAGGTCGTTTCTCTTTTTCCGCTTTTGCGTTTTTCTCGATGGTCACAAGTTTAGACTGCGACTCCGCAGAGGCTTTCTCAAGTTCTTCGATACGCGCCATCAATGGGTCATCGACAGTGGATGAATCGGAGACTGATGCAGAATTTGACGATCCCACCGAAACGGGACGTGTCGCAAAGCCCCCATTGCCGCCTGGTAGAACAACTCGCTCTGTTTCTTGTCCTTGTGCTAAAACACAAACAGGCAGACAGATAACAAACGCAAACACTCCCTTTGCTAGCGAAACCAAAGATGAGTTTTTCATGATACCCAGGTAGGAAGCGAGTAAATCGCGGACTCTAGGGGTTATATCGATTTTTCGGCCAAGTGAAGTTCAATAACAAATCGGTCAAGAATATGCATACGGGCAATAAACTTCCAAATCCTGCCCCATCCGCCCTTCCCCAATCGTAGTGTGGGCCTCCGAGCCCGCACGAAGATTACCAACCACCCTATCGCCTATCGCCTCCATGCCTCGATCATAACACGGCCCAACCAACCGGAACGCAAAACCCACCGAGCCATCCTAAACTCCCCATCCACAACTGGCTTCCTCTGTGTTCTCTGCGTCTCTGTGTTTTCCCCGTCCGCCCTTCCCCAATCTCAGTGCGGGCTCGGAGGCCCACACTACGATATGGCCCCCTAATACCCAATCCTCGCATTCCGACGAGCGTGCGATCCAGTCAGAAGGCTTGAGAGGGCCAACCAAATGAACGAAGGACTTGATTACCAGCAACGAAACACCGAGTAATCTAAATCAAACTACTCGCGACTCTCCAAATGATCGAGAAGTTTTTGCTGAAGCTCCGCTTGCCGAAAGAGAACCAAAAGGTACTCACAACCAATTCGTAAGTTAATCAGCAAGAGATACACACCGACCAGCATCAAAGGGATTACCGCAATAGCCACTGGAATCATCCAGAAAATTTCTTGGACCTCTTTTTTCTCCTCAACGAGGAGTCGGACGATTGCAGCGATAAATCCTATTGGTATCAGAATCACCAGAATATGAGCAAGTCCGACTCCGAACCTCCAAATCGATTTGATAGAATCAGGCGTCCACCAATGTTCAAATTCATAGTCCCAAGTTCGGTCAATTTTCTTGGACACCCTTGGCAGATTCAACGGTACTTTTTTTGAATCTGTAGTAGCAGGTATCTCCAAGTCCCTCGCGGTTTCAAAAACGGAAGAAGTATTTTGAACAGGCGGCGGGTTTGCCACTGGTTGCTTTTCTGTTGACCTTATCCCTTTAATTTGGCCAACACTGCAAATGCGAACTTCACCGGTCTGTTTATTGCAGATTTTTGCGCGATCCTCGTACACAACGGTGGAAGATTCAATCATAGATCGAACATCCGCAACTCCGGTAACTTCTACCCATTCCCCAAAACTTTCGACGGCAACAACAATAAACATCCTTTAACTCCACAATTGAAAGATATGAGGACACGATCGTATTGCGTGGAACCTACAACAAAGCACCCTCACACTACTCTTTGCCCCCCTGCCCTCCCACCTGTTCGCAGATTCGTAGAAGCCATTATACAATGGGGCACACGCCGACGCTATTTCGCAAAACGCAACAATCCTAAAACAGATCGCCAACCTACTCCCTTAAAATGAATTACTGCACCTCGCACCATGCCCATTGATCTTTGGTACTTTGCCTATGGCAGCAACCTGGACCTAGCCCGAAAACAGACGCGAACCGGGGCTATTCGCGAGTCCCGCTTGGCCCTATTGAGCGGTTCCTTTAGGTAAGCCTTAACCTGTCCAAATTACTGCAAACAACTAGCACGGAGATTTTCGGTGTGACAGACCATACACCCAACAGACAGCCCATCGTTTTCAATAAAATCGCATTGCCAGAGCGATGGATCAAGAAACGCTATGGGCTATTGCTTCTGTTTTCGCTCATGTTTTGGCCATTTCTAGGTTTGATTCCGCAACTCGAATCGCTTGTTGTCAATGGATTTCTTCTCGATAGCTATTGGCAACTCGCCTATTTGACCATTACAAACGTTGTCGCATTCTTTTTCGCCGTTTCGATCCTGAGAGTCCTTGGGTCTCGGAATCCCGGAGGAAAAACGACAGAACGACTCTTTGGAGACGGTGATTCACCTTGGGGATGGAATCGCATAGGCGCTGTTGCTCTGTTATCGACAATTGCCCCGACATTTATCGCCCTGAGATTTGGAAGTGAGTTTTCCGGTACCTACCGTGATCATTGCTCACGGTCTCTACTCGTGGTTGTTTTGAGCGCGGTGCTTGGAGTCGTTGGATTAGGGTTGATTGGTTATATCAAATGCTTGATTTTTGGAAGCCAAGAAGAGTCTGCCAACTTTTTTCCATTTGAATCGAGATCCATGAGCGGTTTGAGTTTTATACAAAAACCATCTAGGACTCTCGATTCGTTCCTCGCCAAGTTTGGCCTCGCGAACACGGACTTGCAATTCTTGGTCTACCTCATTTTGCTGGCCTTGGTGCACCACCAACTCGCAAGAAGGCTTGAAAACAACGAGTATTGGCTCACCTCCGCCCCGTCGATGCTCGTTCTTTTCCTATGGTTGCTATTTATGATTCTATCAGGCTTGGCCAACTGGCTTGACCGTTGGCGTTTACCGACATTGTTGGTTTTTGTGTTGTTGATGACCGTGTTCATGTCTATGCGTGGATCAACGCGCTTGCTGCCAACGTTCTCTGACCAATCGAGCAATAGATTCATTGGTCGAATTTCGGAAATCCGAGCCCGCGAGGACATGCTTCTGGACAACGGCGGTGATATCTCGCAACGTCGGCAGTTGATGGCCGACGAATCGGTCTCACTGGAACAGGACGCATGGAAGGCGATCACAAACAGGATGGATCAGCTCGACAAGCATCCGAACGAAAAAGGCAAAACGCTCATCGTGGTAACGTGTCCTGGTGGCGGAATCCACGCTGCGGCCTGGGCAAGCTGTGTATTGGATCAGCTTTCAAATGAATACGTCGAATTCAAGGATTCCCTTTGTGTTGTTAGTGGAGTTTCCGGTGGAAGCGTAGGTGCTCTTCTATTTGTCGGATCCCGATACGAGAATGAACTCCTAAACAGATTCGTTGTTGCTGCAAGGCATCCATCGACGGAGGATGTCCATCGGGAACTCAAAGAGAAGAGCCCGGCATTGGAACTATCAGCTCGTTCAGCACTTGAGGCGATCGCCTTCGGGGCGACGGTGGATGATCTATACAGTTTCGCGTTTATCGAAGGTGTTGGGCGCGGACAGCGGCTGGAAGACAGCCTAAAGTCGCGGCTTTCAACTGAAATTCAAACGATGACGATAGGGCAATGGGGGGATCGCTCCCTGGCAGGTACAGTTCCTATCGTGATTTTCAATTCGACAGATGCCGTGACGGGCAGACGTATCTTATTCGACACGATACCTACTCCACATAGGGCATCGAGCGTTGGACTCATAGCGAGGCCACTGAACTATCGAGAACTGCTCGACAGTCGGGACGGGGCAATGGACCTATTGCCCGCTACGGCGGCTCGAACCTCTGCGACTTTCCCCTACATCTCCCCATTTACCAAGCCTAGCAATGCGAACGATATTGGCCAGCACGTCGCGATCTGTGATGGTGGATATGTCGATAACGAAGGAATTGTAACGGCCGTCAATTGGATTGACTTCTTGCTAAAAAAATGGATCTCGGAAGAGCAAAAGAAAAAAACATTTAATCGTATTTTATTACTGCGGATCGAACCTTCGCCCGTTGAGGATAAAAATCAACCTTCGTCATCTGGAGGGATTTTGGGTACGGTTCGATGGCTCGCTGGACCGGGTGAGGCGATGGCGAATGTTCGATCTGCATCTCAACTGGAACGCGGCAACCTTGAAACAGATCTTGCCGCGCTGTACTTGAAACGAAAGATGAAGGGAGACTCAGTCCCTGACAGCATCGAACGATTGCCGTTGGGAATGAGATCGAATGGCGGATTGGCTCAGCTGCAAAGCACGGTGGAGGTACCCGAGTTTGATAAACGAAAGCTTTCAAAATCTAACATCCGCAAAAATTGGGAACAGAGACTAGACAGATTCCAGGCGTCTGGCAACAAGACCTCCGCTCCGCACCGCGCGAATTTACCGAAGGCAACAATAAGCGAAGGTAGTGATGAAATAATTGATGAACCACCCGTGATTGTGCAAACGATCAGTTTCGTAGACGCAAATCAGTCGATTCCGCTCAACTGGAAGCTCAGCAATCGCCAGAAGCTAGGCTATTTGCTCGCATGGGAATTGTGCTCAGGTGAAGGGACACCACTAAGAGCAACCCTGGATCGATACTTCACACGGACAAGTAACGGAAATGAATAGCAAATCGATATTGATTGCTAGAATGCTCCCCGATGACAGCCGCAACTCGGTCAATGCGCCGTAGTAATTGACGACCCTCCCCAGAAGTAAGCCGCACTTTTTGTGTGGATAACGCATTACGCCTAGCATCTAAAGTCCCTAGCCAATCATTCCCGCCGTGATCCACGATCTCCAAGCAATTATAGGATGCTCACTGGCCTGCTGTCGAACGACCGGTGCTGAAAATCAAAAGGCTTCTGACTCCTGCAAGAACGTCACGGCAAACTATGGAAAGTCGTTTCGCAATTTCATTTTCCACTACACTGCCACCTGCCGTGCCATCGCTCGGTACAGGTGTACAGGCACTGAGTACTTTAGTCTCCACGTGATGCTCATCGGTCGACTACCAACGTGACTCTCATATTGGCATGGACCAAGAAAGGTATAAGGCGCTGTAAGACCAGATGCCAAGGTCTTCGTTTCCCGGACAAACAATAACGGCGTATAACCCATCTCTGCATGACGAATATAGCGTTGCCCAGTCGCAGATTGCTCCGAAGTATTACTTTGAGATTGCCAGTGAAACAAATCATGCGAAATCAAGTAATCCTCATACATCGTCGTCGGTGAGTACTCGTC
>JBEICB010000052.1:0-25782 GCA_040373655.1 Pirellula sp. | reverse complement strand
TTTTTGGCAAGCTATTTTGGATGGAAATGAGGAGCGTGCGGATCGATTATTGCGTACGGCTTATCGGTACAATCCGGAGCAAATCAATACGTTGATCGATGTTATTCCTTGGATACGAGAAAAGTTTCCTGAGGCTACCTTGCGCAAGTGGTTCGACGTCTACTATGTTCCGATGTTGAAGCATTTGGAACGTTATCCTGACGATCTTCTGATTGGTAATAACGCAGCGTGGCTTGCCGCTAAATGTGGATTCGAATTAGATACAGCGCACATGTTGGCGACCAAGGTCACGCAGAGGGATGCTACGGATACGTATCTTGATACGTTGGCTGAGGTTGAATTTATGCGTGGGAATCGAGAGCGAGCGATTGAGATTTCTATGGAGTGCAAGCGGCTGAATCCTCGCGATCCGCATCATGCTAGGCAGATCAAGCGATATTTTGAATCAGTTCCACTCGCGAAGCCATAGTTCGAGCATGAGTAGATTCCAAAGACGGTAGCCTTGATTCGATTTTCCGGACATGTGTTCTTGGACGATAGACGCGACGGATTCTGGGCGAAAGAACTGGAGGCAGCGAGCATCGTTACTCAGCAGCATGGCTTGAGTCTTTGATTTTAGGGAGGTTCGAAGCCATTGGGCTATTGGAATACCGAATCCCATTTTTGGGCGATGCCAGACTTCGTCAGGAAGTTCTTTTCGGAACGTATCGTACAGTAGCCATTTGCCACGTCCTTTTCGCATTTTCATTGAGACGGGAAGTTGCATAGCCCATTGTACGAGGTTGTAGTCTAAGAAGGGCTGTCGAGCTTCGAGCGAGTGTCGCATGGATGCCATATCTACTTTGGTCATCAAATCGCAGGGGACGTAGGTTTGCAAATCTGCAGCCATGGCGCAGCTCATTGGATCACGGCGTTTTGGATTTGCCTTGTTCCATGCTTGTTCAAGGAAATGGAATGGGTCGTGGTTTGGTAGCTGTTCGAGAAAGGTTTCGTTGTAGAGTTGAGCGCGAGAGGACTCACCGAAGATTTGGATCCAGTTCATATACCGATTTGGGGGAGATTGTCCGAGAGCTTCGCAAAATCTACGGATGCGTCGCCCAAGAGATCTTCTAGCGGATGAATCGGGAAGTTTTTTGATCAGGGGATTATTTGCAAGCCATTGGGTGGGGAGCCAATTTTGGAGTCTTTCACTGAGTTGAAGTGCGCGGTAGCGCTCGTATCCACCGAACAGTTCGTCACCGCCATCGCCGCTCAGTGCAACAGTAACGGCTTGGCGAGTTAGTTCACATAGGTACCAAGTAGGTATAGCGCTTGAGTCACTGAACGGTTCGTCGTAATGGCGAACGAGTTCATCGAGGATTGCAACCGAATCGGCTTGGACTTCGAATCGACGATGATCTGTTTTGATTGCATCTGCGACTTTCTGGGCATAGCGGGTCTCGTCAAAGTCGGCTTCCGCAAATCCGATCGAGAAGGTCTTTAGGGGGCTTGAGAGCTCTTTTTGTGCAAGAGCGACAACCAATGAGGAGTCGATACCACCGGAGAGAAAGGCACCGAGGGGTACGTCACTTCGAAGGCGCAAGCGAATTGCTTTTGTAAGTTCGTAGCGGAGCTCTTCTTTTGCTTGTTCTAAGCTGATGTTGGTTTCTTCTGCCCAGTTAAATTTCCAGTAGGGTTGGACCTCGATTTTTCCATTGCGGAAGATTAGGTAGTGCCCTGGGGGAAGTTTTCGAACGCGGCGATAGATGGTTTCTGGGTGTGGGATGTACGAGTAGGTGAGGTATGCGTCGACGGCGCTTGGGTTGATTTCGGTTGGGAAGTCTGGGAGTTGGCGTAAGGCTTTTAGTTCGCTGGCGAAGAAGAGTCGGTCGGCGTCGTGCCAATAGAAGAGCGGTTTTTTTCCGAGGCGATCACGTGCAAGGACAAGTTGTTCGGATTTTGCATCCCAGATTGCGATTGCGAACATCCCGTTGAAGTGATTGAAGCATTCCGTTCCAAGATCTTCGTAGAGATGTACGATCGTTTCGGTGTCGCTTTGGGTTGCGAAGCGATGTGAAGAGGCTTCGAGTCGATGCCGAAGATCTTTGTAGTTGTATATTTCTCCATTAAAGACGACGCGTACGGAGCCGTCCTCGTTCGGCATGGGTTGGCGACCAGATTCTAGATCGATGATCGAGAGCCGTCGGAAACCGAGCGCTACGGCTTGTGATGCCGGTCGATCGACGAAGTGATCGTTTCGTCTGCTTGGTGACAACCAGAGGCCTTCGTCATCGGGCCCCCGGTGTTGAATACTGTTGGTCATTGCACGGAGTTGCTCGATGGAGATTCCATTTGCATCGTTTCCCCAGATACCTCCGGCGATACCACACATTCCTAAGTTAACTCCACAGAATGAAAGCGAGACATAGACTTGCGTATTGTAGTTCCCGATTCGTCAGGCGGTTAAAACGAACGCATGGAATGGGCCAGGGAGGTTTCTGGTAATTCAATCAGCGCGATGGATTCGACGAGGGTGTCAGAGGTTATTTCCGTGGTTGCGAGAATTGGTAGGCGAGGGAAGGCCTCACGGAGGGTGCGTCGCATTAGGGCGCGGATTTCTGGGTTCACCAATAGGACAATTGGTTTAGTGTTGCTTGCAATCGGGATTGTATCGGTGTTGGATTCGATTGGGAATTCGCGTAACTGTTCGATCAGAGCACGTTTTAGGCTTGGGGGTACCAATTGTGTACCTTGTCGAGTCGGAGCATCGAGGAGGGATGCGAAGCCATCTTCTATGGAGGGGTCGAGGGTAATGGCTGAAATTCTATTTCGAGAATCGCGTAGTCGATGGCATAGTGTTCTTCCGAGTCTTTCGCGGACTCGTTCGGTAATCCACTGGGTGTCCTTTCGATCAAGTGCAAGGTCGCCGATAGTTTCCAAGATGAGGCTCAGGGGGCGGATAGGAATCTGTTCATCTAGGAGGTTACGTAGAATTTGCTGGACTTCGGATAGTTTCAACTGATTGGGTATGAGTTCTTCGACGATCGTGGCATGTGTTTTGTGTACTTGGTCAATGAGTTGTTTGGTAACTTCACGTGTCAGTAATTCCGCCGCGTGATCTTCGGCTATTCGATGAAGGTGGTTAGCGATGACTTGGGCGCAATCGAGAACACGGAAGCCGGCGCGTTCTGCTACGGTGCGGTCTTCTGGTGCGATCCAATACGCGGGGCGTCCTGTTGCTGGATCGCGGGTGGGATCACCCTCGAAGTCTGGGGATTTGTTTCGATTGGAAATGGCAAGCAGTCGTTCGGGGACGAGCGACGCTGATGCGATGACATTACCGAGCAATGAAATTTCGTATTGATAATTAGGGAGATTCAGTCGGTCTTTGATCCGAACCATAGGGAGCAGAATGCCCAAGTCGCTTGCCAAGTGCGTTCTCACGGCGGTGATTTTTTTCATGATGTCGCTACCGCGAGCGGGGTCGACAAGGGGAATTAGGCTAGCGCCGAGTTCGAGACGGATTGCATCTTCGTTTAGGTAATCTTCCGTTTTCTTCTCTGTGGGACGGGCGTTGGATTCTTTCAATCGGTCTGCTTGAAGTTGAGAGCTGGTAGCTTCTTTTTGCTGATTTTTTCGGAGTAAGAAGGCGATTCCCATAGCACCGGCACCTAGTGTAAGGAGCGGGACGGCGGGTAGCGAGGTAAGTACGAGGAGAGCCAGGAAGACTCCTGCGATCATGAGCGGAAGTGGTTTTGCAAAAAGTTGAGTCAGGAATTCAGCCGAGAAGTCGCTGCGGTGAGCGGAGCGTGTTGTCAGCAGGGCGGCTCCGACGGAGATCAGGAGTGCGGGGAGTTGCGTTGCGAGTCCGTCACCGATAGTGAGTTTGCTGTAGGTTACGGCAGCTTGTGGTAGGGATAACCCGAAGTAAGCGACACCTACATAAAGGCCGCCGACGAGATTCAGCGCGGTGATGATCAATCCAGCTACGGCATCTCCACGGACGAATTTGCTGGCTCCATCCATTGCGCCATAGAAATCAGCGTGGCGTGTGACTTCAATACGTCGCTCATGGGCTTGGGACGCATTGATCAAACCTGCGTTTAGATCGGAGTCGATCGCCAGTTGTTTTCCGGGCATGCCGTCGAGTGCAAATCGTGCTGCGACCTCGCCGATACGTGTTGCCCCTTTGGTGATGACGACGAAGTTAATGATGAAAATGATCACGAACAAGAGGAGCCCGACTTCGATTTTGTCTCCGGCCATGAAATTGCCAAAGCCTTCAACGACATGGCCAGCGACAGCGGTCGGGCCGCTGGAGTCTTGGGTAAGGATTAGGCGCGTCGTAGCGATGTTTAGTGCAAGGCGCATCAGGGTGGTTGCCAGAAGGACGCTTGGAAAGAGACTGAACTCGACGGGCGTGGCGACTGACATGGTGGTCAGGAGCACCAAGACGGAGATAGCGATATTGCTAACGAGCAGTAGATCCAGCAGTGCTGGGGGCAATGGAACGAGAACGACAAGAATACCTCCGAGAATTCCCATCGGAAGGACGAGGTTGCGATATTTTAGGAACAGCTCGGCTAGTTTTTCCATTGTTGGAGTATTTCTGAATGCTGTTTCACTGCGGAATAGTTGTAGGTGAATATCCCTGAAGTTAGGTTCGCCTGGTTGAGTTTTCGATCGGCGGGTCGTATCTTGTTGCAAGCGGGGTATCCAGCGAGTTAGGATTCTTGATACAACCAAGCCTGCTCGGTGCGGGGTGGAGACTACCTTCCACCAGTCCGTAGCGTCCATAGCGATTACGGTTCCATGTGCGAAACACGTTCAAACGATGGCAAAGACAGAGACGAATAAACCGCTGAAATACCCGGCTTGGATGCCTCGGTTTTGGCATGGGATGCCCCCAAATGTTTGGTTTCGTACGATAGGAAAGCATTTATCGGGAATCAGTTTCAGTCGATTGCATCATGTGATTGGCGTATCTTTATTTTCGCCGATAAATGCAATGCTAGCATTCTCGCAGCATTTGTTATGGGGCAGGGCGATTGCGAGGACGGAGTTGGTAGCGCCGCCGGTCTTTGTCTTGGGGCATTGGCGATCGGGTACAACGTTGCTTCACGAGTACTTATCGTTGGATTCACAATTTGCGACGCCGACAACGTATGAGTGTTTTGCGCCTTGGCATTTTTTATTGACGGAGCGTTGGATCAGTCGATTCGGTGGTTTTTTGCTTCCACATCGCCGACCGATGGACAACATGCAAGCGGGTTGGGGGATGCCTCAGGAGGACGAGTTTGCTTTGGTGAACCTCGGTGCGCCATCTCCTTATTATCGAATTTTGTTTCCGAATGAAGAAGTGCCGTACAGCGATACATTGAGCACAGCAGATTTTCAGCTTGAGAATCTAGTGCGATGGAAAGAGAGTTTTTTGTGGTTTCTTAAGGCGTTGACTTTGCATAATCAGAAACGGATGTTGCTCAAGAGTCCGCCGCACACCGGTCGGTTGGGAATTATTCAATCGATGTTGCCTGGGTCGAAGTATGTTCACATTGTCCGGGATCCACGTAAGTTGTATCCATCGACGATGAACCTGTGGGTTTCGTTGGATGCGCATCAAGCTTTGCAGACGCCGACGGATCGGGTTCGGTTGCATCAATTTGTGGTTGAATCTTTGAAGATGATGTATCGAGCATTTGAAACGGATCGAGCAGTGATTCCGAGGGAACAAATCATCGATTTGAATTACGAGTGTTTTGTTTCAAATCCGATTTCAACTATGGAAGAGATCTATCGTCACTTAGATTTAGTGGTAACCGATGACTTGCGGGCTCGATGGGAACAGAAGCGACAGCATGAGCGCGGATATCAAACCAATCAATTGCAATTGAGTACTGACGAGGAAGCGATGATCCTCAAGGAATGGAAAGATTACGCCGAGCGTTATGGTTATTTAGAGGGGGCGGGGGCAAACTCGGCGAGTGCGCGTTTGATTAATTCAGACCAGACGTCGTCACCTTGTTGGTTGAGGTGCAGTTTATCGTCTTTGAAGTACTCTGCGCGTGGCAAACCATCGGCGTCCAGGAACGCGGTAGCGGTTGAGATGTAGTGTACGTTTTGAAGTTCTACAGAAAGGCTTTTGAGCATCTGATTGGTATTTTGGATGCGGGGCCAATACTCGTAGCGTGAAGGAGTGGGAGTCACGGCGAGGATGAAAACTTGTACCTTCGGTTGTTCTTGGCGTAGTTGTTCGATAACTAGGTGCGCGAGTTTGCGAGTGGTTTCCGGTGGTATATCGTCTTCTTTTCCGGTGATGTCGTTGGCGATAAAGATCACAGCGCGGTTGAATTTTAGTCCCCGAACAAGGACTGGCGTGTAGATCGCGAGATCGCGAAATTTCGCTCCACCAAAGGCTCGTTTGACGATCGAGTGAGGTGCTAAATCATCGGGTAGATTATCCCAGAGGCGAAAGCTTGAGCTTCCGATAAACAGCACGTGTTCGTTGCCTCCGTCTAGTGTATTGGTCGCGGAGAGCTTTTCGACATCATCGTCCCATTTCTTGGCCGCCTCATTGAAGGGTGCCAGCAATTCGTTGACTTGATCAGCCTCTGAGGGGTCAAACGCGCGAGATGATGAGGTTTCTTGGGCGCAGACATTAAGTGCGATGACATTTAGGGCGAGGAGGGAGGCCCAAAGGAGTGTACTACGAGAGAGAATTGCGATAAGAGTGCTTGAGTATCCGATGTTCGGCGAGATGCATTGACTGACAGTAAAACTGATCAGGGGCCGGAGAGTGGCGCTAAGGATACAGGGATGCATAATTTGGAACGTTCTCTTAATACGATGACTTCGACGGGTCGCGAAGTGCTGGTAAGTCCGACGAGTTGAACGAGATGTTCATCGTTTTCGACAAGTGTACCATCGAATTCGAGGATGATATCTCCGTATCGAATTCCTGCGGTTTCTGCGGGGCTATTCGGTTTGACGACTTTGACAAAGGCGCCTTTGGCTCGATAGGATTGTACACCGAGTTGGGGGTCGACATTGAAAGCTCGTTCGACGCTTACACCGAGATAGGAGCGTCTAAGCTCACCTTGTTCGACGAGTTGCTTTGCAACGATCATTGCAAGATTGATAGGAATGGAGAAACCGATTCCTTCGTTTCCACCCGAGTTGCTCGCGATTGCTGTATTGATACCGACGACTTCGCCTCGCATGTTCATCAAGGGGCCGCCACTGTTGCCCGGATTGATGGCTGCATCGGTTTGGATGAAATCTTGGTAGACGATCGCTTTGGTTCCAAGCTCTAGATTTCGTCTTCCCTTTGCGCTGATGATTCCGTAGCTAACGGAGTGGTTTAGCCCGAATGGGCTTCCGACGGCGAAGACATGGTCACCTACTTCGATGATGCGGCTATCGCCGATACGACCGGTCGGTAGATCTTCTCTTGCTAGGTCAATCACGGCGAGATCGGTTGAGGGGTCTTCCCAGATTTTTGCGATCTGAAGCGGAATGCCGTCGAATGTTTCGATACGAATGTTCTGCGGGGTGGCGGATTGGATGACGTGGCGATTGGTAAGGACGTAGTTGCGTTGGTTTATTTCAACGACTACTCCGGAACCGGCTTCTTCGACTTTGCGAGTTTCGCCGCTGGATCTTTCGGTGCGATTTGATCCGTTGGTCGGTTCAAGCACGCTTTCTTCTTTGATCGCTTCGATATGGACAACGGAAGGTGTGACGATACGGACGGCTTTGCGAAGCAAGAATGTTTGGCGTTCCCACTGGGAGACTTCTTCTGCGAGCAGATCGTATTCTTGTTGACGGGTGCGGGTGGGGGCCGTGGTATTTAGGTTTTCGGCGCCGAGTGTCTTTGCCAAGCCGTTATTGGATTCTTTGCTGATTGCCACTACGGGGCGTCCCCCGGTATTGTTGGACCCGGCATTGTAAGGCACCGTGGTGCTATTAGGCAGAGCAGGTGGTATTCCGAGTTTAATGTCTTGGGAGAATCCTTGGTGTGGTTGGTATGCCAGGTAGACTAAGCTAATGCAGGATAGAGCGATGCACACGGAGGGGCGAGGGTTGAGCAACGAATGATTTGACTTTTTCATGACGAGCTCTCAAGTACCAAGAAACACTACAGTGTGTCTCGGATTATTCCAGCGCGTGCTCAAGCGGGAGTGAAAGAACTCGTTGGGGAATCAAAGAAGATAGGTTGAGGTTGCTTAAGTCTCGGAAGATATCGGATGTATCGGGTATAACGTGAGAGACGAATGATAGGTTCAGATGCAGGCTTGGATTGGGACTCGGGGGTTAGGGTTGGTGTTTACAGAACGGGACTGCGAGGTTCTTCGGAGCGGGGGCCGAGATTTCCGTAGCGGTGGTAATCGAATGAGATGCTTTGTTCTAGGACATACCAAAGCAATTCGTGGTCATCGAGGCTGACATTTTGGTCGGCTATATAGACGAAGTGATTAGGTGTGATACGTCGGATGGCATCGGGGACATCCTCCGCGCCGTCGTAACGCAGGCGTTGGACTTCGCCGTTTTCGATCGAGGCTACTAATTGCTGGTCTGATTGTTCGATAAATTCGAGTTTTCCTGCGAAATTAAGGGTGAGTTTTTCAATGGTCTCTACTGTTTGGTGATCGACAGCGGGATGAATGCTGACGATTGCGGATCCATTGACGGCGATCGCAGCGGCGCACCGAGCGAGAAGTCCCCAGGACGAGTCACCTGGGGAGAATCGAAGGTGGATGGGTGATACAGGAATGTATCGACGATTGTTGTCTTGGCCGACGAGGCGGAAGTGATCGTGTTCTAGTGCGATTTCTTCGCGCGCGTATCGATCGTAGGCGAGGATTGCTACGCGTAGTTTCAGTAAGTCATTGGCTTGGACGTTGGGTAGGCTCAGCAGAAGTCTGCTGGAGTTATCGAGTTTTTCCCATAGTTTCAGCAGCATCGGCAGTTGTGGTTTGGCTGAGCTGTCTGGAGGTTCGACGGAGTCGGGGGGCGAGATGTTTTGGAGCATGGTCACGTAGTTTGGACCGCCAGCTTTAGTCCCTGGGCCGAAGGAGCTTTTTCCGATTCCGCCGAAGGGTTGACGAAGTACGATTGCGCCGGTGGTGGGTCGATTGATGTAGAGATTTCCGGCTCGGATCTTCTTTTTCCAGATTTGTTGTTCGCGGTCGTCGAGGGATTCGAGGCCGCTGGTCAAGCCGTAACCTGTGGCGTTGACAACATCGATGGCTTGATCGAGTCTGTCATAGGGAAGGACCCCGAGGACGGGTCCGAAGAGTTCGGTGCAGTGTGTGAAGCTTCCGGGAGAGACGTTCCACTTTACTCCAGGAGTGTAGAGGCCAGGGTTATCGCCTACCTGTGTTGGCATAACAAGCCATTTTTCGCCGCGTTCAAGTTCTTTTAGTCCTCGTAGTAGATCTCCGGTCGGCGGGCGGATGAGGGGGCCTATTTTTGTGGAGAGTTCCCAAGCGGAGCCGACTTTCATCGATTGGACGGCATCGATGATTTGCTCTTGGAATTCTTTGCTTTCGAAAATTTCGCGTTCGAGGAGTGCGAGGCTTGTTGCAGAGCACTTTTGTCCAGCGTGAGAGAAGGCGCTGTGCAGAAGGTTTTTTAGGGCGAGGTCACGATCGGAGAGACCGCTGATGATCGTTCCGTTTTTGCCACCCGTTTCGGCGAAGAGTTGAGTATTGGGATTCGATTCAAGGATTTTCAGTGCTGTATCAGTTCCGCCGGTGAGGATCACGCGTGCGATTGCGGGATCGTTTAGAAGGTGTTTGCTGATGGCGGAGCCGGAGGCGGGGAGGAACTGCAGAGCTTCGCGTGGTACGCCACCGCGCCAGAAGCATTGGCATAGTAGGTAGGCAGGTAGGACGGTATCGGAAGCTGGTTTGAGGATAACGGGATTTCCAGCGGCCAGTGCAGCCGCGATACCGCCGCAAGGGATAGCGATGGGGAAGTTCCATGGGCTGATGACTACAACGGGACCTGCAGGGTTTGCTCGGGATCCGTATCGCTTTTGCAGGTCGAGTGCACTGCGGCCGTAAAACTCGACAAAATCGATGGCTTCGCTAACTTCGGGGTCGCTTTCTGCGATGGTTTTTCCACCGTCGAGAATTGCCGCACCAATAAGGTCACCACGAGCACAGCGAAGTTCGTGTGCGACTTGACGCAGCACGGTATAGCGAGCTTCAGGGGACATTGTTTGCCAGCCTGCGGGGTCTTGTTTGGCACAAGCTAGTGCATGTCCGATTTGTTTGGGGCTTGCTTGGTGATACTTAACGGCAATCACATCGGGTCTAGAAGGATCGTGGGAGGCCGTGGAGTCTCCTTGGCCCTCGACTTCCGAGTCCGCGATGGACAACGGTACGACTTGGGCATTGGAGTCGCATTTATCGATCCAGCGTTGGATGATCTGTTTGGCCCAATTTGAGTTTTGAACGAGTGAGAAATCCGTGTCGGGTTCGTTGACAAATCTTCTCCAGTTCGAAGGTTTTGGTGGTTGTGCGGGGGGCTCAAGACGGTTTTGGGTTCGGCGGGGCAGGGCGGAGACTTCTGTGATGCGTTGTACGGATTCGAGGAAACCGTTTTCGAGTCGTTGCCAAGTGGAGCTACCGACCTGGATTCGAAAAGCGTGTCTGAGAAAATTATCGGGGCCAGTATTTTCGTCGAGGCGTCGGACGAGGTATCCGATTGCATTGATGAATTCTTCTCGATAACAGGCAGGAGCGTAGAGAAGTACGCGGCGGGATAATTCGAGCATAGCTCTGCGTTGATGGTTAGCCATTCCTTCGAGCATTTCGAATTGCACGCAGTCGAGGGCTTGCATGGCAACAGCGAGGACCATGGCATAGGATAGATCGAAGAGGTTGTGCGATGCGATGCCTAGATGAACGGCTTGCAAATGCTCAGGCTCCATGCCGTAGCGAAGCATTCGTTTGTAGTTCGCATCGGTTTCCATTTTGGAACGATAGGGAGCTTGGGGCCAACCTCTCAAGGAAGCTTCTACGCGTTCCATTTCCATGTTGGCGCCTTTGACGATGCGGATGGTCACTGGTGCACCGCCGCCTTGGATACGTTGCATTGCCCATTGGGTTATTTGTTGTTGCACGAGAGCCGAGTCGGGCACATAGGCTTGCAGTGCGATGCCACCTTGGACTTTTTCCAGCCCTTTTCTGGAGAGGGTTTGCATGAAGATCTCAGCGGTGAGACTCAGGTCGCGATACTCTTCCATGTCGAGGTAGACGAATTTGGGGACTTTTTTTCCGTCGGGGCGGACGAAGGATTCTTTCGCTGCGGCTCGGTAGAGGAGTTCCAATCGGTCGGCAACTATGCGGATGGTGTGTTCGCGTGAGAGTGCAGAGATTTGCGAGTATAGCGTTGAGATTTTTATCGATACGCATTCGATTTCGGGCAATTGTAATGCTGCGAGATAGCGATCTAACCTTCTGCGACTTTCTTGTTCACCTAGGATTGCTTCGCCGAGAAAATTGACGTTCATTCGAACGCCTTCTCGGGATCGCTCTTTGAGGTGTCCTGTTAATTTGTCTTGTTCTGCGGGGAGGATAACGTTGGCGGTCTCCTTGCGCATCTTTTCTTTGACCATTGGAACGGCGACACCGGGCAAGTACTCGCCGAAGGACTGAAAACCTTTAAGGAGTGCTTGATCGAATGCGCTGAAGAATCGCGGGACGCCTTGGACATCGAGGATGTGGACCATTTGGTCTACGACGCGACCGGGCGAGTTACTGCGGAAGCTCTGGTCGGTGATTTGCGTCAATGTCGCCTTATCTTCAGGGTGCTGAAGCATGCGATCGAGTTCGGCTTGTTGTCGTCGTTCTTGGGGTGTTTGCAGTTTCGAGGCCCGTTGCTGGAGGGCTTTTGCGAGTTCGAGGGCGGCTTGCACGAGCCTTGGATCAGAGACTTCGACGGGCTTGTCCGGAATCAGATTGACGACGCTTTGTAGGGACAGGGCATCACGAGACGCGGAAGTTTCCATGGTAGCAATCTTTGGGTGAACTTGGGCGGGCTTCTGGCGGGGCAGGACTTAGTCCAACCAGTCGTTTTCCCGTAATCGATCCGGAACGTATTTTTCGGTCACATAACTGATGTCACGGCTGATCAATGCTTCTACTTCGAGTTTGAAGTCGTTGGTCAGCATTTGTTTGATTTCGCTTTGCCATGGTTTTTTGTCTGCAAACCACGGGTAGGACGCGATTTGTTTGGCTCGTTTCTTGTCTTTGTCGTCAAGCTTGATGGTGACATCTTCTCGCAGTTGGCAACGTTCGTAGTCGATGCTTCGTAGTCCGAGGAATTTTGCATCGGGGATTGCCATGCGCATGCTCTCGAAGGCAAGATTGATCGACCCTTGCTTGATCACCGAATAAATATAGTACCCCCAGGGATCGTTATCGAGCAAGCAGTAGACGGGGAGTTTAAATTCGTTGTGAAGCCGATGGAGCATTCGGCGAACACCTCGGGAGGGTTGTCCTGCGCCGTGCGATACGATGCACTTGTGTTTCTGCCAGAATTTGTCTTCGTTGAAGCGTTGCCAGACGGTACCTTTTTCGACGTGCAGGATAAATTTCGCTTCGCATTTTTTGATTCGAACTCGGTCTGGTTCGACGATGCTAGGGATGGGATATCCTGCGGCCCCCATTTTCCCGGCATCGAGTTCGTTTTCTCCATCGATGAACACGACGGGGCCGGCGAGGGCTCCGCGGGGTTCGGCATAGAGGTGCAATTCTTCGCGCATCGCACCGGTGATGACTTCGAGGTCTTCGATGACAGCATCGGACTCTGACTGATCATTAAATGTATTTTCTTTGGTTCCTTCGATGGTTTTCTTGAGCATGTAGTACATACCCCGAATGCTGGTGGACTTTCCTTGTCGGATCAGCTTGGAACATCCGCTACCGACCAGGATCGTCTGCATGTAGGAACGGGCTTGGTTCAGATTGAATAGTTCTCGTTTATTGGTTTTCGCACCCATTTCGATCAAGCGTTTTTTCTTGTTGAATTGGGAATTTGAGGGGGAGCGGGATGGGATATCGAGGTAGGGGTCGCGACGTTTCTTGGCGACTTCGGAGACAGCAGAGGCGAGCCGCTGGAGTTTGGCCATCGTGTCAACGTCTTTGCCCTTGATTGGTACCTCTTTTGTTTCCTCGAACGATCCTTGCTTTTTGGAAGATTTTGCGGTGGGGGCTTTTTTGGCCATAGGTTTTCCTCGTGAAAGTGCATCTGGTATGCTTTGTTTTAATGCGGTTTTGCGTTTCTGACTAGCACACAGGCTCAGCGTACTTTTTTGATTGGAATGCGATTGAACATGCTTCTTCGTCATAAAGGATCTGGACTTCAAGTTTCGCAAGCTTGTGTGAGACGGTGGTTTTTGGTTAGCTGTTTTCAGTGGGTATGTCTGGTTTCGGGATGTACTTTGGGGAGTGTTTGCGGGCAGGAGCGAGCTGAAGCGGATGGGGAAGTCGAGGAATCGACGACGAGATTCGCGGCTTGGGTTGCCGACGCTCCTCCTGGAATTCAGCGTCTGATTGAAGTGGGGCGGGTCACATTCAAGTGTGATGATCAAGCCTTAGCGAAGGCGAAGAAGGTTGGTTTGACGCGGTTTGAGGTTCGTGGGGATTATCGTTTTAAGTATATGACCACAGCGGTCAGGCTTGAGCCAGGGAAACCGCAGCCAGAGGAGTCGGGCCCTGAGAAGTTGCAACCTGAGAAGTTGCAACCTGAGAAGTTGCAACCTGAGAAGAATCGTCAGGAATACGTCACGGACGTTTCGGTTCGGGTCTTTTGGGCGGATGTCCAGATGACGCACGAAGTCGTTCTAGGAACTGATTTTCGCCCTGAATCTCCGTGGAAATCGCCGTTAGTGCAGCATGAGTTTGACCATGTTTCCACGAGTACCGATCCGAGACTTCGCATATTGGTCAAAGACTACTTGGGAGCACCACTGCGGTTTGAGCATCGCTGGGAGGCTGAGGCCTCCGAGGGATCGCCGGTACGGAGGAATGAGGGGCGAGTGGATCGCGGGGTTACCGGTCAGATCGAGCAATCGATCCGTGATCGACTGGCTGGGAGAATCAAGGAGGTCGAGCGGGTCATTCAGTGGCATTATGATTGGTTGGATCGGAAGACTGGGCATGGACGGCGAGGGCTCGAGGATCGTGAGTCGTTCTTTGCGCTGTTCTACATGCCGAAGACCCTTGAAGAGATAGAATTTAAAGAAATCGAAGATTCAGCCATTGCCAAGAAACTACAAGCCGAGGTTAAATGGAGAGAGCACTATGAGTGGAATTCTCTCCCCTAGCGGCGCGTGGATACGCGACGTTTCCTTGATAGTCATCCCGGAACTTCTTCGCACACTTTTTCTTCTGGCAGTTTGATCGAATGGATTCAGCAACCGCACGGGGCTTCTCTTGGGGGCTATGGCTACGTATTGGCGGGGCGTACTTCTTGCATTTCTCTTCTTTGGGCTTTGCATCGTTTCCGTTGCAGACGCATTTGCGCAGTATTCATAGTGCGTCGGTGGGAAGCCTGATTGCGAGTGCATTTCCCATTGCGGCGATTTTGACCTATTTCTTTTTTCGATTTGCCGAGGATCGTGGCTGGACACGTTCGCCAGGAAAGTTGCTCTTTGGTGTAGCGATTGCGGTTATGTTCATGCAGGGCCTGTTGGGGTTGCATTTAGAGATGGCTCAAACGAATCGATCGATGTTCGATCCTATTCTTGGGACGGTGCTTTGTGTGTTGCTTTTGGGGTGTTCGCAGTCGACTTGCATGACGCTGCTGAACCATTTTGGGGTATCGGTGATGGGTTCGCATGCTTATTCCGTTCGTGCGGCGGGGAGTGCGGGTTACATGTTGGCGATTGTAGCTTTGGGAGTTTTGATTCCGCATTATGAATCGATAGGACGCTACCATCTGTTTTTGGGTGCTGCTTGCGCTTTATTGCATGTAACTTTTGTTGCTTGGAATTTGCGAACATTGCGGCCCCACGAGGTGGATCCTGTGTTTGTAGCGAGGGAGCCCAAGCAAGCAGAGTGGCGAGACGAAAGGGGCTCGGCGGTGCGTTTGCAGGGGATTGTATGGGCTGGCTTAATTGCGTTGGTGTGGCTGGTCGCATTCTGTGAGATGTCTTATGGCCTTTACTCCCATGAATTTCTCACAACGATGTATCCGGTTTACGGGTATTATCTGTTTGCTGGGGGGATCTTCTTAGAGATCGTCTTGTTGGTCGTCTTGCCGCATTTCCCCAAGGTGCGCAGTGGGCTGTTGTTTCTTGGGCCTTTGGGTTGGATTCTCTTGTTTTCGGGATGTTTTCTTGCGCAGCAGGGATGGTGGTTGTTCGGGGCGTTGAATGTTTCTTTGGCATTGAATTGTCCGTTTCAGATTTCTGCCAATGAGACATCTCATGCGCTGCGCTCGAGTGTTCTCGGGGTCGCGACCATGATGCTTGCTCAATCGCTCGGGTACATTTCCGCGACCCTTTTTGCGGCTAGCATTCATTATGGGGATTTTGCGCAGCCGGATAGAAACCTTTGGGATTTGCAGTGGGCAGGGGCTGTGCTGGCGGCGGTTCTTGGGCTTCCGCTGGCCCTCTCTGTTCGAGGGCTGTCAAAGAGACTGCAGGCAACGGTATCAGAGAGTCGTTGCTAGGATTTCGCACCGGGCCAGCGATCCCACCAAGTCTTGAACTGAGTCCATTGTTGATGGATGAACGCTTGCTGGCTTGAGCTCAGTGCGTCGGATTCGTTGAAGTGGTATTGGTATTCCGGGTTTCCTTCAAGCACCATCAGATACTTGTAATAGAGCACGAGATCTGGACCTTCATCGTATTTGGAAAGCACGGCTAGTGCGCTGTCGAGTTCGAGTGCGAGTCGTCGGGATTCGACGCAACCATTTGCTGCTTTTTGGCACAATTCGATTAACCGCAGGACTTGGCGAGGAAGTGCATTACCCACACCGGTGATCGCTCCGACGGCTCCGCATCGAACAAACCCGTGGAAGACTTGTGTGTCGACGCCGACCATCAGGGCAAGGTTTGGGTTGCCGGTGGTGATATGTTCAGCGGCATAGCTTAGTGATTCCGCGCCACCAAATTCCTTGAATCCTACCAAGTTGGGAAACTGACGATGCAAATCGAAAAAGAGATCTGCTTTGGTCTGAAATCCATAGTAAGGGCTGTTGTAGATAACTGCGGGTAGATTGTTCGCAGCGCTGAGGATTCCGGCGAAGTGGCTACGTTGCGCGGAGTTGGAGGTGCCACGGGATAGGACGCGAGGGATAACCATTAAGCCAGCCGCACCGACTTGTTGGGCATGCGCAGCGTGGGCAGCAGCGATTTTGGGGTTTTGTGCGCCGGTTCCTACGACCACGGGAACGCCCGCTTTGGTTAGTCTTGCGACCCCTTCTTGGCGTTGCGAATCAGTGAGCAAGGGCCAGTCCCCCATCGAGCCGCAGTACACGACAGCCCGCATTCCCAATCCGATCAGTTCTTTTCCTTTTTGTACGAGCGCATCGAAATCGGGGGCACCTTGGGGTGTACAAGGGGTCATCAATGCGGGAATACAACCTTGGAAAACATCGGCCAATCGAGTCACGGAATTGCTCCAACGCGGGGAAAGGTGTTGAGGAAAGTCTGGTCAGCATCAAGCTTGGTGATGCGTTAACGGATTTGCAGAAGCTCAGTATATGCGAACGCTGAGTATTTGCGAACGGAGAGAAATTCCTAATGCCATTGGGGATTAGCGGCGTTTAGATTTTGGACGAGAGCGTTTTGGGAACCCTCTGGCAGGAGCGGACGACGATCGCGGTTTTACTTTGCGTACTTTTCCGCTGATCGACCGCCGCCTTTGCGTTCCTGAATTGGGTTCACTCGCTCCGTCTCTAGGGGCTTGTGCCGTGGATTTTTTGCCGCGTGTGTCGGAGTTGGATTGGCTGGATTTTGGCGTGGAGGCTTTAGATCTATTGGAAGAGTGTTTTGCTGAAACTGAACCTCTCTTGCTAGGGCGAGAGGACTTTTTGCGGCTAGGAATTCGGTAATGACGGAGTTCTTCGTCTTCTGCATCGGTGGAATGGAAGGGGTGATCGCGATCGATCGGAATGTTCATTCCGATGGTCTTTTGGATTTCTTCTAAGTACTTGTATTCGTCTCCATCGCACAGTGTGATGCTCTCGCCACTAGCACCTGCTCTTGCCGTGCGGCCAATGCGGTGTACGTAGGCTTCTGCTTCAAGCGGTACATCAAAATTGATCACGTGGCTAATGTCATCGATATCGATTCCGCGAGCGGCGATATCAGTGGCTACGAGGACTCGGACTTGGCCATCGCGAAACGCATTCAGGACACGCTGTCTGGCATTTTGCGAACGACCTCCGTGGATGCCTTCTGCTGCCACCCCAGAGTGCATCAATGATTTGAAGAGTCGATCGGCACCGTGTTTTGTGCGAACGAAGACAAGTACGCGTGAGCGTGATGGATCTGCAAGTAGTTTGTCCAAGAGTTTGCGTTTGTCATCTCGTTTAACAAACATGACCGTCTGTTTGACACGATCGGCGGTTCGAGAGGGGGGAGTGACCATCACGGTAACGTGTTGGTGCAAGAGAGTGGAGGCAAGTCGCTCGATGGGTGCTGGCATAGTTGCCGAGAGAAACACGGACTGGCGTTTGCTTGGCAACATATCAACGATTCGTTGCACGTCAGGCATGAACCCCATATCGAGCATGCGATCGGCTTCGTCCAAGACGAAGTATTGGAGTTTGGTAAGCGAGCAATATTCTTGATCGATCAAGTCAAGAAGTCGGCCAGGGGTTGCTACAACGATTTGAACACCTTTGGCCAATGCCATGACTTGTGGGCGTTGCCCAACTCCACCGAACACCGTGGTATGTCTGACTTTTGTATGTTTGCCGATGGCTCGGATATTGTCAGAGATTTGAACGACGAGTTCGCGGGTGGGGGCGAGTATCAAGCCGAGAGGTGGGTAGGCACTTGCATATTTTCCAAGTTGCTGAAAGGTCTGAAGCATAGGGATCGCAAACGCGGCGGTTTTGCCGGTGCCAGTTTGGGCACAGCCGAGCAAATCCTTACCTTCGATCAGCGGAGGGATGGCCCCGGCTTGAATCGGTGTTGGAGTGACGTATTGAAGGGCCTGAAGGGCCGATTGGATCTCCGGGATGATCGGTAGATCGGAAAACTTGATTGACACAGACGCCTCTAAACCTTTACCTGCGAATCTAGAAGGGCCTGCAGAACAAATATGGGCTGGCGAATCCAGAGGGGGTAACCGCGGTGAACAAATTTGAAAACGGAAGTGTAATCCACTTCTGAGTTTAATATAAGTCCAATTGCTTTCGACTGTGGGCGCATCGGCGAACCTACCCCACCGCTCGTGCATGCGGCCCGATAAAGGGGTGTGGATATTGAATTGAAGGTATTAGGTTTCAGGCCAGAATTTCCGTGATAAGTTTTCCGTGGACATCGGTTAAGCGATAGTCTCGGCCTTGGGTGCGGAAGGTGAGTCGCTCGTGATCGAGTCCTAGGCAGTGAAGGATGGTGGTTTGGATATCGTGAACATGAACGGGGTCTTGGATCACGTTGTATCCCAATTCGTCTGTAGTTCCGTAGGATAGTCCAGCCTTAATTCCTCCTCCGGCAAGCCACATGCTGTAGGCCTTTGGGTGGTGATCACGTCCGCGTGATCTTCCCAGTGCTGCATTGCTTTCAACCATTGGTGTTCGTCCGAATTCTCCACCCCAAACGACCAGGGTTTCATCGAGTAGGCCTCGGTTTTTTAAATCGGTGATCAATGCCGCGCTTGCTTGATCGGTCGCTTTGCAGTTTCCGCGGTGGTTTCCTACGACATCGCTATGTGCATCCCAGCCTTCGTGAAAAATATTTACGTAGCGAACCCCTCGCTCGATCATGCGTCGGGCTAGTAAGCAAGCTCGAGCAAAAGACGGAGTCGCGGGATCACATCCATACAATTCGATGGTTTCCTTGCTTTCGCTTCTTAGGTCCATGAGCTCTGGCGCGGAGGCTTGCATCCGAAATGCCATTTCGTAATTGGCAAGTCGCGTTGCGATTTCCGCATCCTTTGTTTCTCTTAATTGTTCTTGGTTCAACGCATTGATAAGGTCGAGTGTGTCGCGTTGAAGGGTGCTATCGATACCATTGGGACTGGTGACGTTTAAGATCGGATCGCCTTGGTTGCGAAAGCGTACGCCGGTATGGATGCTGGGCAAGAAACCGCTGGACCAAAGTCCGCTACCACCGCTGATACCGCTACCAGTGCTAAGTACGACGAAGGCAGGAAGGTCTTTTGTTTCGCATCCGAGACCATAGGTGACCCACGAACCGATGCTTGGGCGACCGGGTACAGCGAATCCCGTTTGGAAGAACGTCTGCGCTGGGGCGTGATTGAACTGGTCGGTATGGCAAGAGCGAATTAGACAAATGTCATCGACGATTTTCGCGTGGTAGGGAAGGGCGTCGGAGATCTCCATGCCCGATTGCCCGTGTTTGGCAAATTGAAATTGAGGGCCCATGACCGCAGCATCGGAGCGGATAAACGCAAGTCTTTGGCCTTCGGTCACCGAAGCCGGGAGGGGTTTACCGTCCATCTGCGAGAGTGCGGGCTTGTTATCGAAGAGCTCGAGATGGCTCGGAGCGCCAGCCATGAACAGGTGGATTACTGCTTTGGCTTTTCCTGCAAAGTGTGGAGGGCGAGGTGCTAGGGGATCTATGGTTTGCGATGGATTCGGCACGTCCGTAGGTGCTTGTCCGAAGGCCTGATCGGCTAAAAGGCCCGCGAAAGCCATCTTCCCGACGCCCACACCGCAATCGTGAAGAAAGTGTCTTCGAGTTTGGTCAAGGCTGAGTTGTTGTTTGGGCTGCATGTTCAAGGCTTACCTTCTGGTGACGAATTCGTCAGTATTCATCAAAGCTCTAACGACGCTTGTCCAAGCTGCCCGCTGCGTGGCGGATTCGCTGGGGCCATCACCTGCGATGTTTTTGGCTGCCTGTGGTGAGGCGTTAAGACGTTCGAATTGTCTTTGGTAGAATGATAGAATTTTCGCCAACTCGTCGCTAGTTGCAGGGCGAGAGAAGCATCGTGTGTAGGCTAAGTTGATCCGGTCCTCGTCGGAACCATGCACTTGAGTTAACGCTTTGCCAAGTGCTTGTGAAGCCTCCACGATGGTGACATCATTAAGCATCGTCAACGCTTGTAACGGCGTATTAGATCGATCACGACGAACGATACATCCTTCGCCTGTGGGTGCATCGAAGGTATTTGCAAAAGCAAAGGGAGCGGTTCGTTTGGTAAACGTGTAGAGGCTGCGACGATACCTATCATCCCCGGTGCTGGTGGCCCAGTTCATCGCCCCATAGGTTCCCTCGGTGGTAATGTTGGGTGGTTGAGGTGGGAAGACGCTTGGTCCATACATTTTGTCGGATAGCAGACCAGCAGCATGCAACGCTGAATCGCGGACTTGCTCTGCGTCGAGTCGTACTCGGGGGCCTCGCCAAAGGAGCGTGTTTTCAGGATCGAGTTCTTCACCGAACGCGTTGCTATTGCTCGTTTGTTGATAGGTGCGGCTCGTTACGATGCGACGATGAAGTTGCTTCATCGACCAACCGTCGTTCATAAACTCTACGGCTAACCAATCGAGTAGTTGTGGATGTGACGGTGGGCTACCTTGAAATCCGAAGTCTTCCTGCGTTTTGACGATACCACGCCCGAAGAAAGCAGCCCAAGTCCGGTTGACGACGACGCGTGCCGTAAGAGGGTTGTCGCGACTGACGAGCCACTTCGCGAAAGCGAGTCTGTTCTTTGGAGCTTGTTTGGGAAGTGGATTTAGGATTGAAAGGACGTCGGGCTCAACCGTGTGGGTGGGTTGTGTCCATTCTCCTCGATTATGCAAGTAGGTTTTACGAGGATTGACTTCGGGGCGTTCTTGAAACACCAAAGTTGTGAGCATGTTTGGCTCTCGCAAGAGAGCTTCGATGGGAGTTCTTGCTGCAGCCAACTCAGGAGCGCTCATCACAAATGCATTCTTGAGTTCAAGCAATTGTTCTGGCGTTCGGTTGGGTTGATGGAGCAAGCTTTGCACATCGGAAGGCAAGAGACTAGCCTTAATTTCGCGTTGGTCATCGGTAACGCTAATTCGAAATTTTCCGAGGGAGCAAGCGTAATGGCGACCAAACTGCATGACGATTGTCCAACGGTTTGCTTTGGTTGGTTGTGCTAAGCGGAAGACTGCTTCGTGGGCTTTTCCCTGGCCTTGGGCGCAACTCCAGCCCGTTTCAGGGTCACCATCGATTGCATATTTTGCTTCTGCTTGGTTCCCGAAGGTGTTTTTTGCATAGCTTTCAGAGGCTGAAGCAACTTGCACTGGTTGGCCATCGGCGAAGACTTGGAATTCTCCCATCAAGAAGTCACCTTTGGGGCCTTCGTAATAGGCCATGCCAGGTCCTCGACCTGGGAGTCTCGGGTCCGGGAGTGCTTCGAGACGAATCGCGGTGATGGCGTCGGATTGCCCTCTCATCGCAGATATTAGGGACACATCTTCCAGTTCCAACTTGTACGTATCTGACTTGGTAATGTCGCCAGTAACAAAAACTGTGGCATCTTCGTTGATCGTCAAGAGAGGAAGATTTGAGGTGGCTTGGGTGGGGACGATTGGAAGCCACTTTGCGGTTGATTTTTGTTGAGATTCAAGCCACTGGGACATCGCTGTATCGAATGCAACGCTACGGCGTTTTTCCAGATCTTCGGTGGGGATATCCGATGTACCAAAGCTGACTTTCAATCGTCCGATGGTATGTTGCGAGCCATGCGTTTGCCGAATGATCAATTGCGTATTACCAGAAGAATCAAGTGTACTATCGAACGATAGCGTAAGCGACTTGTCGCTGTGAATATCTTTTCCATCCGCGTGTACGGCCCAGCCTGTACTCTCATTGCCGTCAAATGCTGCGGAAGCTGGATAGCCGTTTTGTTCGACATTTGCTGAACCGCTAGAAATATTTACTGCGTGATTTGCGTTGTGAACTGAGACTTCGCTCAAGACGAAGTTACCGTGGGGAGTTCGACCGGGGCCGGTTCCCGGAAGGGACTTGTCGGTAAGGGCTTCGATGCGCAAGTGGGAGAATTTACCGTTGAGGTTTGGGAACTTGACTGTGAGTATCGCGGACGCCGATCCGGGAGCATTGAATAGGATCGAATTGTCCGGAAGAATCTGGAAAGGCTCGTTGGGATTGGTATCGAGCTGAGGTTCTGGAGTGGTCCAAGTAATATTTGGATCCTCGATAGGCCATTTGTTTGGTAGAGCAGCCCGCAAGGCTTCGGCTTGCTGTTGGCGGTTTTGCTCTTCTGTTTGACGAGCGGATCTGTTTGCAATCTCTGATTGACTTGGGATTTCAAGATCCAGTTCATCTGCGTTATTAAGTAATGCCATGAAAGCGTAGTATTCATTTTGCGTAATTGGATCGTATTTATGGGTATGGCATTGGCAGCACTGCAAGGTAAGTCCGAGCCAAGTTGCGCCGGTGGTTGCAACGCGATCGACCATTGCGTGGAAGCGAAACTCAAGTGGATCGATTCCGCCTTCTTCGTTGAGCATCGTATTGCGATGGAATCCGGTAGCAATGCGTTGGCTCAGAGTTGCATCGGGTAGTAGGTCACCAGCGATTTGTTCGATCGTGAATTGATCGAAGGGCATATCTTCATTGAGGGCTCGGATCACCCAGTCTCGATATGGCCAGATGGAACGAACGCGATCTTTCTCGTAGCCGTTGGTATCTGCATAACGGGCTAGGTCTAACCATTTGCGTGCCCATCGTTCACCGTATTTGTGTGAGTCAAGCAATCGATTGACCGCTTTTTCGTAGGCTTCGGCGGTTGTGTCGGAAAGGAACTCCGAGAGTTCTTGTTCGGTAGGAGGCAACCCGATCAGGTCGAAAGTGACTCGCCGTAGCAGCGTCGATTTGTCGGCTATCGGCGATGTGGATAAGCTAGCTTGGTTCAACCTGTGTTCGACAAACGCATCGATTGGGTTGTGTGAATCGGAATCAGGGACAGGTGATTGCGTGGGAGAGGTAAACGCCCAGTGTTTCTCGTAGTTTGCACCAGCGGCTATCCATTTCTCAAGAATCGCAACTTGGTTCGGAGTGAGTTTCTTCTTTGTGTGTGGCGGTGGCATACATACATCCGGGTCGTCGCTGTGAAGGCGTTTGATCAATTCGCTGTTGGCGGGATCACCTGGAACGATAGCGGGTTGTCCGGACTCTCCACCTTTGAGGGCTGCCTGATAGTCGCTCAGCAGCAGTTCCCCTTTTCGGCCTTGTTCGTCTGGCCCGTGGCAGGAGAAGCACATGTCGGAGATGATGGGGCGAACATCGCGACTGTAGGAGATTTCACTCTCTTGGGCTTGAGTCGACTCAAAGCCTAGGATGAGAAAAAGTGTAACCAGTGCAGTTGTTAGGCTGGTAGTGGATCGCATGAAGGGTCGGGAGGGATAGCGGCATAGAAGGCTCGATAGGGCCCTAACGGGCTTGATCCTTGGCGGATTGAAATCATCCGTTCAAGGATCCATTTAGTCAGTTTAGTCTGGTCGAGTCGAGGCCGCCATGGAGATTGGTGATTTAGTAGTTGAACTGGAATTGCATCCTCAAGATGTCGCCCACAAATTGGCCATAGTTTAGGGCATTCGTTTGCGAACGTGTGGAGGTGTTGGTGCGGTCGGCAAAGGTGTAAACCGTGGTTAATTCCGCAGAGGAATTCATTTGCCATTCGACACCGATTTCGAAGTCATCGATGCTTGTGTAAGGGGCATTTCGTTCGGTTTTGTAACCACCGCGATAGTATTGATAGCGCAAAAAGGGGAAGAGCACTCCGTAGTTGCTTTTGTATTGATACATGGTTTGGGCGTAACCACCTTTGACGGAGCGTTCTTCTACGGCATTTTGTGCGGCATTCAGTGCGGGACCTGTTCCTACGTTCCATTCGGCTTGGAATCCGATCGGTTGTGGATAGTACACGCCGGTCCATCCTATACGTTCATCAGAGTATCCTCCCGATTTTGAGAACGGACTGATCAAGCTACCGGTTCCCAAGGGAGCAATTGGGCTGGTCAATACGCTGTAATCCCCGGTGTATCCTTGAATACCAACTTCATACAGTTGTCCATTGGCTAGTTTGCCTGGGAGAGTAAGTCTAGCGACAAGGTGGAGGTTATCGTTTTGTTCTCGGAAGGAACCACCTTGACCATTGTACACCCCGATACCGAAAATACCGTAGTTTCCAGAGCCTTTAAGTCCTTCGTCGACAGTGTACTTGAAAAAGTCTTGGGCTGGTTTCGGTGTCCAGTAATAAAAGACGCCGAGGTCGCGTTCGTTGCGTGCGGCGCTGTTGAAAGCATCGTTTCGGTCGAGGGATAACCGGTTGGAGCTTGACTGCATATTTTCCCAACCATAAGGGATCTTAGACTGTCCGATGCGCAAGCGGTTTACTTTGTCGGTGGTCAGGTACAGGTCGCTGTACCAGTCTCGAATCTGAACGTATTTGATTTGGTCGCTGACGCCCGGGATGTTCGCGGCAAAGTCTGGTTGCAAGTAAATACCGAGATGTTCGGATACATCTCCAGAGATAATCAATCGGGCCCGGCGTAATAGAAAGCTTTGGTTGTCGCCGACGGACGTATCACCTGGCAAGTACGCTGGGGCTGAATTGTCTTGTAGGTCTAGGGTTTCGTTGATTCGAAACTGTGCGTAGCCACGGATGGTGTATTTCTCGAACCATGACTTCTTTTTCTTTTCGTCTTTCTTGTCCTCCTTTTTTTCAGGTTTCTTCTCGTCTGATTTGCTTTCCGATTTTGCTTCTTTATTGTCGATCGATTTTGGGTCAGTTGACTTAGATGCCTCGGAAGACTTTGACGCGTCGGGTTTGTCTTGAGAGTTGGTTGAATCCGATGCTACAAAGAATGTGTCTTCGGGGTTTGCATTCGCTTCTTCCAAGGCACGGAGTCGCATTTCGGTTTCACGAAACCGAGCTTCGAGGACTTCGAGGGGAGTAGGTGGATCGGCGAGTTGGAGCAAGTCTTGGGCTTGACTGGTTAGGTTGCTACAACACATCAAGGTGATTGCCCAAGCTTTGGCATTCAGTGGTGCATGAAGAAGGTGTTGCAGATTAGAGAGTATGTTGCGGATGGTCTGAATCACGAATCACGTCCTTAAGTCGGGCGGGTCCTACAATCGTTAAAGGTTACCCAGGCCGTACCATCGGCAAGGAAAATTGGTGGATGTAGAGCAATTCGCGATTTGTCTGCGGATTATGAAGAAAGACCTATTCAGCTCCTTGAGATTGGGGAGTCTAGGGGGATTGGTAAAGCTTCAACGGCGGTAAATGCGTTGATTATTTGTTTTTGGTTAAGGTGGTGTTTTCGTTTTGTTAACGTTTGAAGAAGAGTCGGGAGGTTTCAAGAAAGTTGACAGTCCGAGCCAATGCACTATTCCTGATGTTTCCTCGCATCATCCAAAGAGAAGCTTTCGATCGGCAGAACTGTGTTCTCGTCGTCGGCCTTGGTAAATCGTCCGTTTCCCTCTGCAATGTTTGAAGCGATCGATAGGGCGGCGCGATTGAGTTGGTCTACGAGGAAACCGTAGCCTCTCTGGAAGTCTTCGGTTGTAGAACAAACCGCATCTGCAAAGTCGACAGACTTTTGGTAGACGATCAATTTCTCAAATGCAAAAGACATGCATTGAGTTTACGGGCC
>JBEICB010000004.1:0-72530 GCA_040373655.1 Pirellula sp. | reverse complement strand
CTGTTTAAGACTGTTCTATCAAGAAGTCCTACGGACTCTGAAAGAGAGTTGCTCGTTGCGCAAGTTGCCAAGCACATCGAGCGATACCAAGCGAATCCGCAGGATGCGCAGCAACTAACACAGCTGGGGGAGACCAAACCACCAAGCACTTTCGCAGTCCAGGAACTAGCGGCATATACGCTTTTGGCTAGCACCATTTTGAATATGGATGAAACACTTAACCGAAACTGAATCCTATTCGTTTATGGTTCGTACGCCCGGAAACACCAACCGACCTCCAGTCAATGACAGGTGCTCAGAGATGATGAACGATATACAAGATCTCCAAATACGACTTAACCGCCGCAATTTCTTCGGAAGCAATGGACTACGGTTTGGTGGACTCGCTGCCGGATTGTTAGCTAACCAAAGTTCATTCGGCAGATTGATGGCAGAAGAAGGAACTGCAACGGGTGGTGTACCGAAGGTTCACCCACCGCTGACCGGAATGCCACATTTTCCCCCCAAGGCCAAATCGGTCATCTACCTACACATGAATGGTGGCCCTTCCCAGATCGATACCTGGGACTACAAGCCCGTATTGCAAGAATACTACGATAAGGACTTACCCCCGAGCGTCCAAGGAGGTCAGCGATTGTCGACTATGACCAGCGGACAATCTCGCTTTCCTGTAGCGCCTTCAAAGTTCAAATATGAGCAGAAGGGGCAATGCGGCATGTGGGCTAATGTGGAACTGTTTCCCTATGTTAGCGAAATGGTCGACGATATTGCGCTGATTCGCTCGGTTAACACCAACGCGATCAATCATGACCCTGCTTGTACGTTCGTCATGACAGGTTCTGAGGTTCCTGGAAAAGCGAGCATAGGATCATGGTTAGCCTACGGATTAGGTAGCGAAAATAATGACTTGCCCGCATTTGTGGTTTTCACCCCAAAGTTCCCGGAGGACAGCAACGGCCAGGCATTGTTTAGTCGAATGTGGGCTAGTGGCTTCTTGCCAACACGGTTCAACGGAGTTGCTTTACGTGGGAGTGGCGACCCGGTTTTGTATCTTCCGAACCCTATGGGCGTTTCTCGTGATGATCGGAGATTGATGCTCGATACATTGCAAGCGTTGAATCGCGGTGCGCAAACTGAGTTTGGCGATCCAGAGACGGCTACTCGGATATCGCAATATGAGATGGCTTTTCGGATGCAATCGAGTGTTCCGGATTTAACAAACATCGAAACGGAGACCCAAGAGACATTGGATATGTATGGTCCAGCGGTGCGCGATCCAGGATCCTTTGCTCACAGCGCTCTGCTTGCACGGCGATTGGTAGAGCGAGGTGTTCGAGTCGTTCAGTTGTTGCATCGAGGATGGGATCAACACGGGGACCTACCACGTCAGATTGGGAATCAATGCAAGCAGACCGATCAGCCTATCGCCGCGCTTCTTAAGGATTTAAAACAACGCGGAATGCTAAAAGACACTTTAGTTGTTTGGGGTGGAGAGTTCGGAAGAACGGTTTACAGCCAAGGTGGATTATCAAAAGACAACTACGGTCGGGACCATCACCCACGGAACTTCTGCATGTGGATGGCTGGTGGTGGGATAAAGGGGGGGGTGACATATGGAGAAACAGATGATTTCAGCTACAACATTGTGAAAGACCCTGTGAACATCAACGACGTCAATGCAACGATTTTACATTGCATGGGGGTCGATCATGAACGATTCACCTATAAGTTCCAGGGTTTGGACCAACGTTTAACTGGAGTAGAAAAGCAACGCGTGGTAACCGAGATTCTCGCTTAGGTATCTCAATTTTTTGGGGTCTTCAGGTAACTTTGTGGGTAGGAATGCCTATTATCCCTTTTCGTTGCGATAGCTTTCGTACTCGTGTTAGGATTGCAACCCAAGTTGCCTTCAGGCCTGGAAGGCCGACACAACCTCTGCCGGGGTCCGTAAGGCCCCGGCTGTCCTGAAAAAAAGAATGCAAAAGGCCTGGAAGGCCGACACACCATGGATTGAAACAGCCTTCATCACCTTGCGCCCCTATTGTTGTTTCAGCCCTTCGGGCCTAGCGCTTCATAGGGTGGCCGCTTACCGGTGGTTCACACCGGTTCGCGGTACCCGGTTCAATACATCACCCCCCCCCAACCAGTCAGCGTGTACAACGTGGTGGTTTTCGATTGATTGCAACGTGCAATAAGGTGAGCATGGCCGATACGAACACTCCGCGGCTTGCGCGAAGCGGGCTCAAGCAGAGTGGCTATCGATTTGACTGTATTGAGCGCTAGCACCGGTTTACCATTTTTCGTTTAGCGGTCAGACGAAGGCGTACCGCATTGAACTCTCGCTATTCGGCTCAATTCTTTCGCGGTCTTCTTGGCGTCTTTGGTGAGCCCATGCAATGCCGCGATTCACTGGTGTAATCCGCGAAGAAAAATCTTGAAAAATTTCTTGTGCCAAATCCAACCCAAAAATGCACGTTCTCTCTAGAATCGAATTCATGCATTCGCTGGCCAGCGAAAACAGGGCTCTGCCCAACTAACCAATCCTAGGAATCCACCTCGATCGGTGCGGTGGATCGAAGGCGTTTACGCCCAATTCCTAACTACCACCGGAGGGTTTCTGATGATACCTATCATCGCTGGCTTCTCGTTTTCACAACGCAAATTTCGTCGCAAAGAGTTTCGTAAAACCCTCTTTGAGACCCTTGAATCTCGACAACTCTTCGCACTCCTCCCCACACTCCAACCACCTACCTCACCCCCAAACACCCAGCCCCGATTCGCTCAATTACCCAGCCCCATACCACCCTCCGATATCTTCGGACCCAAAGAACATGTCTGGATCTCAGAATTCGATCCTTGCATCGAAGGTGGTATTTCCCCAGCACGAATTCGCATCGAACGATCAAATACAAAACCGCCCCTCGAAGTCCAATGGCAATCGCTTGCGACTTCCTCCGCACAGATAAACCTCGACTACCTCCCCCCTAAGCCCATCGCAAAATTCTCCCCTGGTCAGTCGTTTGTCGACCTCTTCTTCAACCCAATCGACGACGCGATCCCAGAAGCCACCGAAACGATAAAAATTATTCTCACCGACGCCTCACGCTTAGGTACTTTGCTTCCCAACGAACCTACCATCCTTCAAATCACCGATAACGATTCGAACAACTCCACTACCTTCGTCGAATGGATCGATTCCATCGATGGACAAGAAGGACTCCAACCCGCCACTCTTCGCGCTCGGCGTACCGGCCCACTCGACGATGAACTCCTCGTCCCCTTCTCTGTTAAACCCCAAGCTGGCTTGATCCTTGAACAAGATTTCCAGTTTGCTCGAAACGATATCAACCTCAAGAACCAAACGGGACTGTTGCGATTTCCCAAAGGATCCGCAATCGCATCCCAACGATGGAATGTTGCTGATGATGCGAATGCCGAAGGAACTGAATGGTGCGATCTCGTGTTGCTCACCACAGAAGATCAAAAATACAAACTAGCCGGCAGCCAGAAAAAAACACTGCGTATCCTCGATAACGATACGCCACCCCCAGATGACTCCCCCAAAAATGGTGACGGTACTCTTCTCGCAGGTCCCTACATCGATCGTATCGAACTGGTCTTCGATTCAGGTTCTTCCTCTTCAGATAAAGTTACCACTCGCGATACCCTACAAGTCACCTATCAAGGCGATTGGATCGGCGGAACCCTCATCAGCGAATTCGACTGGAATTCCGATGGCATCCCCGAACTTGTGAAAACCGATACGACTCCCTGCACCTCCTTCGAATTCTCTCCCACCGAACTCAATAACAACGAACTCAATAACAACGAACTCAATCCATTCGGACCTCACACAATCAGTTATCGAACCAAACTACTCAGCGATAACGGCATAGAAATAACCCGCAGCCCCTGGAAAACCTTCTCTTATTTTCTCGTCGAAGACCCTGAACAAGGCCCCTTGCGATTACGCAACCTACGACTGAAATCAGACACTGGATCTCCCGATGACGCCATCACCAACGATCCAACCGTACTTGTCGATCTCCACGGCGAACGCACCGCGGACGACCCGAACCTGCCACACCTCCACGTCGAATGGGATCACTCCGGGGATGGAATTCCAGATGCTGTACTGCCACTCCCTACACCTGCTCCTCTCTTTTTTTCCTACGATCCCAGATCGACCGACCAAAACACTCCGTTAACACCGGGCCGCCGAACCATCCGAGCCCGATTGTTCGACGACCGATCCGGTGAACGCCTAACCGCTTGGCTATCACTCGACTTTACCCTCACAGAAACTCCATCTAGCCCACTAACGGTCGATTCCATTCGACACCTAGCCATTCCAGATACAACACCGAATCCCTTGCATACGGGTATCATCCAAGGAAGTATCAAGCAAACAAACACCAACCTTAATAACCTGACCGTTGAACTCGACTCGAACCTCGATCTTGCCCCTGACGCTTGGATCGAAGTAGCTGAAGACCTGACTTTTGAGCATTCCTTAGATCACCTTCCACCTGGCCGCTATACCTTTGCATATCGAGCGCGCGAATGGAACCAATCATTGCAATGCTTCTTGTACGGCGATTGGACGCGGTACACTTTCGATTGGAATCCCTTACAAGTACCCACAATTCAATCCATTCGTTTACGCGCTGATACCGGCGAATCCTCATCCGATCTTCACACTGGCGATCCCGCTTTACGCATCGAAATCGCACAGAGCGAAGCACCATCTCTCGAACGCTTTCTCGATATCGACACAACTGGTAATGAAGCTCGCGCTGAGAACTTAGACATACCCGCACCGGGAATGCACTCCATTCGCCTCTCCGAACAAAACCAAATCCTATTCATCAACCCAGATATCCAACCCGGATTACAGCGATATTGGTTTCGCACCCGAGTTCGGAATGCCCTCAATCATTCATCCTCCACAAACAGCAACTCAAATTGGGAATCCTCTGGAGATTGGCAAGTTTTCGAATGGCACTACCAACCTCCATCTCCTGCAGATATTGAACTTCATCTACTCAGTGACGATGGACAATCCTCAATTGATCGTATCACTTCTATACCGACCATCGTCGGAAAACTTGTTGGGGACTTCGACGAATTCACAACCATCCACGTCGACATGGGCGAAAATGAAAAAATCCCAACCAAAATCCAACCACAACCCGATGGCACTTTTACAGTTCGATTACCCGCAGCTCCCTTCGGTCACCGTACCCTTTGGGTTCGCTCCGAGCGAACAAATCCATTCCTCGCTACGCCACTGCTAAGCGATTGGAAAGCCTTCGACTTTGAACTCGTTGCTCCAAAAGACCAGTCAGACGATAATGGCACTTCCCAAGAAATCTCAGTCCGATTGCTTGTGGATTCAGGAATATCTAACAACGATCGCACTAGCAATACCATCACTCTCGTAGGTACTCTGACACAGCCCTCGCCCATCAACTGGGTCGAATTCGATCGCAACGGCGATGGACATCCCGAAGATTGTGTCGCTACCGAACGAAATGGTCGATTCGTCTACACGCCACTTGACCTTCCCTTCGGCAACCACCTCCTCTCTCTGCGATCCAAGCGGCTTGCAGATAACCTAGAGACGATCGAATTAGGTGAGTGGCAAGTTTTTGATTTTACTTATGTCCCAACAACGGATGCCCCCCTTCGGATCGATACGATTCACTTGCTCGACGATACAGGCACCGATGCAGATCGCCGAACGGAAAACCCCACCATCACCGGTGTGATCTCATCACCAACTGGTTTCTCCCACGCAATCGTGTTAGTCGATAGCAACGCTGATGGGATAGCCGACGAAAGTGTCGGCGTGGATTCCCAAGGACGATTTATTTACACACCAAGAATCGAACGAAAAGGGGAATGGAACTTCGCCTTTCGCCCGTTGCGTATCGACATCGCCTCCCCGATCCTCGAAACGAACTCTTCGACCCATGGGACGGAGCCCTGGGTCGATTTTTCTTTCCAACTAGAAGACCAGCCCAATGAATCACCGAAACTCAAAGATGTTCTATTCTTCCCGGCAGCAAACGGACAACTACCGAGCATTCGTGGCTCTGTGTCATCCCAATCCAACCACCAATCACTACGAGTTGAATTGGATTTGAATAATGACGGCTCTGCAGACAGAATACTCTCTGTAGATGCCTATAGTACATTCGACTATCCGCTTGATAACCTTTCGGAAAGCAACTCCAGCATTCAGGTCCGCGTTAGATCCTACGCAAACAACGCGACAACGGATTTGGTTGGCTCTTGGCAATCCATCGCTGTTCGCGGTGAACAGAAACCCACCACCGCTCCCTCAATCCTGTCGTTGACTCTCCTCGACAACGGCCATCCGATCGATCAATCGCAATCTACCATTCCGGTTGTCCACACTCCTCAATTACGTGGACTCGTCGAGCGACTCTCAAGGAACTATCCACTGACGATCGAGTTCGATTCCGATTTGGACAACAGAGTCGAAGGTCAATCGACTGTTTCCGACGATCTCTCCTTCCACTTTATACCCACCAATCTATCTGCCGGTCCATTCACCTTGCGAGCTCGCACCAAAGAAGTGCTGCCGGACGGAACCGTGCTCCGCAGTCCGTGGTCGAGTGTTAAGGGCATCTTGGAATCAAACTCCATTGGCCTTGTCACTCTCTCAACGCTCCGCCTGGAAAACAACCAAGGAACATCCGACGATGACCAAAGGTCGGATAACCCCGTGTTGATCGGGCAAATACTCGGAGACATCGGTAGGACAAGCCAGTGGACACTCGACGTTGATTGGGAAAACGGAACATCCCTACGTCGCTCCTACGATTTTCAAGGACCTAGTTTCTCGATCCCACTCCCTTCAGGCCAACTAGGAATACACGCGGTTCAAATACGCATTCGAAACTCCGACTCCAGCAAACAAAGCTCTTGGATACCTTTTCGATTCCTGTCCCATCCGTTACCCAAAAGCCCAGAAGCAAACGCTTGGGTTGCTGCTTATCGATCCGTCGCTGCACAAATCGCTTCCGCAGAAGGCATTCATATTCAAGGCCTAGCGTCGGCCCTCTCTCGGCTTGCCTACGATCGCGCCCAAATCATGGCCGATCGTGAAATGCGTAATGCAGACTCTTTTTCCTCACGCATGGATTCCCTAGAAGACCTCCATAACAACTCATGGAAATCAACCATAGAAATCGATGAGAACTACAGAACGGCCATACAGCGATCCCTGACGTCACTCTCTGAATCACTCTCACTCCATTCGGTCAACTTCGCAGACTACCCACTCGAACAAGATCTCCCGTTAGCGTGGCCATCAACTCCGCTTCCTCAATTACCCAGCATTGATCAATTAATTGCGCAAGCACAAGCAAAGATCAGCATACCAGTTGCATCCTCACCCAGCTTGTCCTCGTTGACCGATCTAGAACATCAAGTCGATCTGGAAAATTACGAACCCTACCAGCGCGAACTGCAACGCCTACAGTCTGAGTACCTACACACCGCCGATGCCCTTAGAAAACTAGAAAGCACGAAGCGAAATGAAGCGCAAATCCATCGCGACCAAGCCATTCAGATCGCCCACATAGAATATCAAGAGACCTTAGCGCGCATCGCTGCGCAATTCTCTCGTGCAACCAAAGACCTACTGCCAAGCGGTTTTGTAGAACCAGACCCTTCATTTATCGATCGCTCCAAAGAAGTAGAGATCAATTATCGAAACGAAATCCACGAAATTCAGCTTCAATTTCAACGAATCGGACAAGCGATCGAGGCCGAAGCTGCGGCATCACGACAAATTGCAATTCGCAAACGTGATCAGACACAAAGAGAAGCAGCGCAGGAACTGCAATCCACCTTAAGCATGATACCGCCACCATCCGGCACGACGCTAGAAAACGCCATCAAAACGTATGCGAAAAAATTCTATGATGCCGGCTTCGTATTCGACCAAGACATCCTTCAGATCGACATCGAAGTCGCTAATGCATCGAACCCACACCAGCTGGAACGCTACCAAGCGATGTCAGCCGCAAAATGCCGTTATCTGGAAGCAATCGCTACCATTGAACAGGAGCAACGAACGGAAACTATCGAAAAGAATCACCGCGATAGCACCCAGCGAAATATCGCGGACTCTACAAGTCGGCTGCCCCAAGTCGCCGCGCGACTCAATCTGCAAATCGCCGAAATCCAGGCCAATTACAAATACGAGAAATCCAAACTCACGCTCGAGCAAGACTACCGCATCGCAGTTGCTCTCGAAGATCGCCAACTAAATCTGAAACGCTCGCAAGCAACATTGACTGCTTGGGAACAACTCCACGGTCTCATCGCCTCTTCCTGGTCTTCCTACCAATTAGCTGTCGCTCGACAACAAGTAGAAAAACTCCAAGAACTAGAACCGATTGATGAAGCCCAATTTGCAGAGACTTCGCATTTACAACTCACGAAACAGCTACAACATATCCAGGCTACTGAGATGCAAGCTCGAGACAAGGTTACATTTGAAGCCGAACAAGCAACCGCACGCATCAAAGCTATTGCGCTCTATCGCTCGGAACATGCTGATCTTGTACGCTCCTATCAAATCCGCAAGATCGATTTGTCGCTCAACAATCGCAAATCTCTTAGCCTCGCACAAGAAAAACTCGACTTGGATAAGTTGATCTTACAAGCCGAAACATATCAGCTGCAGGGGAAGATTGGCCGCGACGATCGTGGTAAACGACTTGCAGCCCAAATCTACCACCCTCCTAAAATCGATAGCTCTACATTAGCACTTGGGTGGCTAGGTTCAAATCCCTTCATGTGGTTTCACGGTACTGTCACCATGCCATGGGCAACAGCCCTTAGCCTAACACTCGAAGCAGAAAACCAACTACAAACCCTAAACTTCTCCTTTCAGAAAACGGCGATCAACCTCGACGAATCCTATCTGAATCAACGGGATCAAATAGTCGAAAACTTTGCTCTGGAAACCAATCACAACCGACAAAGTGCTCAGACCGAAGAGCAAAAAATTCTGAAGAATTATCATCTTAGCGTCGCGTTCATCGACCGCGAATTCTCTTTATCTCTCGCAGATAGCAATTTCCATTTTGCATCGCAAATCACGGATTCAGAACTCGATGAAATCATCGGAAACATGGAAATTTTCCTGCAGACAGCAAACGCAAAATCAAGTGTCATCGCTGAATTCAAAGAGCAAGAACGACTCTCCCGATACGATTGGCTTGAACAAGAATGGAACAGCTATGGTAATGGGTTACAGCGATGGCACGCGAGCAATCCAACGACTTGGTCCGAATACACGTTAACACAAGCCGAATTCGAACGGGCCATTGCGCTAGCGAATGCAAACGAATCCTACCGTGACGAAGTTCGCAAATCTAACTATGAAACCGAAAAAGAGCTCGCGATCCAGGAACAAACCCATCGCAGGAAACTACTAGAGCAGCAATCTTTGTATTCACTTAGGGATCGGGACTCCGAAACGCAATACACCCTCACGAAAGAACGTATAGAAGCAACCTTTCTTTTTTCTTCTCAAATCGCTGGGGTCGCTTTATCCTCTCCCTCAAATCGCAATTTCCTCCCCCCATCCTCGTTCAATCATCCTTGGGATGGACCTACTTTCTCCATCGAAGCCTCAACAATCGAAATCAAAAAGAAAATTGTTTCCGAAACCGCAAACGCTAACCGCGCAAATGCATCAGCAGAAGTCGCCAAATACCAAGGACTCTCCGATGCACGGTTCCAACGCGACACCGCCATCCATATCGCAAATGACTCACTCAATACAAACTTGATAACCTGGGAACGATATATCCAACTGCTTCAGTTCGCGAATGCTCAATTTCAATATTCCCAAGAAGCGATCGAAACAGAGTACACGAATCAGCTCACAGTGATAAATGAGAATTTACGACAGGCTCGCGCGCAATCGGTTTACGATCTCAATCGTGTTCTCTCACTACGTCAAATACCAACCGCTGAATGGTCCTACCAATCCTCGATCCCCAAGCTCCTAGTCTTTGAGGAAGCACATCGACGCTACGACCTTGCGATCAAGGATGCCGAAACAAAAGCAATCCATGAGAATGAGCACGCACAGATATCGTATCGCAAGAATCTGCAAGAGATCGAACGACAAGACCGCCAACAAATACAGCAGATTCTTGATCGATTTGAAACAGATATGGAAGCATCCGTTCAGAATCGGGATCTAGATTCACAACGAGCACAATATACGATCAAAAATGCAACCATTGAAAGTATAAAAAATGCAGAAGCAAATCGCATTGAAACGCTCATCGGCACATTGAAGAGAACCTGGGAACCAGCGGATAGCAACACAAAGAACTGGCTATCGAATCAAGCAGATTATTTGCAGCAACGGCAAATGCTTCTCGGAGACTCAAACCGGCAATCAGATCTAGATGCATCTCTTTTGTCACTTCGACAAAAGGAAGTTGTGCAACCTGTTCAATTAGCCCATCAGGAAACAACGCGAATCAACGCAGAAGCATTCCGCTCCCAGATCGAAAGTCTAAATCTGCAACACACGCTAAACGAGCAGATCGCACAGTTACAAAAACGATCCGACGAAGAGAGTGAGCTGCGCGACTGGGCCTCAGCACAGGAAGCTATCGAACGCCATTACGATTTGCGCTCGCAGCAAATTCTCGATTCCCTGAATCAAAAATTGCGAGATTCACGTCAGCAAGGGGCTGAACACACTGCGCAAGCGTGGAAGGACTACTACCTAAATAGCCACTCCAGCAACCTGCGCGAGGCAACTCAACAGCGTAATATCCTCGACAATTGGATTGGAGTATTGACGCAAAACAGCCCTACTTCTCACTTCGCATGGAGTCAGAAGCCGATCCTGCCCTCCATCCATCTCCTCAACATATCCCCATTCTTACCCCAAAACAGAGAACTCGAAAATCGCTTGCAAGCAATTCAAGTCTCGCAAGACGCGATACAAACGGAGTTTCAGATCGACTACCTACTTGATTTAGGAGCTATTAAGTCACAGCGCATTACAGCCATCCAGAACACACGAGCAGAATTTGCGGCAGATCGTACGATAGCTGAGTCAGAATATACTCACAATCAACACGCTCAAACTCTCAATCTAAAATCGGCAATGTTCGAAGCTTATAAAGCGCACGAACAAGAAAGCTACGATTTAAACCTGCAATACAACGTCGCACAACATGCGATCCTCCAAGACTTTAACCTCAAAAAGAAAACGCATGAGCTAGAGAAATTGCAACGCGATAACGCCGCATTCATTCAGTTCGATGTCGCTGTAGCACAAGCTCAAGCTGAATACTGGATAACTCATTTCACCGAAATCTCTGAAGGATCGTTAAATCAAAAAGAACGAAATACGCGCGATTCAATCCTTGCGGAACAAGCTTTCGCCTATTCCAACTGGATCGATGACGTTTCAAATGATTGGATTGCGCTGGTAAATGCAGAATCTCTCGCAAAGGCAACCGAATTGGAACGGACCCTTAGAGCACAACAGGAAAAATCTAGTCAATTAGACGAAGCAAACATAAACCATCAAATGACGGTTGCTACTGCACACCATGCGCTAGGTCAGCAACAGCGCGAAATCGATTATCAAAACCAACGACTGCAGCAGCTCCAAAAAACCGAACGCAATCTCGAGCATCAACAGCAGCAATACCTGTGGGAAAAAGAGAATCTCGAAATCCTAGAAGAATTTCAAATAGCATATGAGCAAGCCAAGATCCTTGATCAAGTCATGCAGATCCGAGGAGTACGTGATGTTGAACGTGTTCGTGAAACCGAATTGCTGCTCTCAAAAGCACGCCGAGATCGTGATGTAAAACAAGCGGAAGCCAACCGACGTTGGCGAGTAGCATCAGCAGAATTTCAAATGCAATCATGGATTGACGAACAAGATGCAACGGGATCACTCGCCGAAGCCAAGAGAAGGGTAGAATCCCAATCAAACCAGCAGATGATCCTCGCTGATCGCGAATACTCCATCGAGATGGCTCGTATCGATGAGGCAATCCAAACCGAACTGGTTTCGATCGCACAAAGTCGCTCAATCGACGCACAACGTGCGCGAAGTATATGGAATGTTGCAATCGCAACCGCCGCTATCGCCGCAAGAGAATCAATCGCGGAGGTCTTTCCCAGCGACTGGTCGACATTCTTGGTCCTTCGGGCCACCACTTTACGAGACGATGCGGTCGCAATCGCAGAAATAGAACTTGATTCTTTACACAAACGCAATGAATCGGAATGGAGTTATGTACAAGCTACTGCACGAAACCAACAAGAGAAAATCGAACGAGATACACTCGAGCGCTCTCAGTGGGAATTAAACAGGCTGGAATTCGAAGCCTCTATCGACGAAGCTCGCCTCGATGCAATCGATGACTATATGAATAGCATCGAACATAGCCTAACACAGACCATCGAACAAATTGCCATTACCGAGTGCAATTACGAAAGTGACTTGGCAGAGGCCACTTGGAAGTTCACTCAAACCCAAGACTCACAAAAATATCAAAACGACAAAAAACTTCTTGAGGATCGTCGCAACACTTTGACCAATCAAGTTGCAATCAACTGGGGTAAATCCAAAGCTCTCGCACTTGCTGCGAGACAAACTCAAGAGTCGATCCTAGAAAAACAAACATTGGACTGGAAACTCGAACGGGATCAGTCCATCGCAAGCAACCGAAGAGAAAATCGCTACCAAACGCAACTCAATGAAACTCAAGCATACCTTCAAGCAATCAACAACTGGGGTGAGATCGATCGTCAACGCGTGGAAGAAATCGCTAGCCAACTTTCCCATTCCGCTTGGGCACTAAACGAACGGGTTCAAAATTCCTGGTCGAACTTCTACTTGGATTTTTCCTACGCCCAAGCAGAGTTTCAACGCCAAATTTCCAAATTGAATTCGACTAAAAACAGCAACTCGGCTAGCGTGCAAGCTGAGCATGAGTCGCAGCAAGCAGAGTCAGAAAGATTATGGGATTTAGGACAATGGCTAGTCAGCAGTGTAGCTCGCAATACGACTGCCACCCTCGACAAAGCCCTGGAAGAAACCAAAATCGTCGGCCTTCAACTTCTTGCAAATTCGGGGTGGGTACGCGAAATTCCCCTCTCCATCGCGATGAACCCTCACTTCACGCACTCGACCAAAACCGAATTCGCTCCTAATGTCTCATCGGTAAGCTTCCGCGAAGATCATCGCGATAATATCACAGTTTTTGTTGACCAACGCATCCGTGACGACTTGATCGTGGGAATTACATTTCCTTGGGAAAAGCCACCAGTCGACGTCTTTCGATGGAAGGACAACGGTTTCTTAAGATGGCTCCGAGATCCGCTGGAACAGTGGCCGACGAACTACTGGAGCAACCTTAGCCAGTGGCAACATCCTTTTGTTGATCAACTCGGCAATATTCTGCCAGAGAACAAACCGAGTTATCCCAGCTCACTGCAACTGAAGGCCTCCTCACTACTCCCCACATTTTCCTGGCTTTCGTCCACAGTCAGTTCCCCACATGTCGAAATGATGCCGCAAAACTCTCTAAGTGACCGATTGACAATTCAAGGTACTTTAGACTTCGATGCTACGATTCCAACCGCCAAAACATGGATCGAAACGAATGTACAGCAATTCGATGCGGCTCAGCGACCGGAATTATTCAACGAGTTCAACTACGCGGATTTACTTGCAACTCAAACTATTGTCTGGCCTAAGAACCAAACCCGAACGCTCAGCCCCACAGAACAACCAATTTCCACCGAACGTTTCTATGTCTCCAATACAGACCAATGGAACACACTCATCGGGCTATTGAGCGAACCATCTGCGCAAACATCTTTTGATTACCAGGAGTCAAAACGAAACTATGCCGCCGATTCCCCCCTAACAGATCTCACGAATAAACTTAGGGAACACATTCGAGAAAAAACGTTTAATCCCGATCATTATCGCGATCAAACTACCATTCGTAGATCGCCACTCAATGATGACGTTATCCGACGGAACAACGATGTTTATTGGAGATGGGTATTTCCAGTTTCCTCCCCTATCGAACTCGGACAGTATCAATACGTTGAAACAAAAATCGGAACTGTCGATCAATATGGATGGGTCTATCTTCAGACCGGAAAAAGAGTCCTCTATTCGGCTTTGCATAAATGGGCCGGCGAATTGCGGATGGGAAACGCAGCGGAAATCAATCGGCTCATCGATGGACTTATTTCCCCCTACGTTTTTGACCCAACCTCAAAACAGTATGGGATTTTTATCGGTGGAACTGGAATGCATTTCTACGGACTTGGAAATATCGAGAAACTCTACAATGCATACCAAGGCTCCAAATTCTACTATGGAGGAATTGGAAACCCGATTGAATACGAAAATTACAAATCTTTGTGGGCTGACCAAGCCGCAGGGTTCGGCTGGAGTTCAATCTTAAAACGTATCGAAGCCGACTTCGTTACCTTCTATAGACCAAAACAGAAGATCCACGTGTTTGGTTGGAGTCGCGGTGCCGCTCTTGCTCACGAATTCTCAAAACTTCTTGCAATCTACAATGTCGAAGTCGACTTCTTAGGCTTGTTCGACCCCGTGTACTCCTACGTCTTCCCTGGACAAAGCTCCAGACTCGTCGCTTGGTCACAGTCAGGACGTGATGGTAACTACATCAATGTCGAACAAACAACAAACGCTAAGGCGATCACCGCTTTGTATGCCGCAAATGAAGATCGAAGCTTCTTTCCAGCTTCACGCTTCTACAGTGATGGAGTGACCAAAATCCGTCTGATGATGTCACCCGGTGGACATGGCGAAGTCGGTGGTCACTATGAAAGCAACCTAATCGTCCAACAATTGAATATGAGAGCTATGATGGAGTTCGCAGAATTGGATGGAAAAGCCCAATTTTTATTCCATGGTATCGAAGAGGAAATCGCAAGTATTTTCGATTCCCCAATCACCGAAAAAATCGCGCTCAGCGGCATACCAATCGAAGAGCTTGACTCCTCACGTTTTGCATATCGTACCGCCAATTCCTACAAAGCTTGGGCCCCTCTGACGGAACAGCAATATCACGGCATCGTTGCGACGGGTAACGCACGCGACTGGGCACCCGGTCGATTTGGTGCGCAAAAAGGAAACTGGTCCGGATTCATCGTCTCCACCGTCGATTTCGGATTCTCGATCCTCCCACCTTGGTTCAACACAGAACATCGACAATCCATCAGTAGCCACTATCCAAGATATCTACACTGGTGCACACTTCACCTATGGGACGTTCCCTTCATGCACGATGAAAAAGGACTTCCAAAACTCACTCCGCAACAATTGCGAATTCTCAATCACATGTACTCTTTGCGCATCGATCCCGTGAACGGTTATTGGGAAGCAAACCAATGATCGCTGAAAAAACGCTACGTTCAGTGCGATCGCCAACAGCAAATCACTACCTCAAACGATCCTCTTACGGTAACCCCGATGATCCGCGGTCATACCTTAGATGGGATGTTTACAGGATTGCTTACCGGGATCTTCAGCTAGCTCCAACAGAAATCTTGAGAAGCTCCGCAAACGGTTCTAATTTCGCGCTCCAACTGTACTTTTTTAGAATCTCCTCGCGTGCACCCCGACCGCGCAACGCGTGATTCTCTGGAGCAACCAACTGTTGCATCCAAGACATCCAGTCATTCACACCCCGTGCAATGAGCAATCCGTCTCGGCAGTCGATCCCCGTCGCCGCTTGCTCCGTCGCTATCACAGGCTTACCACATGCCAACGCTTCTAGTACTTTGTTCTGTATCCCCCGCGCAATCTGCAATGGTGCTATCGCCATATCCGCTGCTAACACATAAGGCCGAACATCCGGGACTTCTCCCACCACGCGAACGCAACCACCACCCCCTTTTTCTTGCAAGGCCATCACCTCGGCTGTAGGCCGACGCCCAACGACGTCTAACACCAAACCTGGATACTCTTCCCGCAACTTCGGCAAAACCTCCGCACAAAACCACTGCAACCCTTGCACGTTCGGTAAATAATCCAACACCCCAACAAATACCAATTGAGGACTCCCCCGACGATACTTCGAAACCTCACCGTGCTCCAAAGCGTCTGGAGAAAAATATTGGTGGTCAACCCCGTTGCTAATCGCTTCAGCACGACGACCTGGGTGCAAATCCGCAAACAACTTCGCTTCGTCTTCACTGACCACACACACCGCATCCGCACGACTTACGGCATCCCTCTCTAACCTCGCAATCCGTACCGCCTCCGTCTGATACAACCACTTCTTTGGAAACTTGGCTACCGCTGCGTAATCAGTCCATTTCTGACTATCAACGTCCACCAAATCCACAATCGTTCTCGCCGCTGGACGCTTCATGTACCTGGAATAAGGCCACATACTCGTGCAATAAAACACTGCCGCATCCAAAGGCTCACGAGTCCAATTCTCTACAACCCGAGCTAAACCAGGACTATGAAAAGCTCCCTGCGTTACTGACTTGCCCAAAGCGAATCCCACCGCAGCCCGTACCCACCTACCCGGGGACTTCAGTCGCTCTACATGCACCTCCCTGCAGATCCGCTTCAACGCCCCAAGATCTTCCTGCGACCACCCCTCGTCCGCAACACTTCCCAAATACAAGTCACAGTACTGCGACAAGTACTCCAACATATGGTACGCGCGAATACGATCTCCCCGATTCGGAGGATACGGTAGCCGATGAGTTAAAAACATTACACGCGGTCGACGCTTCACGGTACTTGCCAAAGTAAAATTAGAATGGAAAGGTGCAACGGTTCAGAGCGTTCGACAAGTTTATCTCCACACCCATCCTTGGGAAGAAGAATTTTCTGACAATGAACCGAAATACAACCGACCACCCTCTCTCCTACTTCTCCTTGCGATGCAACCCCGTCGGCGTCCCCAAAATGGTCCCGTTCTCCTCACTGCCCGGTGCCTTCTCAAGCGTCAGCAGGGCAAACAAATCCGCCAACTCGGATTCGCTTAACTGACTCTCAATCCCTTCCGGCATCAAAGACTTTTTATCCTGTTGGTACGTCTCAATGTCGTCAGCCAAAACGGTCACCTCCTTTCCCCCCTGCGTTTTGATCACCGTCTTGGTTCCATCACGCGATACCAATATCCCCGTATAGACGGTCTCGTCTTTCGTGCGAATGGTTACCGAACGATATGCGTCCCCTATCACAAGACTCGGATTGAAAATACTTACCATCAACTGCTCATAATTTCCTCGTCCATTTGCAGTGATGTTCGGTCCAACTTCTACACCTCGTCCGTGCATCATATGACATTGACCGCAAATCCGGTCGTATACCAACCACCCGCGCTGCGCATCACCACCGCGCAAACCACGCACCTGCTCTGTCATCCGCTTGACTACCCGGTCTCGCTCAGGATCCTCCTCCGTTCGCACTGCTCCATAAACCTTCGCAAGCTGCAACTTGATCTCCTCCGAACCCTTCGACGCCATTAATCGCAAACTGTTCGGACTGAGTATCTCTTTTCTCACAAGTCCTTGTGACATCCAATCCAACAACGACTTCGCTGTTGCCTCGCGCTGGCTCATCTTCTCTGCCAACACCGACTGATCTCGCAATGACAGCTTCGAGACACTCTTTCCCAACTCCTCTAAGTCGTTCGCCGATAATTCCGGTACTCCCATATCCACCACAAAATCGTACCACTTCTCTTCGTCCCGAATCTTCGCCTCGCCATCAAACCACTGCGACTTGGGTAAAACCTCTCTTGCAACTCGCGCCAATAAAGCATCTCGCAGTGCAGTGCCCGCAAGCCTCAAACCACGTCGCGAGGAGAAAGTCATCATCTCTTTGCGCAATTCGAATTGCGTCGAACTATCCATCACCAATCGCTCACTGACCTTCTCCGCACCCTTATCCCCCCGAAGCAATCCGAGAATGATTTCCGTCTTGCTCCAAGCACCCTCCTTCGTCGCAAGATCTCTTACCAACTCCTCCCAGTCCGGATCGAGTCGATTCGATGGGAGTCGCTCAAGGATCGGTCTTAGCACCCCCAGCGGTAATTCTCCGGAATACACTCGCGTCAAAACAGGTCGCAACACCTCAGCTGCATCTACCGATGAAACCGCGCGGACTTTCCCAGCAATCGTAAACAAATCGTCGAGCAATCGCTCAACACTCTGTGCCTCGGATACGACCTTCTGATTCGTCGCAGTCTCTTTCACTGCCGTATCAATCCATTTGCCTACAAAGCGAGGTAATATTGCGCGAACCGGATCGTCTGCCAAGCTCAACCGATCCTCCACCTTCGCTAACACGCTACCGCGCGCTGCTTCCGCATATGGGAGACAATTTTGCCAAATCACCCTGCGACTGATCGGGTCGTCCGGTGTGTGCGCAAGAACCTCCATTTCAATGTCCATTATTTCTTTCGTTCCGTTCGACTTGAAAAGTAGCTTGGGAGCGGCGATTGCAACCTGTAGTCGCACCCTTTCATCGGGATCCTTCGCCAACTCCACACAACGACCCAGCAACCGATCATTTCCATTGAAATGATCGCCTAGCAATCGAACAGCCCAAGCCCGAATCTCTGGATCGCTCTGCTCCAAGAGTCGCTCTACATATTCCCCTCGCAACACCCCTGCACCCGCAGATGCCAACGCCCAGATCGCTTGTAGCCGAACTTTTTGAGATCCACCTTCAAGCCCTAGCACCTCCAAAGCAGTCTTCTCTTCAAGCGTCAAAGATGCCGATCGCTGTGCTAATTGGAGTTGTGCGCGCTGCCGCACGTACACATTTGCATCACTTAACGCAACGATCAACTCGCTATTTGTCAGCTTGGAAATGTCGCGATATCTCGCAACAGGCCGTTCCCCATACACCACGCGGTACAACCTTCCGTGCCCACGATCCACTCCCTTCGGATCCGCAGACGCATCCTGATAGCAATGATAGCGATCATACCAATCCAAAATATACAGGCAGCCATCCGGACCAACCTTCTGAGCCACAGGCATAAACCATACGTCGTTGGCAGTCAAAAAGTCCGGCTCACCAAACCCCTTATACGTCGCCCCAAACCGCTCAATGCGATCCGAGTTAATACACCCACCGTGAATATTCCCCATGTACAACTTGCCACGATATGCCTCCGGATAAGCCTCCGAATCGAAGTACTCTATCCCGCAATACGCCGCCATCTGATGCTTGTGCTTGACAATCGACTCCGCCCACCATGTGTGCGGTGGATACGGCCCCCCCTGTCGTAAATAATAAGCACTCTCCGTCAAATGCCATAAGTGATCAATGACACACGCGCTGACAAAAGCACTACCCAATGAATCGAAAGCAATCCCCCATGGATTGCTCGTACCCTCACAAAACAACTCGAAACGCTTCGTCTTGGGATCAATGCGAAACATCGCACAAGTAAACTCATAGCGATTTCCATTCTGCTCAACGACCGAAGGATTAAACACCCCATTGAGTCCATACAAATACCCATCGGGACCCCATGTCAACGCGTTGGGCAACTCATGCGTATCAATCCTACCAAACCCTGTTACCACAACCGTCTGACGATCAGCAACATCGTCCCCGTCGGTATCTTCGAGAAACAAAATATCTGGGGCATTCGCCACCCAAACCCCACCATGCCCTACCGCAATCCCCGAAGGAATATTCAATCCCTCGGCAAAAACCTTCACCTTATCGACTTTCCCATCTCCATCCGTATCCTCCAAAATTTTGATACGGTCGCGCCCCGGCCCAGGCTCATGACGAGGATACTCAAAACTCTCTGTGACATAGATCCTACCCGCGTCATCAAAAGCCATCGCGACGGGATTCATTACCTGCGGCTCACTCGCTACCAACTCCACCCGAAATCCCTCAGGAACCTCCATCCGCGATAAAGCCTCTTCTGGACTCAACGCCGGCCCCGGTGGCTTCGTCTGCTTGCGCGGGATAAACTCCTGCCCACTACTCTGAGAGCCGCTTGAAAGGACCCAGCCCATCCCCAAGAGAACCATCCATAACGACCACCCGCACATTCGTGTCCACATTCTCATAAGCCCTTATTGTTTAGGTGGCAAGTCTTGAGTAACCCAACGCCAACGCAATTGTCGCAGTTGCGCTAATGGTGACCCCTTGAGAACCTCGTACCATACCGTAACCATCGTCCCATCATCGCATTCAACAGTCGATGGATATCCTAAATCCCCACCGATTCCATCGCCGCTCAATTCTATAGGCTCTGACCAACTCAACCCACGATCCTCACTAATCCTCGCTTGATTCCCAAACGGTGCTCGACGATATCCATACGTCATCAGTAATCGACCATCACGAAGCCGCAGCAAATGCGATGGCAATCCCCAAACCCCTATCGAATGCGGCTCACTCCAAGTCTTCCCTCCATCCTCGGACTCGGTCTGCAACGTCTCTCCCTTCGCATCCGAGTTGTGATTACGGATATGACATAACCAACGCCCACCCCCCGCATCCACCATATGCAACTCATGGTAATTCTCTGCCCTGTCTCCCTTGCGTACCGGAACGTCCGCTAGGTGATTCCAAGTCACTCCGTCATCTGGAGATTCATAAAAAGCCAGTTTTCCACCATCCCATAATCCCTTACCGGCATACACCAACCGACCGTCTTTCGTTGCAATCGGACCATGCGGACTATTGACCGGCACTCGATACCGCGCCGACCAACTCACTCCCCCATCCGTCGAACGGATCATGTAACAACCCAACTCCTGCAACCGCTCCTGAGCCGTTAAACGGTCCCTCGCTGCTCGCCACTCATCAAGTAACTTCGCTTCCGTGAATCCACCCGGTGCTCCAATCGCCGTCCGCTCCGCTCGCTCCAAAATAGGCTCATAAGCCAACGAAGTAAAATGAGTGACCAAAATTGAGCCGCTCGGTGTTTCCAAAACGCCCGCATCGCGATCATCAATCGGACTATCCAACAAGACTTGTGGCCAGCCCCAAGTCTCTCCACCATCCTTCGACCGCATCCACTCCAAACGACCAAACGGACAAACATGGGCTTCTCGCCCACCCGAGAACACTAACAACAACTCTCCGTCGCTGCGCCGCGCTAAAGTCGGCCAGCCGTGGTACAAAGGTGCCTTCCAACTGATCACCTTCGTATCAATCTTCTCAATCGCTGGCGCACCCTTGGCAACCACCTTCGAAACGCCCTCTTGCGCGAGTACCCTAGCACAGCCCATACCATCGAAATCAACCACCCAAACAACAACACACAACACAGCAACCACCCAACGGGTCCAACTGTATCCCGACAATAAAAATCTTCCCCACCTTCGTATCGACTGATCTACTCCCATCTGCCTCACCCCTAATGCCTATCGCCTAATGCCTATCGCCTATCGCCTAATGCCTATCGCCTATCGCCTATCGCCTCCTACAACGGCTTGAGCAAACTCGCAGCAGGACGATCGAGAACCAACGTTGTGTTCGGATGTCGCTTGAGGATAGAACCTGGAACATTTGCCGACACCTCCCCTTCGACGCTGTCTCGCACCGCAATAGATTTTCTCTCATCCGGAACACTGCAAATGATTTTCCGCGACTGCAGAATGCGATGAATGGTCATACTAATCGCGTGCGTCGGCACATCAGCCATCGTCGCGAACCATCCTTCGCCAACCTGTTGCTTGCGACAAGCCTCATCGAGCTGGACAACATGGTACGCCGCCGTCGTCTCAAAGTCCGCTGGGGGATCGTTGAACGCCAAATGCCCATTCTCGCCGATGCCGATCATCGCCACATCAATCGGTCCCGCTAACAATCGCTCTGATGCCCGAGCACACACTTGAACCGGATCTTGCAGCCCATCCAAATAGAAAAACGAACGCAATGGAACACGATCAACAAACCGCTCCTTGAGATACCCACAAAACGATGCAGGATGGGTCGCTGCAATCCCGACGTACTCATCGAGATGAAATCCATCGACACGGCTCCAGTCGATCCCGGGTTCACGCGTCAAATGATCCAAAACCTCGAACTGGCTAGAACCTGTCGCGACAATCATGCGAGCCTCTCCACGCTCCGCAATACTCGAACGTAAAATCATCCCCGCTAACTTGGCCGAGTAAGCTCCCATACGGGGGCGATCTGGCTGGATCACAATGTCGATGATGCACCTCTGAGATTCGATTCGAATAGGTTATCGCGAAAGTCCACAAATACGCAGGCTACAGCCTCAACGACCGGAACCCACCCTTTTCTTTGCATCCCTCATTGTAGCATCCCTATCGATTCTTTTTCGCACCCACGATTTTGCCTACCCAGCCCCCACCCGTTGGTTTAGCATTTAGCCTTTTCATTCCCCCAAGCGGCCCTTATTACGCTTTGAAGTCAACGAACCATCTCCATGAACACGAACGCAAAACCGACCATCGCTTTCCTCGGAATGGGACTGATGGGCTCTCGCATGGCTTGCAACTTGATCCGTGCCGGATTTAGCGTCCAAGCCTATAATCGAACCCCCTCCCGCACCGAACCTGTTATCGCCCTCGGAGGAACAGCTTGGGACTCCCCACACCTCGCAGCCAAAAACGCTCAATGCGTTATCTCCTGCGTCACCGATGGACCTGATGTCCTCTCCGTCCTCTTTGGTGAACAAGGAGCAGCAAAAGGAACCGCTCAAAATACACTCTTCATCGATATGAGCACCATCTCCCCCGATGTTTCAAAATCCATCGGCCAACAACTCAATGACCTCGGTATGCGATTCCTCGAAGCCCCCGTTACCGGTGGTACCATCGGTGCTCAAAATGCCACGTTGAGCATCCTCGCCGGAGGCTCAAAAGACGACTTCGAAGAAGCCACACCGATTCTGCAAGCGATGGGAAAGAATATTACTTATTGCGGTCCATTGGGGGCGGGCCAAGGTGTAAAGCTTTGTAACCAAATCATGGGTGCATTGAACTTGCTCGGTGTCTGCGAAGCCATGGCGCTCGCAAAGGGACTTCAGATCGATCCCTCCATCCTTGTCCAAGCACTCCAAGGTGGTGCGGCAACCAGTTGGGCACTTCAAAACCTCGGCCCAAAAATCTGCAACGCTGATTGGACTCCAGGATTTATGGTCGATACCCAACAAAAAGATATGCGACTCGTCGCCCAAGCCGCCGAGAGCGCACAAGTCTCCCTGCCCGGTGCAGCACTCGTCACCCAACTCTGGCGCAGCGCTCAAGTCTACGGTAACGGCTCCGAAGGTATTCACGCACTCGCAAAAGTCCTCGACCGACTCTCTAATCAATCCGCCGGTTAACCCCCACACTCTCCACGCGATCTCAACCTAATGTCCAACACAAACGATTCCAACCAACCAAATTTCCAATCCCTGCGAGTCAGCGCCCTAGAAAGCCGACGCCGAGACGAATTCTCTCGACTCATCGAACGCTTCGGCGGCATACCAACCGTCAGCCCGTCAATGCGCGAAATCCCTATCGACAAGAATAAAGAAGTCATCGACTTCGCTTACCGTATCCTTACCGGCGAAATCGGTGTGGTTGTCTTCCTCACAGGTGTTGGTTTCAAACACTTCCTCGCCAGCGTCGAAAAGCACGTCGATAAACAACGACTACTCGATACCCTCTCGGATATTATCACCATCGCTCGCGGCCCAAAACCTGTCGCTGCAATGCGCGAAGTCGGCTTGCAACCAACCTACCGAGCCCCTGAACCGAACACTTGGCGAGAAGTCCTTAACCTCGTCGACCAACACGTCCCGATCTCCAATGTGACGGTTGGTCTTCAAGAGTATGGTGTAACAAACCACTCCCTGGTCGCGGGGTTGGAAGCACGCGGAGCGAACGTCGTCAGCGTTAAAGTCTACCAATGGGATTTTCCCGAAGACACAAATCCACTACGAGAAAACATTCGATCGATTTGCCAAGGTGAACAAGATGTGCTGTTGTTAACCAGTGCGCACCAAGCCGTCAACGCAATCCGCATGGCCCAAGAAATGGACTGCGAACCTGCATTTCGACAAGCCCTCGACCGCATGGTCGTCGCTTCCATCGGTCCGACTACCTCAGAAATGCTTCAACATCTCCAATTACCTATCGACATCGAAGCGAGCCCAAACAAAATGGGACACCTCGTTCAAGCTGCGGCCGAGAAATCCCACCGCATCCTCAAAGCTAAACGCTTCGTGTCCAACGCTTCATCCAATGCCGTAGCTAACACCATGAAACCGACAGAACCAAACTCTTCCCCAAAGCTATCCGCCGCCCTGTCCACGTCTCCATTCCTAAAAGCCTGTTACAGACAACCAGCGGATGTGACCCCAATCTGGCTCATGCGTCAAGCCGGTCGCTACATGGCAGAATACCGCGCCGTTCGCGAAAAAGTATCCTTCTTGGAACTTTGCAAGAATCCAAACTTGTGCGCAGAAGTCATGGTAACCGCCGTCGAAAAACTTGGTGTCGACGCGGCCATCATCTTCTCTGACTTGCTCCCGATACTCGAACCCATGGGATTCCACTTGGAGTTCACCCAAGGGGACGGGCCCGTCATTCATAATCCGATCCGTCAACCCAAAGACATCGATCGCGTTATCGCTCTCGAAAAGATCGAACCTTTGCAATTCGTACCCGATACGGTCCGTGCAACGCGTGCGGCATTACCAGAACGTATCCCCGTAATCGGTTTTTCCGGATCGCCATTTACACTAGCAAGCTACATGATCGAAGGTGGCTCATCGCGCAACTACGTGCACACCAAGACACTCATGTTCAACGACCCACAAGCTTGGAATGTTCTCATGAACAAGCTAGTGGATTCCATCGCTTTGTATCTCAACGAGCAAATCGTGGCCGGTGCCCAAGTCGTACAGTTGTTCGACTCTTGGGCAGGATGTCTCGCGCCAACGGATTATCGAGACTTGATCTTGCCGCACATGACAAGACTTCTTGAGTCGATCATTCCTCATGTCCCCGTTATCAACTTTGCAACAGGGAATCCAATGCTTGTCTCTTCCCTTCGAGGAGATACTCGTACGGTCGTAGGATTGGATTGGCGTATTCCACTCGACGTGGGGTGGGATATGGCGGGAGCAGATAGGGCAGTCCAAGGCAATCTTGATCCAACCGTGTTGTTCAGTGACCTGGCTACGATCAAACGACACACACAGACGGTGTTAGCCCAAGCCAATGGACGACCTGGACACATCTTCAACGTAGGACATGGAATCCTTCCCGGTACTCCAGTCGACCACGTCGTTGCTTTGGTCGATATGGTCCACGAATTGACCGACCGAAGATAGATGCTCCCGAGGTCTACGCAGCGCGACGTGCAGACTGTGGCTTGACGCTATCGGGATGCTCTAAAGCATCCTCAACGGGCGTTAATTCTAATTTGCTTCGACGACGCATCTCTAGGCGAGGCTCAAGCTCCCTTAGAATTGTTCGTGCGGCGGCGTCACTCGCTCCCGTCTTCGCCACCTGACGCGACAACTCACACAAACGCTGCCGCTGCAACTTGCGATATTGAGGATCACCCAATAATCGAACCATCTCCTGCGTCACCGATTCAACCGACTTGATCGCTGATCTCGATTGAATCGAACCATGCGATAAAAACTCTGCCATCAACGGCGCTTGAGCAATCAAATTCGGTAACGACATATATGGACACTTGACCAAAGTCTTTCCGATCGCATACGTCGTATTGCTCACGTGATACATCACCGCAGCAGGCTTACCACGCGCCATGACTTCGAGCGAAACCGAACCGCTCTTCATCAACGTGCAATCGCTCAACTCCAGAATCTCACTCGTCTTGCCGGAAAAAATATGGATCGGCAAGGACTGATCCGAAGCCGTCATCTGCGAACGACACCAAAGTGCATGCGAATCCTTCAACGTCGCGACCAAGAATTCAACCTCAGGGAACTCGTGCGCTAACTGCCGAAGAATCTGTAACTGCATCGGCCACATGCGATGCACCTCATGTTCCCGCGATCCAGGCAACACGGCAACTTGTAGCCGATTGTTGTTCCGCCATCGCGCCATGAACTTTGCGTCCATCACGTGATTTGCAATCTCATCAAAGAAAGGATGACCCACAAGCGTCGTCGCCATCCCCCTGGCTTCAAACCACTCCTTCTCAAATGGCAAATTGCACAAAACGCGATCCACATATCGCCGCATCTTGCGTATCCGCCAACCACCCCAAGCCCACAACTGAGGAGGTAAATAGTAATAAACCGGAAGCCCGTACTTCTTCGCACGCTTGGCGATATGCCAATTGAATCCAGGGAAATCGACCAAGACGACCCCGTCCACTTCACCACGCCGGAAACAACCTTCGGCAATGTCCGCTATCCGGAAAAATTCACGTAGCTTTGGTAAAACCTCCGTGATTCCCACCACCGCCATGCTGGTCAAATCAAAGTCCAGATCAAGCCCCGCTTGAATCATCTTCGATCCGCCAAATCCACGCACCCTCGTGCTAGGATCGATGCGACGCATGCATTGAATCAAATTCGATGCATGCAAGTCGCCACTCGGCTCCCCAACCGAAAAAAATATCCTCTGTCCCATAACGTTGTCAGCTGCGTCCTGCTGGGTCCCTGGTTCCCCATCGATGACCCGGTTGGGCTCCATAGCTCCGCCCAGTAACTGGTTCATCAATTCCTCCAGCAATCCATTTCGGAAAAACGCAGACACAACCCCAAACGATAAAACAGAGATATACGGGAAACTAGGCAGACAAGGCAAGACGAAGGTCGGAATATAACGACTAGAGTCCCCTTGCGATCTAACGATAAATGCTAGCAAAAACGCCAGCCAACCGGTCGCAAAACCGAGCTGGCTAGGTCTGTTGCTCAAGCAACCTTGCGAGACGATAGAAATCGCTCTGCGAATCGATAAATCGTACCTTGGTCACCAACGTCGCCGGATCGACCAACGTATCAAAAGGCACAAAACTCATCTCGAACTGTCCACCCACCGAAACCATAACGCCATTGAGCTTCTCTTCAATCAGGGCGCGATAAGCCCCCACGCCAATCTGTGAACCAAGCATCACATCAAAAGCCGTAGGCACACAGCATCGCGACTCATAACCCATCTGCAGACCATTGATCTTGCGAGTCTTACCCGTCTTGGCCTTATAAGCATCCGCCAAATACTTCGCAATCGTCTTGCCAATGTCCACGCTCGAAATCGCCATGTGTCCATGGTCGTCCCGCGCAACACCTTGAATGTACGATTGCGGTAAAAACTCAGCTAATCCCTCCGCAATAACAATCACGCCGTAGTTGCGACCGAGCTTCTCCCTCGCAACCATCATCGCAACCATCTTGTCAATCACCTTCTCCATCACCATCACCTTGCGAGTCTTCGACGTTCCATCCGCAAGTGTTACTGTCTCGCTCGTCGCCAACTCACCGACAATATCCTCGACGCTCATCACCATACAAGCGTCCCCGGCTATCGCGGCACCATAAGCTAACCAACCTGCAGATCTCCCCATCGCTTCCGCTACGAAGTAAGCTTGCCCCGCCGAAGCGTCCCTATTGAGATTGCGGATCTCGCCAGCTAATACCTCCGCCGAGCTGAAATAACCGAAGGTAAAATCAATCCCAGAGTAATCGTTGTCGATCGTCTTGGGCAAGTGAATCACAGGCATCCGCTTCTCTCCAGCAGGCAAAGTATCCTGATAGAGCTTCATCTTGTTCGCCGTCTTGAGCGTGTCGTCACCTCCGATACTTACCAACGCATCGACCCCAAGAGATCGCAATGCTTGATAACTGCGTTTCAAAGCTGCCGTCTTCTCGCTGTCCTTCAAATCCGCAGGACTCGTTACTGCCTTCCCAGGATTGCTTCTCGCCGTCCCGATGCGAATTCCCGGCTCAGTTCGCATGAACTCCAACGTCTCCAAAGTGAATCGAATGTAATGTTTCCCCTCCACCAACGGCTTCGACGGATCAAAGTCAATCAGATTCGAATACCCGTGCTTGATCCCCAAAACCTCCACGCCAGCTTGCAGCAACGAAAACGCCGCCGAAGAAATCACTGAATTGGCAGCAGGAGCAGGTCCGCCCGCAAACAAAATCGCAACACGTTGGATCGCAGTCATAAAAACAAATTCATTAAATAGAGACTTCAAACAAAATCGACGCCAGACCTACTGGCGCCGATTCCAACTCACTTCCATACCTTCAACACTCAATGCCTAGAAGCTCTTGAGCTTGATATTCTTGAACTGAACCTTCATCGGTGGCCCTGCGTGCAATTGCAAAGCCAAAACACCCTCTGTCGCAGCCTTAGCCGACTCGGAGTCTTGTACCTCTGACATCAATTGATCATTGATGAAGTGTTGCACCGTTTTGCCCTTCGCAACAATCCGGTATCGGTTCCAATCTTCCCACTTGACCTGGCTCAACAAAGCGTCAGCGTCTCCCGCTGAGCCGACCTTGCTCTTCTTCCCTTCACCATCAATCGCAATGATCTCTCCTCGCTCCGCAAGAATTCCGCGACCACGCTCTTCGTAATTGATCCCCATGTACCGCTTGCCCGCATCGATATCCGCTTGATAGCCACCGACAATGAACTTCTCCTTGTCGAACACCTTGCTGCGGTACTGAATCCCTGAATTGCCTCCCATAATGCGAAACTCAAGCGTGAGTTCAAAGTCCTTCACAGGTTTTTCGTAAACCAAGAATGTATTGTTCGGAATCGGTGCATCGGCTTTGTTCTCCCCAGTAATCGCACCGTCTTGGACACTCCAATTCGCTGACAATCCCGACCATCCCTGCAAACTCTTGCCATCAAACAAATTGACCGCGTCCGCCGAAGCAACCACTTTGTCTTGCCCAACCACCAACGAATTAGCTCCAAGTTGAGCAAATCCCGAGGCGAAACCTACCGCTCCAACTGCAAATCGAACCGCAACGCTCGCACGGCCCCTAGAAATCGATCGAATTCTCATGCTCTAAAAATCCTATGCTGGTCAATGATGACAATGCATTCCCGTTAATCAGGAGTGCGGGAGAGGGTGAATCGCACTTTCGTCGCGCGGTCATCCGATACTGATAATACTTTAGCCGTTACACCAGACAACTCAATCACATCACCGGCAACTAATAACCTTTCGGCTTGATGCACTAGAAGCCCGGCTACTGTATCGACATCTGCTTCTTCAAATTCCACCCCCAGCCGGTTTTCCAACGCTGAAACCGCCGTCGAACCCAACACGACATACGAATCCGGACCGTCCGGCACTATCTCCGGCTCCTCCACGTCAAACTCGTCCGCCACGTCCCCAATAATCTCTTCCATGACATTTTCCAATGTCACAATCCCAATGATCATCCCATACTCGTCGACCACAAAAGCCATGTGCTGATGCGTCCCCTGAAAATGACGCAACAGCTTGCTGATCGGCATGTTCTCCGGCACCTTCTTCGGCGGACGCATCAAACTTGTCCACTGAAAGCCAGATTGTATATTCGCCCCAGTGATATCCTTGACGTGCAAGACACCCAACACAGAATCAAGCGAACTGTCGCACACCGGATATCGCGTATGTTTCGTCCTGCGAATCATCGCTAACACCGCATCTGTCTCGTCATTGATGTCGATAAAGTCAACGTCATTTCGAGGCACCATAATCCGACGACAGATCAAGTCGTCGAACTCGAATACCGCATTGATCAAACTGTGCTCACTACGCGTCAAATTCCCATGCACGTGCGCCTCTCGCAATAATGCTCGAATCTCTTCTTCTGTATAAGGAATCGCACTCTTGTTCTTTTCCGTCGCTCCTAACAATTTCAACAATCCATCCGTCGATACGCTCAACACAAACATCAACGGATAGGTCATCAAGTAAAAAATCTTGAGCGGCAACGCACAAGCCAACAGCAAACCCTCAGGCTTGCGAATCGCGAACACCTTCGGTGCCTGCTCACCGATCACCAAGTGCAAAGCTGTCACCACAGTGAACGAAATCGCAAATGCAACCCCATGCACCACCGCCTCCGACTCAACCCCCATCCACCGTAATACTGGCTCCACAAAGTGTGCAAAAGCCGGCTCGCCAATCGCACCAAGCGCCAAACTGGCCATGGTAATCCCCAACTGACATGCCGATAAAGAATGCTCTAAGCGCTGTGCAAGCCATCGCGCGGTTTTAGCAAACGGCCTCCCCTCGCTGACCATGTGCTCGATTCGACTAAGCCGAATCTTGACCAATGCAAATTCCGCAGCAACAAAAAAGCCATTGAGTAAGACTAAAAACAAAGCCGTAAGGATCTTCGTGAGATCCGAGAATTCAGGCATCGCGTTGAAAAAACTTCTCCTAAGTAACATTCGAACTCGCACGGACATGCATCCGTAACACCCCCGAACCCTCGGCGGTGACGTGCCATTGTAACCGATTGCGAGCAATCCGTTGGATTTCTTCCCCTCTTGGTTCTCACCTAGTTCCCGGAATCCGCTTGCCCCAGCTCTTTCCCAAAGAAAAATGTGCCATTTTGTCCCACTATCCCCTCGAATCACTCCCCGCGAACCTGCCGAATCCTTCCCATCTGCTCACGGACACCTTGCAAAAGATACTCCCAATCCAACGCTGGTCCCGGGTCTGACTTGTTTCCCTGAACATGGTAATGACCCAAAATCCCCGAAAACGAGGCCCATTGCTCATCAGTCAACGTTCGATCCATCGGCTTGCCATCCGGCATCCTCGGCATCTCTGGCCGCAACTTCGGAAAAATATCACACAATGCCGCACTCAACTTGATAAGCGCTGCATACTGCTGCGGTGTGTAGTCGTACTGTACATACGCAACATCCCGCGTCTTTCCCACCACCGGCTCACTTAGCCTTGGACGTAGTGTCTTCCCCGTAAACCTCTCCTGACCTCGCACTCGCGGCGGAAAAATCAAATATGCCCCCTCCTGATCCTTTCCATACCACTGCTCAAAAGGGTTCTTTTCGCCCTGAGGATAAGCCCCAATGTTGGCGATCTCTATCCCAATGCTCCGATCATTGCTCTTCGTAGCATGCCAAGCTCTTTCCTTGACATCGAGCGTCTGATAGATCGTTCCATCGACATCCAACATGAAGTGAACACTTAATCCCCGTACATCATGCAACACAAAAAAACACTGCGCACTGGTCCCACATACATCGTAGTGCAATACAAACTGATCTACCTTCTCCTTCAACAAGTCCAACGCCCATCCCCCACCTCGAACTTGCTCTAACTCCCCCGCTGTAAAACTCTCCGACGCCGTCGAACCAAATCGCAAACCATACCGATCCGGACTGAACTCCTGCGGCTTGGTCACGAAATCTAACTTCCCTGCTTGCATCTCCTCCGCTGTACTCTTCCAATCCCGCTTGTCAAAAGGCGCAAAACGACGCGTCGTGCGGTAGGCATCAAAACCACCTTTATCCATCCACAATACTACAGGTGTACCAATCCGATAAAACTGCCCACACACCATGATCTCGTCGCCATGACGCTTCTGAAATCCTAACTCAGGAGTTGACGCACCTACAACCTCCTGCGCACCGACCCATCCGCTCCCAGATACAAAACACACCAGCAACCAAACAGCAATCAACAATCTAGATACCGCACTCATCAATCCACCTCTCTGCTACCTGCTATCTACTTGAATAACGCTGCCGGATCCGAACGCCATAACTTCCGCACCGCCAAGATCCCACTTAAACCACTCATCAACAGGGTCAATATTGCTACTAACAACACACGACTCGAATCCAATCGCATCACCAATCCCGTCCAATCCGATAACCATTGATACAACAACCAACTGACAATCCAACCAGGGATAAAACCCAACAAACATAAATAGAATGCTTGAAACAAGACGAACCGCAAAAAATACCCCGCACCGTACCCCATCGCTTTCAACGTCGCATACTCCGCCATGTGATCCTGAATATCGGTGAATAAAATCTGGTAACAAATGATCACTCCAATCACCATTCCCATCACCGTACCTATTGAAAAGATAACTCCAATCGGTGTATTCCTGGCCCAAAACCCTATCTCCCGTTGCACCAGCGCTTGCTTGCTTAGCACCTCAACTCCATTACCCAACTTCTCTCGCAACTCCTTGGCTACCTCCTCATGAGACTCTCCTGGACGAACCCGAATCAACCCTAAATCCACCGCAGATAACGGTGGCCGACTCCCCCCCAAAGCCGTCGTATCCACTGCACGAGTCGGGAAGAAATAATCAACCCCAGCTTCACTGACAAGCAACGTTCCGTCATACACAAAATCGGTTCCTATCCGAACCCAATCCCACACCTGTACCCTCTTGCCCGATAACTCCACTTCCTGGCCCCGCAACCGCTCCAACGACTTCTTTTCAAACCCATAAGCCTCCTTGCTACGCCGATCTACCAACGCCATCGATGCATCGGTTAGCCGCTCAAGCTTCTGATTCATCGTCTCATCTATGAACGGCTTGGAATCCCTCGGAAATCCAATCACCCGTATCGATCGCGATACATGGCCAATCACCCTCGCTTGCGCTAACGATCGATCGATGTACATAGGTATCGCAGCTTCTACACCCGAAACACCCTTCGCTCGATCCATAAGCCCATACTCAAACCGCTGCTCACTTGGGACCGTATACCTCGCGGGTGATAACACAACCAAATCCGCATCGAGAAGGCGCAACACCTCCACCGCGCTGTCAAACAAGCCATTGAGAAAACCAATCTGACTAAACATCAGCACTACGGCAAAGCCAATACCCAACCCGCTGAGCAAGAGCCTGCCAAGATGATGCGTAACGTTCAACCACGCCAAAGGAGTACGCATGTCTTAAAACAACGAAGCCGGTTCGGCCTTCCAAAGCTTTAACATCGCCATTCCCCCCGAAACCGTGCACATCAATAACGCCAATCCCAGTACACCAATGCATCGCTCCCATGTCATCGACGTGGGGATCTTCGATAAACTCGCCGTGATCTGATAAAGCAACATCGCAACACCAAACGCAGGCAAATAACTCAATAACGCTAACAACCAAGACTGCACAATCACAATCCTCGCTAACGCCGACTGACTATATCCCATCGCCTTCAGTGTCGCGTACTCCGCAAGCCGATTTGCGACATCATTCGCCAAAATCATATAGACAATCGCCGCTCCAATAATAAAAGACAATACAACACCCATCGTAAAAATCATCCCAATCGGCGTCTCCCGCAACCAACGTGCCCGCTCCCATCGCAACTGCTCTCCCATCGTCAGAATCTGCAACTCCTGCATCCCCCGAACATCCTTCTCCTGTAGCCATCGCACAAGCTCAACTTTGGCCTGCTCCGCACTGACCCCAGGCTTGAGCCGTATCAAACCCAACGAAGCCCTCTGACGTGTATCCACTCCACTGCGATACGCATATCCTACGTCGCTTAACAACACCGCACCATTCGTCGCCAAACCGGTCCCAAGCTGAAAATGTCCGTCGATCCGGGTCGTTCGATTCCCTAACTCCACTGTCTGACCCACATCTGCGTCAGAAAAAGCTCGACAATCCCTCGGACCATACTCCGCTCGCGTCGCACGATCGACCAACAATGCATCCGGACTCTTCAACTTGTCCAGCTGCCCAAGAATCTCTGGAACAGCCAATACACAATGATCAACTTCCACCCCCATCATCCCCACCGTTCGAAACGAACCATCCGGTGGCGCATTGCTACAGCCTTCAGGACGAGTCCCGTTTTGCCATCGCATCAACATGATGAAAAACGGATCGACTCGTTCCACCATCGGATGCGATTGCACCAACCGCATCCACCCTCGATCAATCGTCCTGGGCTCATACAAATGGACGTAGTCCGGTGACCGCATCACCAAATCCCCCTCCATCTTCCCCAACACAATGTTCGCTGTGTTGCCAACCGCCCCGCGAAATCCCAATTGCATGAAGATCAACAACAGCGCAAAGGAAACCCCTAATACACACGCAAACGTGCGCGCCGGTTGCGAAGTCAGATTCAACAAAGCAACCGGCGTCCTGCGCATCCCTTGCACCATCGCGAACTCCCTAACAAGTTAATACGATTACTTACCAACCCCCTCCAACGTCCGATACTCCCAATCCTTGACCGAAACCTTTGACTGAAAAACACAATATCCCAAAGGTCTCGAACGCATCACCTCCGCACGAACCGAAAACTTTCGACTCCCACGCGGTACTTCCAAAATCTGCTCTTCATCCAACCACACCGTGATGTTCTGAGCATCAACCCGCACCCGGAAACGATACCACTGCTCATTTTTGAAGTTACGGTAACTCGCCGTCTCATTCTCACTCGCATCGTTCCCGTCAATGCTACTGATCCCCACCAACCCACCACCCCATCCACCAGCGATCAATGAACAATACTCCTTGCCAACCGGAAACGTGACTCCTGCAAAAAAGTCTGACCCTTCCACTCGTTGCGCAGACCAACGCATCTCAAAGTTCTCCGTCGGAAAGTCCTTCCCTAACTTCGTCACCCCTGTCAACGGCTCCCCTCGCTCCATCGTCAAAACGCCATCCTCGATCTTCACCCCACCCTCTCCACCAAAATTCGTGCTCTCCCACCCATCAAGCCCCTTTTCGGGCAACAACTTCTTCCACTGTACCTTGCTCGAATCACCCTCTTTCGACTCTTGCGCAACTCCCGCAGATGCCCCCTTCGATTGCTCTTCCTGCGCCGTTGCCAAAGCCCCCCCCCCAGAAACATATCCCACAACCAACGCGAATCCCAACAAAGGCTTTTTCCAACTTTGCATGGCACAAGTCCTACAGTACAGGTCTAGAGAAATCGTAGCGGTGGGAATCCCCCACACGGAAATCTAGTTGCAGTGCAACGATTCTTCAAGATCCCGATGCCGTGGAACTACTCGCTAGGATTCCACTCAGGAAACTTCTCTAACTGCTGCTTCAACGCCGCTCGCGCTCGATTCAACCGCGATCGCACCGTACCGATCGAAATATCTAAAGCCTCAGCAATGTCTTCATACGACAAATCCTCCATCTCTCGTAAAACCAAGATCGAGCGATGGTCCTGAGATAACACCGCCAACGCGCGATGCACCAACTGAATGTCCTCCGTACGCGTCATCCGCGTATCCGGCGTGTCACCCTCAAAAGCCGGGTCTACTCCCGTATTCTCCCTCGCTTGCTCCAACGACTGATGATTCTTCCGCCTTCGGCGACGCGCCAACGCGTAATTAAACGCGATCCGATATAGCCAAGTGAAGAAACGGCTGTTGCGCTGGAACGTATCAAGCTTCAAATAAGCCTGAATAAAAGCCTCCTGGACAACGTCCTCAGCCTCGTCGGCACTGCCAACAATACTGATCATCGCCGTGTAGAGTCGGTCCTGATATCGGATGACCAACGTCTCAAAGGCTGAGCTTTTTCCGGCCAAGGCCAGCTCAATGAGTTCTTCTTCGTCGTTCACACTATCAGCATCGGAAAAGGAGGAGAGGCTAAGTTCGGACAAAGGACAAATGCCCGACCACGAAAATGATGATCATATTTTTGTTTTCGTGGGAAGGAAATCGACAGATTCGCGAAGGAATTTACAAAAAACCTCTATTCGTACCGCAACGCATCGATCGGATCGAGCCGACTGGCCCTCCATGCCGGGTAGAAACCAAATCCTACCCCAACACAAGCCGAAAAAATCAAACTGACCAAAGCAGCCCACTGATTGACAATGATCGGCCAATCACGCCCCGAAGAAAGCGCATTGATCGCCATCGTCAACCCCACCGATCCCAATATCCCAAACGTCACCCCAATCGCTCCCCCTACCAACGATAAAACCATCGCCTCCACCAAAAACTGCATCAAAATATCCTGCGGCCTCGCACCAACCGCCATCCGAATCCCAATCTCACGAGTCCGCTCCGTCACCGATACCAACATGATGTTCATAATCCCAACACCACCTACCACCAACGATATCCCCGCAATCGAAGCTAACATCGCTGTCAATGTCCCCGTGACTATCCCAAATGCACTCGCTATCTCCGTAGTGTTCGCAACCTCAAAATCCGGAGGCTGCCCCATCGAGATGCGATGCCGATCCATCATCAACGATCGTATCTCTTGCTCCGCTACCCCCATCAACTCCGTCGAACGAGCCGATGCCAATGCCACATCCACATTGTTGAAATTCGATCCCTGCAACCGCTTGCGCACCGTCGTAAACGGCATCAAAACAACGTCGTCTTGATCGTCCCCGACAATGTTCGCCCCCTTGCTCGCTAACACACCCACAATCTCAAACGGGATGTTTTTGATCCTTATCGTCTGTCCAAGCGGATTGGCGGTCTGAAACAACTTCTTCACCACCGTCGCACCCACCACACACACCTTGTTCGAGTTGTTGATGTCACCCTCCGCAAAGAAATTACCCGAAGACATCTGCCAGTTTCGCACCAATAAGTAATCTGCCCCTACACCCACCAACTCTCGCGGACGCCAATTGTTGTTGCCACTGATAATCTGACCCGCCGCACCCACTATCGGACTCGCAGCTAAAACACTCGGACACTCCTTCGATATCGCTTGCACATCCCCCACAGTCAACGAAGGAACCTGTCCAGATCTCGCTCCCCGCGCCTGACGACTCCCAGGCGATATCACAATCACGTTCGTACCAAGATTCTTGAACTCCCCCTGCACCAACTCACTGGCACTCGTACCAATCGATACCATCGCCGTCACAGCAGCAATCCCAATGACAACCCCCAAGATCGTCAACCCCGCACGCATCTTGTTCTTACCAAGCGCTGCGATTGCTATTCGAAAGATGTTTAAGAGCGACACGCAAGTTCTCGATATAAAGTTTCGTATTTGGCCAACTGACGAGATAACGCAAAATGCTCGGCTACCCGACGACGATTCGCTCCCCCCAACCTCTGTAGTGTATCGCGATCGAGCCCAAGGTCGATAACCATTCGCACCCAACCCTCCCAATCTTCACGCTCCACACTCTGCTCTTCGACACCCTCACCCAAAAGCGCTCTGACCCCCTCAACCCGCAACGTCGCTACCGGTATCCCCACCGCCATCGCCTCCAAAACCACGTTGGGCATCCCCTCATAACGAGTTGGTAACAACAACAAATCAGAACCCCGCATCCACTCCAAGACATCCCCCCGCTTCCCCATTACATCCACCCGTTCTCGATAAACGGATCCCTCCCGCCATCGCTCCCAAGCCCCACGCCACGAACCCTGACCCACCAATATCAAACGATAATCAGGTAACTCACCCAATATCCGCTCCACCTCCCGAAGCAAAATATCAACCCCCTTCTGATACTCCAACCTCCCAACAAACAACAATCGCCCCCCGCCACCCACTCCCCACTCCTTCTGCCTCTCTGGCAACTCAATCCCATTGGGGATCACCATCAACTTCTCCAACGGCACCCCCTCATTTCGCGCACTCCAAGCCGCAACTTCCTCGCTCACACATACCACCCTCCGCGCCGGCCGATGCCAAAATCTTGCAAACCACGCTCGCCAACGCCTCGGCTCGACCACCCTAACCCCAGCCACCCAACTAACCCCAGCACCCCCATAAACCACACCTCCCAACACATTCGCATGCCATAAAAACCCCTGAGCCACCTCCGGCCGACGCTCCCGCAATAAACGCTCCAATCCCCGCTTCGCGCGAAACCATTGCCAAGGCTTGCTAGCATTTAAAAAGTGAATTTCTAATTCCCCACCCCCCCCGACGCTCGCAACTCGCCCGCAACCTCCTGCAACCGACGCCACAACACACCCTTCGCTTGCCCCTCTGCACTATCCAACGGCGCTGGCCCCACCGAAATCACTCGCACTTGCGCCCCTCGACGCGCCAAATAAATCGCTAACTCCGCACAGCAACGCTCCGCACCTCCCGTCTCAATCTCAGTTATCAACAGATCAACCCGCATCACCACCACCCCCAAAATCGCAAAATCCTGTGTTGTGCTCAAACACCCCAACACGCTACACGTTCTCTTCTACCAAAGTTCACGCAATGGGCGGAACACATCTTCCCCCATTAGTTCTCCTCCAAAGGCTCACTGCGCACGAACTTACATGGTAATCCGAATGATTGTTTTAGGTTTCCCAAGCAAGGAGGCGTGGGATGGTCGCAAACTCGTACCCGAACCGCTGCACCAGGCTTCTACACCCATCCCTACCCTTGGTCCGCCTCTGCGTCCTTGTCCTCTGCGTCCTTTCCCTATCTGGTTGCGATCTCATCGAATCCATCCCAACCGAAACCAACGAAGTACTACCCAACAATCCCGCCGCCCAACAACCCTACAGCTCCCGCCCCCTGCAACGAACCTCCTTCCGCCCCGCAGATCAATCCACCACCTCGGCTCCTCTCCCAAAACGCACCCCACAAAATACGCTCGTCGCAAGCTTCAATATCCAAGCTTTCGGGGAAAAAAAAGTCTCTGACCCTATCGTCGTCCAACGGATTGTCGAAATCCTTCGACTCTTTGATGTCACAGCCATCCAAGAAGTCCGCGCTATGGAACAGACTGTCCTCCCCCGACTGATCGAACTGGTTAACTCCCAAGGAGCTCGCTACGACTTTATCCTCGGACCTCGCTTGGGCCGCTCCAACTCCAAAGAACAATACTGCTACGTCTACGATACCACCCGCATCCTCTCGAGCCCTAGCGCCAGCTACACCGTGAGCGACACCGCCGACCTACTCCACAGAGAACCTCTCGTCGGTCGCTTCGCTACCCGCGTCCCACCAGGATACCCTCCCTTCACGTTCTCTCTGATGAATATCCATACGGATCCCGGAGAAGTCAAACAAGAACTCCCCGTCATGCATACCGTCCTCGCCGCAGTGCGTGAATACGAATGGGCCACCGCGCGCGAAGACGACGTAATGATGCTCGGCGACCTAAACGCTGCACCCTCAAAATTTGGGAACCTCGCTCAAGTCCCCGGAATCTATTGGGTCATCAACGATCAACCCACAAACACAAGACGCACCGAAATCTACGACAATATCCTCTTCGATCGCGGGCCAACCAATGAGTTCACCGGACGCGCCGGTGTTCTGGAAATGACAAAGATCTTCGGAATCTCCGTCGACGATGCCCTAAAAGTCTCAGACCATAACCCCATCTGGGCCGAGTTCACCTCCGTCGAACAACCATCCCCCTACTCTACCCCCAACCCATCGATCGCGAACCAAAACTCGGGAACTCCAAATGGTGCGGCAGTCCGCTAACCCCCCCCTGCACCAACTCATTGCGAAAGGGTCTCAACCGCAACTCGGCACTCCGGATAAATTCTCGCGGCCTCCAAAAAACACTCCTTCGCTGGCAAACGGCGATCTAGCAGCCAATAGCACTGCCCGAGCAGTACCAAAGCCCGATAGCATTCCCGATCGAACGATAACAAGAAACAACAATCGTCCATCGCTCCCGAAATCTGCGAAGTGCACAACCGAGTCACGATCCGCAATAACCAAGCTTCCGGGTGCTCAGCATGCTTGCGAACCAACTGATCGGCCATCCGCCTAGCTAACCCCCAATTCTCCTCCGCCATCGAGTCTTCTATCCGCTGCGCGTAATCCTGATGCCAGCTACAACGTACCCTCTGCAAAATCGCAGTCCGCGACCGATCCGCCTCCAATCTCACCCCACACCAATCCGCCCGCAACCAAGGCCCGAGAAAGTAGTATTCCGATTGCTCACCAATCAGTCCCAATCCCCAAATTGCTGCCTGACGACTCTCACCATCCCTCGCATGCACCAACCGACATAACGTATGCGCGCTGTAATACTCTGCCACAATGGATGTAGCCAGATTCCCCAGAGCCTGCCGCTCGCGATAGAATGTAACCAACTTGGGCGTCAAATTGGAGTGTGGTGTTCTCATAGATAACTCTCTGAATTCAATCGAGTATTCCTCCACTGTAATCACCGCAAACCACTTCGCAATCTACATCCACGAATCCTAAAAAAGTAGAACTATACGCTTGACTTTCAACGCACCACCAATCATTCACACGCACGGCATTGCCCTCGATCACTTCAAGCTCCACGCACCTCGATGGATTTGTGCAATAGCACTCTTGTGCGCTTACCTCTCATCCACTTTCACCCTCGGACAAACACCTCCAACACACCCCTATCGAACTCCCCAAGCCATCGCGCTCACTAGCCAGCTACGGTCAATCGCTACAGATGCCGGCTCGACAATCGACTTGCCTCTCCTCGATTGGCTATCGATCTCTAACACAAAAGACCTCGTTCCTATATGGCTCGATCGACGTATCCCCAGCGACGTAACACTGAAACTTACTGTCCCCGAAAACTCCACCATCGAATCCCTGATCCACTCCGTTGCAAACGAACTCAACTCAGAAGTTGCTATCGTTGATCGATGGGTCGCAATCGTACCTAAAGAAACAGCAACCGCAATTGAATGGGCCTACTGGCTAAACTTCTTAGCACCCAATCCAACCCTACGCACTCCACTGAAAGATGGTATCTCCTGGAGTGATGGCACCGATACGCAAACTATCTGGAATACCTTTCTGCAATCCTCGCGACTACCTCCCCCAGCTTCATCGCCCCTACTCGAAACAACACCAGATATATGGAGAGCCTTCCAACTCCAACAAACCAACCACGCCGCTATCGCGACACTCCTGCTAAGTGGCTTCGACCAACAACTCCTTGTCAACACCACCAACCCACCCACCATCACCCCGCTACTTGAATCCTTCGCTAACCAACCACATCCGCCGAGCGTGAACTTTCAGTACTCCTCCGAAATTCCCAAAATCGGTAAAACGGCTTGGCAAGCCTGGCGGGAACGCTGGCCCAATGCATCCGTACAACGGTTCGCCGAACGAAAACCAGGAAATGCCAACGAAGCTTGGGATATCCTTGCACCCGTCGCTGCCCATCGAGAACTCGTAAGCTCTCTCGCACCACCCCCGCAAAAGCGGAATCCCACCACAAACAACCCAGCTTCCAGACGCTTCTCGGGCCGATATCGCGGAGAAACTCTGCGTATTCTCGAAAATCTAAGCCAGCAACTTGGACTCGAACTCGACGCGAATGACCTGCCTGAACAACTCGCTCGACGGGAAATCGATGTGTCCTTCCAAAACCTATCGCTCGAAGAACTCCTTGTAAAACTCTCCCAAGCCTCCAATTTACAACTCAAAGCAAACTTAAAAACCCTCTCGGCCACCCCGAAATTACCTTAAAAAAGTGTAACAAGTTCCCGGCGATCCCTCTTCCCCTCTGCTAAACTGTTGCTTCGTGTCGCCTTTCCCCCAACACGTGATGTCGCTTATCCAAAAGCCTCACGATGTGATAGACAAACAAGCTCATATCCCACCGCTTTGTTTCAACTCACTCCTCATCCCACTCCTGACCACTCGTCCCACTCCTCATCCTCCTCATCGATTGTTAAGCCCCACCGGCTGTTGTAGGTCCCGCCATGTCGCTGCGCATCTGTTGCATAGATGATAACCATCTATGCAAACTCGGTATCCAACAAGCGATCTCCGAGACGAATCATCAAATCATCTCCGAACTTCCTAATCTCGAATCTCTTTCAGATTACCTCAATGAACATTCCATCGATGTTCTGATCGCTGAAATCCGTGTCGCTGGAATCGACACCATTGAGTACTTCGACGAACACCTTCAAGCCTTCCCGAATACAAAAGTCATAGTCTATACCTACGACGAAAACCCAACACACGTCGCACGCGCTAGTATCCTCGATGCTTGGGATTACGTTTCAAAACGGTCGCCCGTAAGGCGACTCATCGATGTTCTCAACGCTTTGGCTTTGCAAGAACGTCCCAATAACTCGGTCGTCGATCAAGCGAAGATGTTCTTAAAAATGTATCATAAGCCCTCAGACGACTTAATGATCCCTTTAACTAAACAAGAACACAGAATCCTAATCCACCTTTCCCTCGGATTGAGCAATCGTGAAATCAGCAAGTCTCTAAATATCAGCTTAGAGACAGTCAAAGAACACGTTCAGAACGTCTTGCGAAAACTCCAAGCCAGCGATCGCACCGCAGCCGCAATCTGGGCCCTGAAAAACGGAATCCCCACCCTGAATATCAAATTCGACGATCCTACTCTTTGAGCCGCAAAGCAAGAGCTCAATAACGTCAAATCGATATTTCGACGCCTTCAATGAAGTGGAGTCTTGGAGGCAGATGATTGTTTAGGCGGGGACCGCTGCACATACCCTACTTTAGCCCGCGACGCGCGCGAAGCGGGCTCAAAAATCTCTATGCCACTTCTCTGTAACCCTTAATCAATCAGAACACACTAAGTTCCTATCTGCGCGTGAACCGTAACCGTCTCCTCACCTCGCTTGATCTCCACCTGCATGTCATCCCCAGGTTTAAATGACTCCAAAGCCGAATCCATCTCCTCACGGTTCGAAACAGCTCGATCTCCAATCTTCAAAATTTTATCATCCGGTAAAATCCCCGCCTTCTTCGCCCAACCACCAGGCATCACCCGATCCACAACCAACCCCGGCTCGGATTGCTTGATTCGAACTCCTAAACGAACCTTCGTCGTCGCACTCTTCAAAAAAGTCGGACGCTTTGGTTCCGATGCAATGTTCTGAGTCATGTAAGCCACTATGTCCACAATCCGCGAAATCCCTTCAACGTTGATCTTGTCAAAGTCATCGCTGGGGCGATGGTAATCGGGGTGAAAGCCGGAAAAGAAATGGTAAACCGGAATGCCCTTCAAAAAGAACGATTGGTGATCGCTAGGACCAACCCCCTCCGGCTGTCGCTTGAGCTCAAACCCCAACTTCTCATTCGAACGAGTCAACAAGTCATCAAACTCAACCGCTGTCCCCGTCCCATAAACAGTCAGCACGTTGTCCGTTACCCGACCCACCATATCCAAATTCAACATCGCAACCGTCTTCGCCAAATCAAATCGTGGATGGTTCACGTAGTACTCACTACCAATAAGCCCCAATTCCTCAGCGCTAAAAGTAATAAACAAAATACTGCGCCGTGGCTTGTCCGCCGGAAACTCACGAGACCACTCCACCATCCGACGCGCTGTCTCCAACAATCCAACCGTGCCAGATGCATTGTCGTCCGCACCATTGTGAATTTCATAAGTTCCAGGAGCCAACGATCCCGCACCACCCATCCCGACGTGATCAAAGTGCGCGCCGACCACCACAACCTCTTCTGCCAACTCGCCACTTCCAGGCAACAATCCCAACACGTTCATCGATGGAATCTTGCGTCGAGATACGTCCGCTTTCCCCTCCGCTTTCCATCCAACCATCTCGAAGGACTGTGGCTCAAGCGTCTGATTGATGTTCGATTCAATCTCCTCCAACTCTTTGCCCGATTCCTTCAACCACTGCTCAACTTCTGATCGAGAGACAAAAAAAGTAGGAACCTTCGGACCGTCACCACTGTTGCCTGCTCCCGTCACAGGCAACAAAGCTCCAGGATTCTCACTCTCAGAACCCGCGTCATTAATTAGAACCAACGCCGCTGCACCATGCTTCGCTGCATTGGCAACCTTACTGGTAAAAAAAGCGTATTGACTCGGTTGAGGACCCGCAAACGGGCCGCTCACCCCCTCGGCCGGCTTGGGCTGCTTGCGGATCACCACCACAACCTTACCCGTTACATCAAGTCCCGCATAATCGTCATACTTGAAGTTCTCTTCCTCCGCCGTAATCCCATACCCAACAAACACCAACCCGCCACTTACCTCACCATTCGACCCCAAAGCCTGTGGCTGAAAGGTTTCCCCCAACACCAACGCACTCTGCGTACCATCCCCCTTCGTTACCACCAACTGATTGCTCTCAGTACTCGTACCCGGATTGCCGTTGATCTCAAAATACTGAAACGGCTGACCATCAAACAAGTCCGTTGTTAATCCTAACTCCGCATAACGCTTGGCAATGTACTCAGAAGCCAACTTCAATCCCGGAGTCTCCGCAGAGCGACCCCGAAGATCATCCGAAGCCAAATACGAAATGTCTGTATAAATCCGCGCCTCCGCCGGCTTGCGTTCCCCTTCTTTTACCGCCGCTCCCACCGGATTCTCATCCGCGTATCCAACCTCAAAACCCCCGCAAAACACACCACTGAAACCCAAAACCAACACCAATCCAAGTCTTCTTCGAAACCCAGATAACCACCCATCGCTCTGCATAACCATCGTCTATGTTCTTTCTTTAAGTAGTTTGTGTGTCAGTCCACTCCATGATGCCACTCCATGATGTAAGCCCAACACATAGGTTGATCAAATCTAGGAGCGAAGTTGCCAAGCCACGCGACAAATGCATCTTTTCCAAAAACGCCGAAACCAAGCCCCCTAATTATCGCACCGAACGCCAGTCCCTACGAGTAGGATCTAGCGACTCGAATTGAAAAAACAGACTCGAAAAACGCAATTTCAACCCTGAATCGAGTATGCTAAAACCGAAGTTCCCTTCCAAGCCTCCGCCCCGAAAATCTGGACTTGGTTAGAACCACCGACCCAAAACCGAAAACCAACAGCCTATCGATCATGCACAGCCTCCCAGCAACGACCACTCGTCTCTGCTCCGCGTTGCGAGCCCTATTGTGCTTCGCTCTCCTCGCTAACTCGCTAATCTATAACTCGCTACCCGCGCAAACCCCACTTCCTGCGCAATCAACTGCCACCCCACCCGAAAACAACACAAAACATTTCGAAAACGCAATTCGCCCCATCCTCGTCGAACACTGCTTGTCCTGCCACGGACCAGATAAAACCGAAGCATCCCTAAGACTCGACCGTCCCGAATCTTTCCTCCAAGGCGGCGATTCAGGACCCCTAATCGATCCGAATTGGTCCGATAGCTTGCTCTTGCAAGCCGTCAAACACCTCGGCCCCGAAATGCCACCGAACCGCAAACTCTCCGATGAACAAATTGCTGCCATCGAAACCTGGGTACGCGATGGTGCCCCCTGGCCCCAATACGCAAACGAATTAACCCCCAAAAACGCTACAGAGTCGATCACCCCCGAAGACCGCCAGTACTGGTTCTTCCAACCCATTGAACCCATCCAACCTCCTCCTTCCAACCACTCCCATCCCATCGACGCATTCATCCAACAAAAACTCACCGAAAAAAATCTCTCCATCAGTCCCAACGCCCCCCTGAATACTCTCGCACGACGCCTCTACCTTGACCTTCTTGGACTCCCACCTACCCCCGAAGAATTGCAACGCATAAGCGATAACGCAATCTCCTACGAACAACTCGTCGATCAACTCCTCCAAGACCCACGCTACGGTGAACGCTGGGCCCGTTACTGGCTCGACCTCGTCCGATTCGCTGAATCCGATGGATACAAACAAGACGATTTTCGCCCCACCGCCTACCGCTATCGCGACTACGTCATCCAAGCCTTCAACGAAGATATACCCTATAGCCAATTTGTACTCGAACAACTCGCAGGCGATGAAATTGCTCCTCACTCCAATCGCACCAACGCTGCCACAGGATTCTTACGCCACTGGATCTATGAATACAACCAACGAGACGTCCGTACCCAATGGGACAACATCCTCAATGACTTGACCGATGTCACCGGCGAAGTCTTCCTCGGGATGGGCTTCTCTTGCGCTCGATGCCACGATCACAAATTCGATCCCATCCTCCAACAAGATTACTATCAACTCCAAGCCTTCTTCGCACCCATCGAACCACGCTACGATATCCCCGCCGATCAACAAGACTATCAACGATGGCTCACCGAAGAAGCCAACTGGCAAGCTTCCGCGAAGAGCGTTCAAGAAGCGATGCAAACCCTCGAACAACCAATAAGAGAACAAGCCCTGCAATCAGGTATCGAAAAATTCCCACCCGATGTTCGACCAATCCTAAGAATGCCTGAACCCGACCGTCCCGCAAACGAACGCGCCATCGCAATCCTCGCCTACCTGCAAATCGAACGCGAAGACAAAGGCATCGACTTCGCCAAAAAACTCCAAGGTGATCAACTCGCTCAATGGAAAGAACTAAAGACACAATGGGATGAGCTTCTTAAAAATCGCCCCAAACAACCAGAAATGGCTCTCACCGTTCGCGATGGAACCAAACACCCCACCGGAATCCACCGACCCGGAAAATCCGATCACCCAGTCATCGTACCCGGTGTACCTACCGTTCTCGAAACATCACTCCACTCCCTCCTTCAAACCACTCCCACCTCCGAATCCACAGGACAACGTACCGCTCTAGCTCGATGGATCACCTCTGAACAAAACCCCATGTCTTGGAGAGTCCTCGCTAACCGAATCTGGCAACACCACTTCGGAAAAGGACTCGTAGCAAACGCAAGCGACTTCGGACGCCTCGGATCCCCCCCAAGCCACCGTGAACTACTCGACTTCCTCGCCTCACAACTCATCGATAATGAAGGACGCCTCAAAGCCCTCCACCGACTTATCGTCACCTCCGATACGTACAAACAATCAAGCTACCCAGAGCAATGGACCCAGGCCTACACAATCGATAGCGACAATACTCTCCTATGGCGATTCACCCCACGACGCATGGACGCTGAACAAATACGTGACTCAATCCTCCAAGTCGTCGGTACCCTCGATCCGCGTTCCGGTGGCCCCTCGGACTCCAAAGACTCCCACCGACGCTCAATCTATCAACGTATCCTAAGAAATGCACCCCACCAGTTCCTCGCCTCCTTCGACGCTCCCGATGGTAGCTCCTCCGTCGCCATTCGAAACAGAACCACCACACCCCTTCAAGCCCTCGTACTTACAAACTCCCCCTGGATGCTCGACCGGGCCGATGAACTCGCAAAACTTCTAACCGAAAACTACTCGCAAGACTCCGAACGCCTACAAGTAGCATTCGAACGCGTCTTGCTAAGAAACCCTTCTCCAGACGAACAACGATGGGTCCTCGATTTGATCGAATCCCTCAAAACTTCCGAACCCTCCATCAGTGACCTGCACTCGTGGCGAGAAGTAGCCCACGCACTGCTAAATACCAATAGCTTCCTGTACATCGAATAAAACAAACTAGACCAATCAGCATGAGCTCAAATCACCAACCAAGCTACTTCGATCGCCGTACGATGCTGCAACGCGCTGGCAATGGATTCGGTCTGCTCGCCCTAGAAGCCATCCTGCAACAAGCCAGCCAACAACAAGCCAATGCAGATCAAATCCAAACCACAACACAACACACAGGTAAACCCCATCATCAAGCCAAAGCCAAAAGCGTGATCTTCCTGTTCATGGAAGGTGGCCCAAGCCATATCGACCTATTTGACCCCAAACCCAAACTCCAATCGCTCGCTGGTCAACCCCTACCCCCTAGCTTCAAACCCGTCATCACGCCCATGGGTGAATACAACGCTCCACTCATGCCGAGCAAAAGGAGTTGGAAGCAATACGGACAGTCCGGCACCTGGGTCTCCGACTGGCTACCCCATACCGCACAACATGCCGATGATCTCGCCGTCGTTCGTTCCTGCTGGGGAAACGGTCTGAACCACTCCAACGGCGTTTGTCAAATGAACTCGGGTTCCATCTTCGGCGGTAGACCAAGCCTCGGTGCTTGGGCCACATACGGTCTTGGTACCGAAAACGAATCCCTCCCTGCATTCGTCGTCATGGAAGACGAACCAGGAAAAGTAATCAACGGTCCACGCAACTGGAGCGCAGGCTTCATGCCCGCAACCTACCAAGGCACCGCACTACAGGGAGGAAACGAACCCATTCGCCACCTTAACCCTCCCGCCGATCGCGCTCTTACACCCAATCCTAAACGCCGCTTGATCGATGCACTCAACCGACAACACCAAAGCACCCGAACCATCGACTCCGAACTCGATGCGCGCATCCGCGCCTACGAACTCGCATACCGAATGCAATCCCAAGCACCCGAAGCTGTCGATCTAACCCAAGAATCACACTCCACCCTGCAACTCTACGGCATCGACGAAAAAGAAACTCACACCTTCGGAAAACAATGCCTCCTCGCACGACGTCTCGTCGAACGAGGTGTTCGATTTATCCAACTCTATCACGGCGCCGGTAGCCGATGGGATGCTCACGCAGGCATTGAGAAAAACCACTCAACACTGTGCAAGTCCTCCGACCGACCCATCGCCGGACTACTAACCGACCTGAAACAACGCGGACTACTCGACTCCACCCTCGTCATCTGGGGCGGCGAATTCGGCCGTACACCCATGAGCGAAAAAGGAGACGGAAGAGACCATAACCCCAACGGTTTCACCATGTGGTTCGCAGGCGGCGGGGTTCGCGGCGGCCAAACTATCGGCTCAACCGACGAAATTGGCCTCCACGCCGTCGATGACCGACTCCATATCCATGACCTGCACGCCACCATCCTGCACCTGATCGGTATCGATCACTGGAAACTCGTCTACCCACACCAAGGCCGACCCGAACGCGCAACCCAAAACGAAGGAAAAGTCTGCGCAAAACTCCTAGCCTAATCTTCTCCAACCAGGGCTTGATTCTTTCACCACTTTCCCGGTATCGTACCCCCTTCGATCAGCGACACTCACTGATCCAAAAAAGCAATCCACCTCCAACGTGATTGCTAGCTAACGACTAACCGACCTTCCCTTGCTCGGATGCCATGGAAACTATTGAGGAAACCCAAGCCCAAGTCATGGAATACCTGACGAAGGTCGTCGGCAGCAAACCCCATCCCGATGACTCTCTCGCCATGATCGGTATCGACTCCGTCGCCATGGCTGAAATGACCTTCGAACTCGAAAAACGCTTCGGGATCAAAATCGACGATGAAATTCTTGATGTCGAATCCGTTCGACAACTCGTCGAGTATCTTCACATTCGCAAAACACAGTAAGCAATCTACTCAAAGATTACAGTCACCACACCCAGCGAAGCTCTCCCTTCAGAGTTCCGCAGAGTGTAAGCGAACTGATCTCCAAAGCGAGGTGTATAAATCCCCGGTCGGAATCGCACCTTTCGCGCTGACGCATCCCAAGCAATCGCCGAGTCCGTATGCTCCGCCGGTGTAATCTCCACGGTCAGGCTCGACGCAGCATCCCCACGCAACAAGTCATTGGCCAACACATCCAATAACACCCAATCCGAATCTCTGGCCACTGTAAAGAAATCATCAATCGCTCGCGGAGAAACATCCACCAACGCATCGATCACCTTCACCTGCGTCGAACCGAACTGGCTCCCTAGTCGAATACCAATTGCATTCGAAACCGAAGCATAAACATTTAACCCAATCCCTTCCGGTGCAGAATACCCAGGGGCCGGAACATAACGCAAATTGGCCAAGATGCGATTCACGTCCTCGAGCTCTCCGTAGATCCAAGCATTCCCACCAGCCGTTCGATACAACATCGCTTCCGATGTCGTTGCCGTAGTCTGCAACTCACCGACAAAACGCTGACCTACGTAGTATCCCTCCGGAAAAGCCCAAGAAACATATACTCCTGCGTGCGCTCGCTGCGACCCGTTGTACTGCACCTGAATCATCGGCGTTAAATCAGGATTCCGAAACACAATTTCCTCGCCCGCCTTGCCTTCTACTTCCAAAGGCAACACCAACTCGATCTCCTGAAAATCCTCCGACTTCAATTCGTATAACACCGAAACGAAATTCATAGAACGCTGCCCATCTGCACCCTCAATCGTGTACCAAAAACGATCGTAGTTCGCTCCCTGTTCATTCGGTGTATAAACAATTACCATGTTTCTCGAGTCAACACTCGATGGCTGAATCGTCGCTGTTCCTGTCGCAGGTGGACTCACTTCGACAATCCGTAATCCTTCTCCCATGTCATTGACCAAAACATCGATTTCAACCGTCGGCTTACTCGTCGCATCCAGACCGACATACACCACAACCGTATCTTCTACCGCCATCACCCCATCGGGTGCCTCACCCGCGCCACCCCCACTGCCCGATCCATTTCCCTGGGGCAACGTCGGTAACTGATTTCGAATCTCTTTGTTCAACGTATCGACTACCAACAATGCATCGAGCGGACCAACACTTCCGTCGTTGTTCGTGTCCGCCATCATCGAACCCAATCCAAACTCCCCTTCCCCACCAAACCCTCGACGACCTCCGCGATTGATCTCGTCGATCACCACCAATGCATCGATCGGCGAAATCCTTCCGTCCATGTTTACATCCGAAGGACTGACCAAGTTATGCCGAGCAGAGACATAGAAATCTCCGGCAAACATCGCTCTGGTCTCCAACGACTCCATAACAAGCCGACGGCCAACCTTACGAAATCCACCCAACCGAGACTTCCCAGAAAACAACGTTTGCCATGTTCTCATCGTAAAACCTAAGAAGCTTTTCAAGGGTTGACCAGACCGTTATCGGCCAGGGTGAAAATGGATTACTGCACGCTTTGTACAATAGACCCTCGAAAACCACCACAAGGAGGGGTTCGGCATTGGCGATTTACAGCCCCGTCGATTTGAACGCGTTCCTCACAACCCTCGCAACCCCTTACCTTCCGGTCGTTTACGTTAAGGTCGCTAGGCCAAAACGCCTGAAATCACCTCGCCATGCACATTGGTTAACCGACGGTAGATCCCGTTGTGATAGTAAGTCAGTTGCTCATGATCGATACCAAACAAATGCAAAACCGTCGCATGCAAATCATGCCAACTGACCGGATCGCGATCTACCTTCCACCCAATCGCATCACTCTCCCCATAAGCCATCCCTGGCCGCAAACCAGCACCTGCCATCCAACAAGAAAACGCGTAACGATTGTGGTCTCGACCCGGCCCCGCTTGGTCCGCAGCCGACTGCGCAAATGGTGTTCTTCCAAACTCAGTTGTAAACAGTACTAACGTATCTTCTAACATCCCTCGCGCGGCCAAATCCTCCAGCAGTGCCGCCACCGGCTGATCGATTCGCAAAGCCTCCGCAGCGTGATTCTCTCCGACGTTCTCGTGCGCATCCCAGCTCGTTCGCGGAGAACCTGCTATCGGACCTCCCGAATACAACTGAACAAATCGTACCCCGCGCTCCAATAATCGCCTCGCCAATAAACAACGCTGACCCATATCAGCCGTCTCCGCACGGTCCAATCCATACGCACTACGCATTGCTTGCGTCTCTTGACTCAAATCCGCTACCGCTGGCACCGACCCTTGCATCCTCGCCGCCAATGCATAACTCTCGAGCCTCGCACGCAACAAATCCTCCAACGCATGCTCCGCCTGATGCTTGCTGTTGATGTACTCCACCAACTCCATCGTCGCCTCATCCTCCCCGCGACTTATCTCCCGTGCAGGCCGCAAATCTCGCACCGGCGCCTGACCACTGTGAAACAACACCCCTTGATGCTGTCCAGGCAAAAATCCATTGGACCAATTCGATGCCCCACCATTCGGACCACCTCTCCCGTCCGGTAAAACAACGTACGCTGGCAAGTCTTCTGCAATCGATCCCAACCCGTAAGAAAGCCAACTCCCCATCGACGGGAATCCGTTGAACTCAAAACCACTGTTCTCAAAAAACAATGCAGGCGTGTGGTTGGCAGACTCGGTGACCATCGAACGAATCACCGTCAATCGATCCGCTTGCGATGCAATCTTTGGGAACAGCTCGGAGATCATCAATCCGCTCTCTCCTCGCGGACGAAACTCCCAATCGCTCTTTCGCAACAAACCCATCTGACCAAAAAAAATGTCCGGCTTCTCATCCGTCTGCAACGTCTTACCATGCATCTTCTCCAACTCTGGCTTGTAATCCAACGAGTCCAAATGACTCAAACCACCTACCAAACAGATCTGAATCGCTCGCTTGGCCTTCCCCTCCCTAACGGGCACTCCGCCTTGCATCTGCTGCGAAGAAAGCAACGACAGGAAAGCCGTCGCACCAAGCCCGCGACAAGACCAATCCAGCCAACCACGCCGATCCATCATCCCCGACTTGCTCAAGTCAATCATGTCAAATTTACCCCCTACTCCATCACCAAAAATTCACTGGTGTTCCACAACACCCGAGCCAGTGCACGCAATCCGTGATCGCGAACTAATCGCACCGCTCGAACTCGCTCCTCCTCGCTCGGCCCCCTCAACAACACTCTCTGAAACATCGTGTCGACTAAATCTTCAACCTTCGTTTCACCCCTCCGAGCCTCCAAGTCGCCGGCTAAACCCTCAGACATCTGAAACATAAATCCACTATTAAACAAACTCAACGCTTGCAACGGTGTGGTCGTCATCGCGCGCTTCGGCGCTGTGGCCGATGGATCCGGACAATCCAACGCATCGAGCAACGATACACGTTCACACCGCGGACTGAATCGATAAACCGTCCTTCGAAAACAATCTGCTGGCTCCTCAACCTTCGGATGATAATAAGTCGTCCCGTTGACGTCTTTGTAGTCCACGTCCACATAACCTGATCCACCGCGATCCTCACGCAACAATCCACTGATCGCTAGCATCGAATCACGCACCGTCTCGCCATCCAACCGACGCATCGGATAACGCCATAACCAACGATTCGACCCATCCTTCGCTAAGCCATCCTCCCTCGGCTCACTGCTCTGCCGATAGACACTAGACATCACTATCCGACGATGCAATCCCTTCAATTTCATTCCGTCTCGCATCAACTCGTGCGCTAAGTAATCCAACAACTCCGGATGACTCGGCCTACCCCCGTTGAATCCAAAGTCATTGGGCGTCTCAACAATCCCATTCCCAAAATGGTAATGCCACAACCGATTGACGATCACACGAGATAATAATGGGCGATTCACCTCCGCGATCCACTTCGCTAAAGCCAACCGACGCTCCCCATCACTCGCTTGCTCTCCTAATCCAAAATCTCTATCCGCTTCTTCCCCTAATCCAACTATCCCACCCGCTCGTACCGCTACACCAGGCTTGTCAATGTCCCCACGTCCCAACACATGCGTCGGACCTATACCACCACCCGACACCACGGTATACACCTTCCGCTTCGACCCCTCACGTACCTGACCTATCTCCCGATCTAACTGAACGATCTTCGCACGGTAAGCATCACGCTTGGTTAGTACCTCCGGCCCAAGCTTCTGCCAAGCCTCCCGCAAATCCCACTCCCATTCCCGATGTCGAGCCAATTCTCGCAACTGCTCGTCGCTCAATGCCGTCTGAAAACATACTGCACGATGCAGCACTCCACGGAACATACGATTCCCGCCCGCCGGACCGTGCCGCAAACCAAACAAGAATTGAGACTCCCCAGCTCGATACGTTTGGAATCCCGTCCTATATCCCTTGCCGTACAACTCCCCGTTACGAAAAGCCTCAATCGTTCCATCTTGCCGATACCGAATCGCAATATGCACTACCCCTGATTCTTCCTGCAATCCGCCGAATGATGATGACCGAGAAAATCCATTGCTACCGGCCATCCACTGACGCGGCTCGCGCTCTGCATAAACCACTGCATCAAATACAACACCGTCAAGCGTCTGTAAACTGATCACCCCACCTCCCGACTAATCCAATGGATCAATGCTCACCCAAGCTGCAAGCGTCTTCTCACCCATGTCCCGATCCACCGGATCCGTCTGCCAATACGATTGGCCATCAAGCACCACCCCACCCGATACTCCCCCATTTCCATGAAGCGTCGCTCGCAAACCCGCAACACTATCTAAGACCTCATGCTGACCTAATCCCACTCCCTCAAAATTCCAAGCATAAGCCGGCACGGGTAACTTGAACTGCTCCGACGTCGAACCTCGCTCCCCTACACCCGCCAAAGCCCTAACCTCTAACTCCCTGAGCCCGTCAACCAACTCCCGTCGTCGCTGAGCTAGCTCAACAAGTTGTCCCTCTGCAGCCGTATCTGCAATCTCTCGCTCCCCATGACCAACCCCCTGCAATGCCGCCGCTAACTGATAATAAGAGTCCGCGGAAATCGGATCATACTTATGCTCGTGACACCGAGCACATTGCGCTGTTAGCCCCAAGAACGTCTGCGATAAAGTTCCGATCTTCTCCTCTAACTCATCTTGAATTGCCAATCGCTTCATCCGATCACTCGAACCGACCACCGTGTTGTGCACGCCACTGACGAGAAAACTCGAAGCTGATGCACCTTCAAGCCCCTGAGCTAATTGATCCCCAGCAATCTGCATCTGCACGAATTGATCGTATGGCATGTCCCGATTCAAAGCATCGATCACCCAGTCTCGGTAATGCCAACTATTGAGCCTTGGAAAATTTCTCTCAAATCCATCACTCTCTCCATAGCGAACCACATCCAACCAATGTCTCGCCCAACGCTCACCATATGCCGGTGATGCTAACAACTCCTCTACCAAAGCCGCATAAGCCTCCTCCGTCGGAGATCGCTCAAATGCTTGAACCTGCTCATAACTCGGCGGCAACCCAACTAAATCCAAAAACAAGCGACGTATCAAAACGCGAGAACTCGCCGACCCATTCGGTACCAATCCCTCCGTCGCTAACTTGCGATACACCAGCTCGTCGATGCGATTGCGAATCGTTACCCGCTCTCCGGCAGCATCTAAACCATGAAAATCCTCCCTCGTATCCACCGATTCCACCACTCGCTTATCAATCGGCTTAAATGCCCACCAGTCAAACCCCGCTCGATAATCGGAGGTCAGCTCCAATCGATTCAACGGCTCCAAAGGTAACTTGGCTCCACCCTTAACCCAATCCAACAACACGCCCTTCTCTTCTTCCGTCAACTTCACCTTCGGTGGCATCTCCCCACTGTCGATCACTTGCCACAACCGACTCTGCTCAACCTCCTCCATCCACACCGCACCAGAATCCCCCCCACGATCCAACCCATCTCGCGAACGCAAATCCAATCCACCTGCCGACTCACCTCCGGCATGACACTCCAAACACCGCGCGGCAAGCAATCCTAGAGCCCTTCCCTCCAAGGCATCGCTATGCGAGCCAAACGCCGTACGCACCATGCGAACCCCATCCGTGCGAAAAGATGGAATCCAAGGGAAAAACCAGGCGACCATCAACGTGAAACATATCAACATCCGTCGCCAAGGCGCAAATTCACGACTCAAAATGCAAGCATAGACATCGGATTTCATGGCAAGTTCCAGAGAGAACGTCACAAAGGCGGGGATGACTTCGAAGATCCTTCAGTATACTAGACATTGCTCGGACTTGCGAGTTTTCCAACTCTCTTCCATTCAGTCGCAAAGCCAACCATTATGAGCAACGATGAGATACACCCCCTCGATCAAGACGATGAACTCGAAGCTGAGTTCGTAAAATCCAATAATGAGCCACGCGAAAATAAACGCAAAGACACCCTGAAGTGGCTTGCAATCTCCATCGGCGTTTGTCTTGCCCTCGCATTCCTCGGTGCCGGAGTGGTGAATAGCAACACAAGCGGCACGCTTGAAGGAATCGGATTCTTTATCAATCGACTAGCGATGGCAGGCATGCTCCTTAGCTGCATCGCAGCGCTCATTACGCTTCGCGCAAAACAAATCCAAAGCGCCCTTCAATTCTTCTCTGATTCACGAACAAAACCCGGTATCTCTCCTATGTCTCGCTTCTTCTCGACAATCCTCGCGTGGGCTGCAATCTGTTCAATGATCATTGGGGTAACAACCGTATCGCCCTCGGCTGCAATGCTCTTCCCGACTCTTCTAGCCCCAGTCTTGCTAAGCGTTTCACTATGCATGGCGATTCAAACAACGCATGTTGCTCGCGCCTACTGGACCGGTTTCTTCGTATCACTTCTCTGCTACTCGATCCCCACCGTCCCAGTTTGTTTTTATCTTTGGTCCACCATGGGTTGGCCTTCAGCTTACATCAATTGGCAAAGACAAGAACTCTACAGAACCAGTTGGATTGTCAATAATCTTTCCATCATTGCCGTGACTTGGTCGTTTCTAGTCGCTTGGATCTCCTCCTTGATCCTCAAATTTCTCACACGCTCGGCATCCCAAAATGACCAAGACTCATCCAAACCACCCACAATGACTACCAACCCTTGAACAACGCCGCTGCTCTTGCTAATCCATACAAGAAGTAAAGGACAGCTAGTTGAATAACACGCACGACACCATACTGCCTTGCATTCTTTAACGCCAAAGCAAATGCAGGTGCAAACCAAAATAGTAGACCTGCAATCAACCAAAGTGCACCCGCACCACCTCTGAACCAAACAAAAGCCGATATCAGCACAGAAAAGATCGGCACAAGCAAATGCCACAGCGGCCAAATAAAACTCGGAATATCACTCATCGGACAGCCCGACTTAAACCAAGCCTTCAATCCACTGCTCCCGCGCCAGTACTCCTTGCGCAAAAAAATCGCAAGCGTCTTCGGCTCTCCGTGATGAAAACTGCGGACCGCAGGATCACAAATCACCCGACCACCAGCCCCTCGCAATCGATGGCACAAATCGACGTCTTCCGCCGCTACTAAATTCTCCGAAAAACCACCGATAGAATCAAAGTCCTCTCGCCGTAGTAACATGTTGCCAGCACCCAACCACTCCGTATCTTCTGCCCCACGCTGCATCTCTCGCAACCGATGAATCGCCCAAGCGCTCTGAACCCAAGTCGATTCCTTTGGGGGTAGATAATGGGATCCGATCACCGTCTTCCCCGGATAACGTTTAAGCGCATCTAATCCTGTCTGCAACCAATCCGCCGGAACCTCATGGTCCGAATCGCAGAAAGCCACCCAAGCTGACTGAGAATTCGCGACGCCCAGATTGCGCAACGCACCAACCTTTAACCCCGACCCATCAAGGACCTTCGCACCAAAAGAAGCTGCAACCGACCCACTCTCATCGCTCGATCCGTTGTCGACTACCACCAAAGAATGAGAACGAGTCTGCACTCGGAGCGACTCAAGCAACACGCGTAGACGCTTCGCATCGTTGCGGACGGGTACAATGACCACTACCGAATCGTCTGCGAACTTATCCTGCAAACTTGCCTCGGTTGATGTCATATAACTAGCGATCCTATAAAAAGCAACTTAACCCAATAGAGCTCTAACCACGAACCAAGCAGCAGCAACGAATAATACGAGCATTCCCACAGCAGCAATCACCAAGATTTTTTTCGCTCGTCCAATCGCTTCGCTCCGCTGAGGAATAAACCACTCCTGCGAAGCCCATTGCTGAGGTAAATCCAACCTCTTAGGACACATCGCCTCAAAGTCCCTTAACAAACCGTCACGCTGCCACCCACACCCCAACATCAACACCACCGGACGACAAAGCGATTTGGTCTCAAATCCATCCAAAGTCTTCATCACGTAATCATAAAACCATTCCGCTTTCGCCATCATCTTCTCACCCTCTTCCCGTGTACTACACCAACGAGAAGCATACGCCAATACATGCCACTTGCGTAAGTCTTGAGCCGCCCAAGTCTCCGTTGGGTACTGCAACTGCTCAGGCTGATCCAAAATCGGTCGCTCATGCTCCAACATCCATCGTGCATAATGCAACAAACTCGCGACCGCATACTGCAAATTCGCCTCCTGACCCGGAACTTGCTCCAAAACATCAATCATCCGACACTGTGCTTGTAAATGCATCGTGTAAAACCAACGCAACTCCGCATTTAACAAATCCATGCTGTCCAAGTCTTGCTTTGGGTGCACACAGCGTTTCATCAAATATACCGCCATGTCCAAGTACTTCCTGTCCCTCGTCAATTCGTATCCCGTCAACAGCGCATGAATGGAATTCGAAGAAGCTCTTCCTGGACCGTAATACCCTATCGAACTACAAGTAGCAAACCCCGTAGGGCGACCTGATAACCAACGAAATCGAGTCGTCGAACCATCTTCCAATCCCATCACATATTCTGCGGAATTGATCGCCGCCTTGCGGTAACGCTCGTCTCCAGTGAGATAATAAGCTGCCATCCAGCCTGTTGAATACGTGTGAGAAGCCGCAGGACCCCCACCCTTGCCGTACACCTTCTTTAACTTTGCACCCGTCGCTCCCAAAGAGTCCAAGTCCGCGCCATCAGCCATCACCTCTTCGTAAAGCAACGATTTCGGATAACCCCGATGAGTCCCAGTGCTCGCATCCGCATAATGGTAGGTATGCCAAAACAAACCGCGATTGTAAGAAGGTTTATCCCCCGACGTATGGTAAGTGTCGATATCCCAAGCGTGATTCGCAAGATCGATCAGTTGCTCATACCACCTCTTGTCTCCCGTCCGCAAATACTGGATCGCAAAGCCCAAGGCACAATCGTATTGATTGTTCAAATGCGATATCAACGGTGTGTTGCCCTTGTGAAATACGGCTTCATGATCGGCATAAACATCACCAAAATTCCGCCAACCGTACTCGTCGATCACTTCACGCTTCGAAAAAAATGTATCCGATCCTTCGATAGCCTGATGTACCAACCCCTCATACAACCGACTTGCCTCGCTGTCGATTTTCCCCTCCACAGAACATAATGAACTATCAGCACCAAACAACGCACCCACACTCTCTAGATACGCCTTTGAGATCACTGGCGTAGGAAATCGCAAATACCCCTCCAGCGGCCTATCTTCCAAAACTACACGACCCTGATACGCCGCAAATTCAAAGGTCTTCTGCTCGCCTCCCTGAAGCTCATGCAGATACCCACTATCCCTAGGCAAAAATCCCATCTCTATCCCTTGCGATGCACAGCGAATTGCAACAGGAAAATTTTCCCAAAAACGACGCACAGCTACCGCTAAAGTCGCTTCCCCATAACGCAATCCCACGTACGGCGTCGCACGACTCCCTCTAACCTCAAGTTGATCTAGCCTCAACTCATACCCACTAAATCGCAATGGTATCGTCCCATCTGCAACCATATGCGTACGCGATTTCCAATTCTTACCACCACTAGAAGCCTGAAACAGATGAAGAGATTCCTTAGCCACTCGTAACTCTCCACCCACCTCCTCGCATACAACCAACTGCTCCACCTTAGCACCGCCAAGACCTAAAGGCTTGAGCTCTAGCGTCAAGTCCTCGATCTGAATCGATCCACCCGCTCCTAAGTCCCAATTCCCACCTGGATGCTCCGCAACGTTCGTGTTGCAAATGCAAACCGATAAATCCACTCTGCCATCAAGCCAAAGCGCCCCAGTAATACTCAACTCAATCGGTGACTCTAACCCACCTACCGAAAAAGTCGTACGTGAAGCAAAATCGATACTCAACCTACCCTGACGTGTCTCTAAACCTAACTCCGATCCACTCCCCTGATACTCACCCCAAGGCCCACGCACACGAACTTTTAATCCAATATCACCCTTTAATCCAATCTCACCGACACCACCTTCGCCAGACCCGAATAGTACAAGCCCCTCTTCTCCAATACGCACTCCACCCCAATCGCTTTTGCCCTCAACTTCGCTGCCAACCGTTGCCTCGCGGAACCACAAACCGTCACGCAATTCCTCACCAGTCAATAACACATCCACTGCAACCCATCGCAACGTACCATCCGGCCAATACGACAGAGGCCGATAGTCGGATTGCAACACCAATCCCCGTGAACTGCTCAATCTATAACGGGAAAGCGATTCCATCGTCCAACCGCGAGGAAGCGGAAACCCGAACCTGACGGGAACTCTCGTCGAGAACTCGGATGTTAATGCCGCTGGAAAAGAAACACGAAAAAGATCGATCATCTTCAATAAACCAACTCAACCGATATCAAAAAACGATCAAGCAAAATAGAGAAATCTCGGGCTTATTCCCCGCGTCGAAAACACGGGGCTAGAACTTCCTCTCCAGCAGCGCAGCCATCCTCGGCATCGAAGTCGCAATCTTGATTATCGTTTTCGCGTCGTCCGCCTCTAGCCTTCCAACCCAACTCCCCGGTACTTGTTCACTTTGCCGGGATACCGAGAAGTAATTAGACCACTTCGATACAACCGAAGAAGTCGAAAGAAAATTCTCTGTTTGCTGTGTAAACGGAAGCCCAAAAAAATCAAATATCTTCTTTGATAATTCGATCGGCTTCATGCAGAATTCATCAAAGTAAACTCGCATACAGTTACTCATCCCCTCGGCATCCTCCGCAGCCTGCTCGTTCATACAAAGCCAAAAATAAGCCATCCGCTCCACCTTGCTCAATTTTGGCCAATCACAAGTCCGAATTCCAAGTTTCCTCGCAACCCCAGTCCGAGTCGCAAAATCAAAAAGCCCCGCGTCCTCCGTTACCGGAACCTTGGTTTCCAATAATCCTTTGTTCTCTCCCCGAATTAACGAGTCTACAAACCCACAAGGATGACGTATAACATGGAGCACTTGTTGCTCAGGCAACGCTCTCAAAAGCACACCCAAGTTCCCCGTTAACTCCACACTCTTCCAAGCTATTACTTTAGCCCTTTCCACTGAATCTGGCCAACTCCGCGTCGGAGTACCACCCATTAACCGAGCGACTACTTGGTCCTTGCGCAACCTAGCAGTGAACCATGCAAAGCCCAACCGACTCGATACCCCCTGCAAGTACTTCTTCGGAAACATCGGCTTCTTCAAAACCGAGCGAGCAGAACAAAATCCTCGAAATCCCGAAATGTAATCCGCAAAGTACCCACCCCAAACCTCTGCGTCCTCAACGCTTGTCACTAGCGGTACACAATTGACCGGCACTACATAGTCCGGTTCATGTAAATAGAAAACGTCAGGTGAACTATCCACGACCTTACTAATCCAAGTCGTCCCTGACCGACTCATTCCAATGATGGCGACTGTTCGCTGCAACTTCTACCTCAATTCCTAAAGTCAAGCCTCACAGGAACAGATAGCACGCGCCGCGCACGAGTACACTACAGACAGCATCTCTGCTTGTCCGTGTCCTTGTCAAGCCTGCCTGCAATTAAACGAATACCGGGATGAACGTTTGACCGCATGCATACCAAACCATACAACGTCAACAGCATTCCATAGAAATGCGTCATTGTGTCGTCGTCTTTGTGGAAGTCGGGCGTATCGCCCAGAGTGAGAATAACCCAATCCAAGATTATTTCAACAGTTCTTGTTATTTATTTACCGGTATCTAACTCCGTTCCACCGAAGAACCGCTACCGACCTGTCAGTGGCACAGCTACGGGCAACGCATTTCCAAACCGATCAAAATCTTTGAACTCCCAGACAACCTTCTTCTCCGGGCTCACCTCTAGCACCTGCGGATTCTCCGGTCCAGCATGGCAATTGACAATCCATGTGTTCCCGTTTTCCAATCGATCCACCATCGTAATCCAAGCCAACTGCACGCCAGGAAGTTCTTTCTCCTGCAACTGCCAGACAATCTCCTTTTGAGCATTGACCTCAATGATCCGATGGCCATCCCCAGTTCCAATTAAAGTATTACCGTTTTTTAAACGAACCGCTGAGTACAACTTGGTCCCCACGTTGTACTCCCAAACGATCTTTCCCGTGCGATCATACTCGCGCGCTACCCCCAATGCCTCATGCGCAACTAAGTAATTCCCGGAAGGCGTTGGTCGCACCAATCGTGTGTCCCGGTGCGCATCAGGATTCGGGACACTCAATGCAATACTGTGCACCACCTTTCCCTCCCGATCTACCTCCACAATCCTCGCCGCGCCACTCTCGGCTATCATGGTCAATCCATTCTCTAGCCGGCGAAATGCATGAATCTCGATCGGTCCTCCCTGCTGCGTCTTGCCCGCCTCATAACGCCAGACTTCTTTACCCTCTCGATCCACTTCAATGACATTGGTAAAAGCTGTCTGCAACAACCAATTCCCATTCTCTAACGGCTGCACATCGTGAATGTCGCGAATCGGCATTGACCATAACACCGCATTGTCCTTGCCAACCACGGCAGCAAGCTTCTTCTGATAATCCGCCGCGAAGAAAGTCCTCGCCTCTCCTGTCTGCTGACCATGTGCCGCTCCATCATTGACCCAACTCGAGATCCCAATAACCAAAATCACTGCAAACTTCCAACCCGATAACTTCTGCGACATCTTCTCTCGACCTTCCAAGACTACGAAAAATACAAGACTAACCAACCGCGAATGTAACGGTATTCATCCCATCTCGCCACCAAACTCATCTAATAATTACTAGTCAATCCAACAAATAGCAAAACTAAGGTGTCAACCGAAGCCAAATCCAAGGCTGCTTCGTCGTCGCTCGTACCAACTCCTTCTCTTCACGCCCCGTCGTTTGAATCTCAATCCCAATCGGACCACTCCACTGGACCGGCCCTGTCGCCGGATCCACGCTACTGACCACAACCTTCAATACCACCTTCTTCTCACTATCCTCTTTCATCTTTGAAACCACCGGCTCACTGACCAAGTTTGCCGGTAACCCAACCAGACGTACCGTCGCCTCCTCGGCACAGCCATGCAACCGTTCCAACGTAACCTCTATCTCTAACGGCTTGTCTGTTTTCCCAATGAATACATCATTTGCTACCGTCCCACGCACCACCGCCTGCTCGCGTACCAACTCCAAACGATAACGGTACTGCGGACCAAATCGACCATGTAAATCTCTAACACCCACCCGATACACCCCAGGTTGCTTCATCTGTCCCACTAAACTCGGATCATTGATCTCACCCGACTCCCCCTGCTTGCCTATCGTCTTCCCCTCCCCATCCAAAATCTCCACCACAGGCTCAACCGACGAACCTAACGACAACCCCTTGGCAGTCACCTTCCAAAACCCCGGTTCCTTTGTCTCCCACTGCAAAAAATCCTCATCGCGAGCCGATTCGAAACTACCCCAAAAAGCAAACTCCGATCCACCCGAATTCACTACCTGAGACGGTTCCCCCCGTCCACTCGGTTCATCGATTGCAACCGCACCCTCAGCAAACCCCTCCAACAAATCATCTTTCCCGTCCACCGCACATCGCAACCGATACTGGTATTTTTCCCCCCCTGCGTACCCAATCGTGCTATCCGGAGCTTCAGGGAACGCATACACTCGCAACGAATACATCCCTTGACGCTCCACCCGATATTCAATCCTCGGATCCAATCCCAAGGCATCCAGGTTCTGTGCCAATACGTTTCCACTCTCGTCGACCAACTCCAAACAGCCATCCATCGGCGAACCCAATATTCGTTGCGCATCGAGTTTTGCTCGCAATACCTGCCCCGGTGCCAACGTAACACGATAATGATCCACATCCCCCGACTTGGATAACACCCCATTGATGCACACCGGCAAAGCTTCGATCACTTGCGGTTGCCCATATCCATCATTCGACTCCACCTCCAAAACCTCTGGCTCCTCACCAACGATAAACCTCTGCAACGCCGATACCCCATCAGGCGATATCAACCGCACCCAATGCACCCCCAATTTCGCATCCGCAGGAATACTAGCGGTAATCTTCCCCGGAACCTCAGTCGCCTCCCAACGAATCTGAACCGGCTCAGCCCAAAACTCCACCGGCCACTTTTCGTACTTTCCAGGCAACTCAATACTTACCGTCCCACCGCGCATCCCACCCATCGGCATGAATCGCACGTTATCGAGATTCTGCCCCGCTACTTCGCCACCCCACTGCGGCACCCATAAAACAGAAAACAAGAACCACAAGCCCCAACGACATGCACTGACTTGTTCGATACAAGACAAGGTCCTGTTTTGCGAACCCAAGCATTGCGTAGCCAAACAGAACCTCAACAATCGATAGAATCTCATAAACAATCTACATCAACTCGCGAATCGGTGTCGGGTCGCTGACCAAGTGTGCTGGACGTCCCGACGGCGTGTAATACACCTTGTCCGGATCAATCCCCATCTTTAAATACACCGTCGATACGAAATTCTCAGGCGAAAGAATACGCTCACAAGCCGAATGGCCTTGGCGATCCGTTGCACCCACCACCTGGCCTCCAGGTGTCCCACCACCAGCAAACAATATCGACATTGCGTTCGCCCAGTGATCCCGACCAGGCTTGGACTGCCCCGGTAACGTACTGATCTTTGGTGTGCGTCCAAACTCTCCCAACGCTATCACCATAGTCGTCTCCAACATCCCTCGCTGATCCAAATCCTCAATCAGAGCGGCTACCGTCTGATCCCACGAAGGCAAGCGTGTCTTCAATGCTCCAAACAAATCGGAGTGATGATCCCATCCGCCATCGTACAACGTGACAAACGGCACCCCAGCCTCCACCAAACGACGCGCTAACAAGGCGCGTTGGCCAAAGCTGTTCCTGCCATAAGCGTCCCGAGTCGCATCCGATTCACTGGCAATGTCAAACGCCTTCTGAGCCTCAGGTGTCGTAATCAACTCTAACCCTTGCTGAAAGAACTCGTCAACCGCTACAACAGGATCCGCTGTCGCCGGATCGCTGTACCTTGGCAGTCGATCCACCAAATGACGCAAATCTCGACGCGATGTAAAACGCTCATCTGTTATCCCACTCGGTAACTCCACGTCACGTACACGAAAATGCTTGTTGTTCGGATCACCACCAACAACAAATGGTGCATACTTCGCGCCCAAGAAATTCGGACCACCCGAACGAGACATACTCGGCATCGAAAAATAAGGTGGCAATCCATGCGGTGCCGCTCGCTCCTTCGCCGCCACCGAACCCATCGAAGGATGGAAACTGACGAAAGCTCCACAACCAACCGGGATTCTAGGTGGTGCTCCCGTCATCATGTAGTGATTACCAGCCCCGTGATTCCCTTGGTTATGACACACCGATCGAACCAATGCGTACTTGTGCGCCATCCCCGCCAACTTCGGCAAATGCTCACAGATCTGGATCCCCGGAACATTCGTCGAAATGGGCTGAAACTCACCCCGTATCTCCACCGGCGCCTCGGGCTTCGGATCAAAGGTCTCGAAATGCGTCGGACCACCATCCATCCATATCAAAATACAATTCGATGGAGCCTTCGCCCCAGGGCGATTGGCCGCACAAACCTGCCGCAACTGCAAGAGATTCGTAAAACTGCCACCAGCTAAACCAGCTACTCCCAATTGAAGCCAATGTCGTCGCAGCATGATTCAATCCTTGTGTGTGAATTCCGGTGAATTGAGCATCGACCAAAGGATGTCCTCGATCAACTTGCGCCGATCTTGATTCGCCTTGGTAAACTCCGCCACCAAGCCCGCTTGCTCCTGCGGACTGGGGAATCGCGAATACGCCGTTAAATACAACTCCTCAACCAACTGCTCGGGACTCCGATCGGAATCCGCTAAAGCCTTACACAACCCTGAGTCGCTAGTTAGCTTGGATGCAATGTTCGGCGCATTCATCAAATGCAACGCTTGCACCACCGTCGACTCAGGAATGCGCTCACATGGGGGATCCTGATTCGGATCCGGACGACCAAACGCATCGAGAATCTCGGACTCCGTTCGAACCGTCCACAACTGCATCGATCGTGTTCCCGACGCCGCCCCAGAATACTGACTCGGCACCCGGGTAATATCGCAGATCGCGTCTGCTAACACTTCCGCTCGCAACCGCTGCCGATAATGCCTGGAATAATTCCGATGATCTCCACCGTTCGTCCCGTTCGGTTCCGACGAAAACGCATACACGTTCGACTGCAGTATCGTTCGCAACAACTCTTTCTGATTGAATTTCGTTCCCCGAAAATGAGCCGCTAATGCATCCAATAACTTGGGATTACTCGGCGGATTCGTCGCCCGCAAATCATCCACCGGATCGACTATCCCGACGCCAAACAACTCCGCCCAAACTCGATTGACCGCGACCTTCGCAAAAGTCGGATTCTCCTCGCTGACCATCCAATCCACCAACTTCTCACGTGGATCCTCCCCTTCCGCTACCGGTACTTCTGAACCAAGTAACGTCTTGGGCATCAACACCTTCCCAGTCAAAGGATGGCGAACCTCTCCACTGCTCTTGACCAACACGGCTTCCTCACCACCAGAAATCGGCGGAGATAATCCAGTACCCTTGTATCCAACCCTCGCAAAGAAAGCCGCTAACGAATAAAAATCACTCTGCCCATAAACCTCAAATGGATGCTGATGGCACTTCGCACAATCCAACCGTACACCCAAGAACAATTGACTCGCCATCGTGACTATCTCATCCGGCTCTCGTCGATCCCGGAATATCGTCACCGCTCCATTACGCCAATTGCTCCCACGTGCCGTTAAGATCCCTCGAACAAATTGATCGTATGGAACATTGGCTCGAAAAGCATCTCGCAACCATGTATCCAAACTCAATACCGCTTTGATACCCACCCGATACGGATTCGGTCGCAATAAGTCCGCCCACTTGTTCGCCCAATTGTCGGCATACTCTGGTCTCGCTAACAATCGATCAATCAATACCAATCGCTTGCTAGGATTCGTGTCGGCCAAATACTCTCGTGACTCTTGAGCCGTCGGCATCCGACCTATAACGTCAATATAAGCCCGCCGCAAAAACTGCGAGTCACTCGCAGGTCCACTCGGCAAAATATTCAACTGCGATAACCGCTCATACACCATGTCATCGATGAAGTTACTGCGAGGCAACGAAGCATATCGCTCCGCCGGCACCGGATCCGGTCGCGGTATCGCTGAACTCCAAGTCGCTATGTTACCCATATACCGCGCCATGATCGTCGCTTCACCAGGCAACGCTCCCGCACGAACCACTCCATCCGCTCCGACTCGTATCACCGCCGGCTCATTCGATTGGTAAGCACTCGTCGTAGTAACATCGCGAGTCGAACCATCACTGTACGTTGCCGTGACGCGTAGTCCTAACTCCTCGCCCGGTGCTAACGAACGTGGATCCGGACTGATCGATACCCGCTGCAAAACCGGGTCGCTCCCCCCTACCCTCGGAAATCCACCAGCAATCCAAGCCGCCAAGACATGGTAGTCCGGCGAGTCCGGCTCAATCTTCCGCCCACCTCCATGCGGTACCAATCCCGAACCCTTCTGCAACAACAAACTCTCATAAGGGGACGAAGGCGCTACGCGACGACCACGACCATCCGTCACTATCGACCGATAATCCATGTCCGCGTCAAATCCTAACAACGATAACGCAAACCCGTTCTGCCCACGTGACTTGCCATGACAAGGCCCCGAATTGCAACCACGTGCCGTAAGAATCGGCTGAACATCCAACTCGAACTTGATCGCACTAGGCTCGGCGCCCAATAAGACAGCACCACTGTGCCAAACCACTCCGACGAGAAACGACAAACAAGTCACCCAAAGTGGGGTTCGAGAAACGGCCAATCTCGCTCGCTTCGATCCAATCGCGTCTCGTATCGCTTGCATCGACATCGGTGGGCGCCTCGCACTGGGCAAGTTGGCATGGGGCGGGAACATACGGTTGTATTTTTTGGCGGGATTTTAGGTGGCACCGGCCCCCCCAAACTCGCTCAAGCCGAGGGGAACCGCCCTCTTAAGATAATCGACCGTAGCCCCCAAGGGAAACACAAGGTTTCCCCTCAAGAGGGGTTTTTGCCGAATTTAATGGAAACACCCATCAGTATTCCAGCACCCTCGGCAGCGACTTCGCTGCTGCTACCCAACCCGTCACCTCCGCTAAACTCGGTGGCTGCCGCGTGTTTCGCTTGTTCGTCGCGTTCACTTGCTTGAGCTTGGCATGCAAGTTCCCTGGCACCCGCGCTGCCAACTCCACCACCGTATCCACCCCGGCATCTTCAAGTAACTGCGAATATTCAGACCCAACCCCCGGCACACGATACAAGTCCGCCATGTTGGCAAATCGCATTACCCCACCAACCTGCTACCTTTAACTACCAACTCTTACCCTAACTCTTCCGCGAACCACCACCTGGAATCGGTATCCCAACATCTCGCATCAACATCTGCATATCCGCCCAAGCCTCCCGCTTCGCTTCCGGCATCCTCAACAAGTACGACGGATGAAATGTCACCATCACCTTTGCTTGCATGTACCGATACCACCTCCCACGCAATCGCCCCAACGATTCGTTCGTCCCAAGTATCGCTCGCTGTGCAGTCACCCCCCAACAAACGATATAGTCAGGCTGCAAGACCTCTAATTGCGCTTCGAGAAACGGTCGGCAATTCTCCATCTCTACCTCTGTCGGCGTTCGATTGCTGGGCGGACGACACTTCAAAGTGTTCAAGATATACACCTGCTCCCTCGGTATCTGCGTCGCTAACAAGATCTTGTCGAGCAACTTGCCAGCCTCACCAACAAAGGGAACCCCCTGCCGGTCCTCATCAGCACCCGGCGCCTCACCGACCATCACAAATCGTGTGTTCAATGGCCCAGTCCCAAATACCGTCTTTTGACGCTGACACACGATACTACTGCACAGTCGACAAGCCTCAACACGCTGAGACAACTCCGCAAACGCTTGCTCCCTCTCCACCATACTCAACTTTGGACGCTCCCAAGCCGTAGGCACAGTCTGCACCTGCTCCAACGTCTTCGCTGTGCGAGTGAATAATGGAGCTACCTGCCGACCAGCAACACCCCCAGGTAACACCGGCACACTCGACGGTGCAGGAACACTCGGAGCTTTCGGTGTAACGGAGACTGATGGTGTAACGGAGACTGATGGTGTAACGGAGACTGGCGTTGCATTCGCCGGTGATGTACCGCTCGCAACAACAACTCCTGCCGATGCAGCAGTGAGACTTGGACCTCCAGACGCTCCCGGTTGCTGCTGGCCAACCCGCTCCGCCTGCCCCCATTCAGGGAATAACTCCCTCGGATCCCCAGAAGGTGTCGGCAGAAAGTCCAATCCCAGTCGTTGGAGATGCTCAAGCATCTGCAAACTTGCTAACTGCCACTGCGTTTGCGTTGCATCTGCCATGCGTTTTCTCCTTCTATTCCTGCGACACCATAAAATACTATTCCACCCCCTGATCGATCGCCTTGCGGAAACTCTCCGCAGCATGCGCTAACTGATCGCGCGTATGGGCCGCTGATACCTGTGTGCGTATCCGCGCTTTACCCTGCGGCACCACGGGATACGAAAAACCGATCACATAAATTCCTTCCTGCAACATCCGCTGTGCTACCCGACCCGCCAAAGCCGCATCACCTAACATCACCGGAATGATCGGATGCTCACCTGCAAGAATTGGAATCCCTAACCGCTGCATCTCCTCTCGGAAGTACTCTGTATTCTGCTCTAACCGATCTCGCAACTCCGTGGTCGCTTGCAGTAACTCCAAAGCCCGAATCGCTCCAGCGACCACTGGAGGAGCTATCGTATTCGAGAACAAATAAGTACGGGATCGCTGACGCAATAACTCCACCATCTGTGCGTTTCCAGAAGTATACCCGCCACTTGCACCACCCAACGCTTTACCCAATGTCCCAGTCATGATGTCAATGCGGTCCATCACACCGCAATGCTCATGCGTCCCACGTCCTCGCTCTCCGATGAATCCCACCGCATGCGAATCATCCACCATCACCAACGCATCGTATTCGTCTGCCAACTCGCAGACACTCGCCAAATCTGCAATCGTACCATCCATCGAAAACACTCCATCGGTTGCGATCAATCGAAACCTCGCCGACTTCGCTTCCTCTAACTTCGCACGTAAGTCCTCCATCGAGTTGTTCTTGTAACGAAACCGCTGCGCCTTGCACAATCGAATCCCATCGATGATGCTCGCATGATTGAGCTCATCCGAAATGATCGCGTCTTCTGCCCCAAGTATCGTTTCGAACAATCCACCGTTGGCGTCCCAACAAGAGTTGTACAAAATGGTGTCTTCAAATCCCAAAAAGGTACTAAGCTGGTTCTCTAGCTCTTTATGGATTGTCTGCGTCCCGCAGATGAAACGGACCGATGCCATTCCATATCCCCATCGCGCTAAAGCCTCATCGGCGGCTTGCCGTACCTGCGGATGCTGTGCCAACCCCAAGTAGTTGTTCGCGCACAGATTCAAATACTCCCGTCCATCAGCTAGCCGAACCATCGTCCCCTGCGCCGAATCAATCACCCGCTCCCGCTTAAAGGTCCCCGCCGCTTGCATCGACTCATTCGCTTTGGTGACATGCTCAAGAAATTGCGCGTTCATATGTATTTTTGATCTCTCGACTTTTGAGGAAGTATTGCCGCTAACTATCGACTCCACAGACCGCCCGACAACCCCGCCCTAGATGGTTTACGCACAAGAATACCTGACGAACCCAGTTCTCTGAAAGCCCTGCAGTGCTTGCAGCCCCGAACTAACCCAACCGCAGAATGTCAAAAAGGAGTTACGCAAAGGCCACATTTGACAGTACGATAAGAAATCTTGGGTTCGTTCGAACCCGTATTGCCAACTGGCATTTCATTCTTTACCGGCTTCAAAGCCAGCTAGATACCATGCAACAACCAAACGGATTCTCCAGTCGCCGAGCGTTCTTCTCTCGTTCTGCCGCTTATGCAACATCCCTCTCCCTCGCTGCTGCAGCAGCAAACCACCACCTTGTCCTAGCCCAAGACCCAGCGACACCACCTCCTGCAACGCCGCAAACAGGCCCCCAGGAAAGCCCCTTCGAACGGGACTACGATCCACCGAACTTCAAACCCGCTTGGAAAAAACAACAAATCAATCGACAAATGGCGCAAGACTTCATCATCTTCGCACACTCCGATCTCGAGATGACTCGCAAACTCCTCGATAAAGAACCCGGCCTAATCAACGCTTCGATCGACTGGGGAGCCGGCGACTGGGAAACCGCTTTGGGAGGAGCTTCCCACATGGGCCGCCACGACATCGTCGAATTTTTGCTAAGCCGCTCGGCTCGTATCGACATTTTCTGCGCTGCCATGCAAGGCCTCACAGAAGCCGTACGCGCCTTCTTGACCCTCCAGCCAAACCTGATCGACGCAAAAGGCCCACACGGATTCAATCTCCATTTCCACGCTCAAGTCGGTGGCGAAAAAGCACAAGCCACCCTCGATTACCTCCAGTCCGTGAAAACCATCGAACTAAGACCAAACCCATTCCTCAAAAAACCACCATCCGGCGAATCCAAATAACACCACCAAACTCCCCAAGGTGATCCTTGGGCCGTATCGCGCGAACAACCGATACCCCAAATGAATTTAGCGCAATTCTCGCCGCCCCGCTCCGATTCGTTTCTCTCAAAGTGAATCGCGAAAAATTTCTGTCCGCCTCCAATATCGGTGGCTACGCGGGGCAAGTTGCAGATCTAGATCCGCAGCGAGTGATCTTCTGCTATCACCTCATAAATAACTCGCGGGCCTTGGCAAAGATATCCCCATAGACGAGCTCTCCACCTTGGTGACCGACAATTCCTACTAACAACGCCAACACCAAGGCTCCAATCTTCCATAAGTATCCCGGGCGTTTACCGTCCGGTTGGCGAGCTCGGTGGCCAAACCAAGCGACGAGGACTGCAGCGACTGCGGTGAATGTTCCAAGCCAGCGGTGGAAAAATTCGTTCGATTCCTTTTCCGTTGCATCGCTAGTGATCATGGTGGTCCAATCGGCTAGCCCTCTAATATCTGCGAATGACCAACCCAGGATCGCAGAGACGACAGCACCCATCGCTCCTAACACCAAGCATGCGTACGCGAAAGGAATCAAGCGTTGACCGAAGAGAAAGGAAAGAGCGACGCATGCCCCGGAGAGAGAAAGGAAGGCAATCGGGAAGTGAACGACTGCTGGGTGAAGATAGCCGACGGCTCGATAGGCTCGCACGGGAACAGAACCTCCAAGAGGTACCGTTGGAACTACCTCTCCGATCCTTACGTCTTCCGGCCAAGAAGCTCCTTCGTCGATCCATAACTTGATCAATGCCAAATCGGACACAGGCAACGGTCCATCCGGCGGCATGACCAAACTATCTTTGTTGATAGTCTTTGAGGGGGCCGTTAAGTAATCGTTCCAAAGGGAACTATCGCTCGCAGAGCCGGCAGTAATGTATCCCAGAACTGCATCGCGGTCTGCGATGAGAAACCCTCCCTCGGGATCCTCACTTCGGTGACATGACTGACAGTGCTTTTCGAGAAGGGGTACAATATCTCTTTTGAAATCAACGTAGGTCTTGGTCTGTGAGTCGCTTGTTGCTTGCGCAGGATTTTGGCCGAGATCGTTTTCACTTCGTGTCGGTTCTCTTGATGATTCCGGTACCGGGGTCGAAGATTGAGGCTCGGGAACTGCAACCGGGGTGTCTTGTCCGAGAGACATACTTGTGAACGGAATGAGTGCCAACGCAACGATCAGAAGTCGGGCGATGAGCACTGAAAGATTCCAATAAGGACTCAGGTGCAACATGTTGTTCGGAAATCTACGAGTGATGAAGACAGGGATCAGTTGCAAGCGGAAGGCATCTTGATGCAACGACAGGGTGGGCTTATTAGGAGGGTGGGGTTATTAGGAGGGTGGGGTTAT
>JBEICB010000217.1:0-7982 GCA_040373655.1 Pirellula sp. | reverse complement strand
CGAGATCCGGGCGAGACGGTCGAGGCGATACGTGGGATGGGTCGCAAGTCGATTGCGTTGGTTGGAGACGTATCGGACCAGCAGTTGGTCGAGTCGATGGTAGCGAAGTGCAAGGGAGAATTAGGGCCTGTTTCGATTTTGGTTTCGAATGCGGCTTATAGCGATCGCGAGTTGTTTTATCAGGCGGACATGGAGGGGTTTCGCAAGACGATTGATGTGTGCATGTGGGGGCCTTTTTATTTGGCGCGTGCTGTTGCGAATCAGATGATTGAGAACAAGGTGCAAGGGAACATGGTATTCATTTCCTCGCCCCATGCTTACAAGGCGATTCCTGGCGCGACGGCTTATAACATGGCGAAAGCTGCGTTAGATCAATTGGCCAGGACGGCTGCTGTGGAATTGAGTGAGTTTCGGATCCGAGTCAACATTGTGCACCCGGGTTGGACGGATACACCGGGAGAGCGGAAGTTTTTCTTTGAAGATGAACTGCAGCAACATGGTGGCAATTTGCCTTGGGGGCGTCTGGCTAAGCCTGAGGATATTGCACATGGCGTGGTGTTCTTGTGCGATCCTCGCAGCGATTACATCACTGGTTCGACGTTGTCGATCGATGGAGGGATTGTCTTGCCATACCAAGAGATGTTTAGGATTCGCAATCGTCCGAAGAAATAGCTTTTGTCGTGCGATTGGGGATTGGGATGGTTCGAGAGCTCAGCGGCCCCAAGCGTCCGAAGGGGATGCGCAGCGAGTTGGTCGCATCGACGAGTAGTCCGTCGTCGATGCATTGTGAACCTTGGTTGATCAGGTGGATGTATCGATCTGACTCTTGAATGGTAACTTGGCTAACTGCCTTAGCGCGATCAAGGATGACGCTAGCGGGGGCGAACCAGCCAGGGCGTGAGGCGATAGACTCGAGGCGTTGTCGGATTTCCGATCTCATCGCATTCGTGGCTGGATCCAACCAACCGTCGTCCAAGTGTGTATAGACTAGGGCGGTTCCCTCATCGCTCTCGAGCTGATCGATCGCATTTGGGGTGTAGCATTCAAGAAATCCATTTCCTCCCGGAGCGTTCCATCGACCGGTCCGTCGGAAGGTTTTGGACAAGCCATAGACAGACTCTGCGTGGGAATTCGCGAAAGAGTCGCTAGGTAACAATTCAAATTCTTTTTGATCGCTTGTGTGGCGTAGAGCGCCGGTTCGATCGACCCATATCCAGGGGGCGTAGGATCGAAGAAGATCCAGGCAGTAGTAAGGGCTATCTTCTTTTGCACCTTCATTACTGAGAGCATCTTTATTGGATTGCGAGGAATGTTCTACATATACATGAGGTGGGTGTCCAAACCATTTTTCGAATTCCGAGAATGCTGCGATTACTTGGTCTCGGTTGCTTGATGTTTCGCTTGGGGAATGCAGGGCGATTTCGTGACCGTCGGACTGCAATGCTCGATAGAAATCCAATTCGGTAGGGTCACATAACGGAACGGATTTTGGGCGATGGAGGGGAATGGTACCCTCTGGCGTTTTCCATTCGCTCCAGATGGCCCCTTGGCGGGTCCAATCGGCCCAGAATGCGAAGGCCGACACGGTCAACCGCAGTCCTAGTTTTGTGAAGACTTCGAAGAGTGGTTGCAGTCGTTTGCTATATGCAGCGTCCGCATCATGAACAATGGTGAAAGCAAAGCGATAGTTTGCTGGATGGCGCGCAATTCGCCATTTTCCTGGAGTAGTGTCTATCACTGTGTGCTACTTTCGACATTTACCTTTTGGAAATAACGACCACTGCGAGTTTAGGACTAGTTGATTATTGTTTGTAGGATTGATTCGGACTTTCACTCGGAAGTGTATCAGGCGATTCTAGGATTTGTCATGGGTGGAGGACGGTGATTCGAAGGCCAGTAGCACTTTTTTAAATCGAGAGGGATGAATCCCGAACGGTAATTATGGTTTTTATTTGGATGATGGTGGATGATTCGGGAGGGAGATCGTTCCCAAGGAGCACCAAGTTGGGGCATCACGATCTTGTTCCATGTTTGCGAATCGGACGGGATTTCCTTGTGGGATCGCATTTGGGACTCGGATGGCTAGTGTGTACTCACCGGCTGGTAGTCCATTGAGATCGAAGGATTCACGCCATGTTCTTGCTGGTGAATTAGGTAGCAGTTCTGTGAGAAGTCCGTTGCCTTGCAGCGTCGTAATTGGTTTATTGGTCTTGGAAGCGAGCAATGCATATTCGGTTTTCCAAGGATAATAAAAAGGTGCGACTCCTCGATTCTCGACTTTGACTTCGATGTTAAGCGTGTGTGAAGTTGAAGTTGTGGAATTCAATGATTTGGAATTCAACGGAGCGACTTGGAGGGTCGCTAGTGGGATATGAAACTCGTATCCCATTTGACGGACTTGGTCTGTAGCTCGTCGGATACGATCTGTGGATTGTTTCTTTTGAAACATTCCGCTGTCCATCAACCAGCTTACGTGTGTTTCATGGACGCAGCGTTGGAAGTCTTGAACTTGTGGATTGCTTGGTTGTTCATCGAATACGATACCCCAGGCTTCCGGTCGGATTTCGCCACCGATCGGGTGAGTTTTCCACTTCTCTTGTGCAAGTTTGCCGGCTTGTTTTAGGGCAGTGAGGAAGAACCATTCTTCGTCTTGTTTCCCGGTGTGCAGGGTAGCCCAAGCGAAGGAGTCATCGTGGTATCCAAAGTTTCGATTTGCATTTGGGGCCTTCTGTTCATCGTTTTTGCCTGCTGGGTATCTCAGTAGGACTGGGGTGATTTTGAAAGCGGATTCGTATGCAGAGAGGACTTCATTTTGAACGGTTTTACTTGCAAAGAGTTCTTCGCGAGGGTAGGTGTGCCATTCTCCCCATGTTCCTAGAAGACCGGCGGTAATGAAACCGAGTCGTGGGTCTCCATCATATTTCTTTCCGAAGGCTGCGATGAAGTTTTTTAGAGACTTGCGCAGGTCCGCATTTTCGTAATCGGGCGTTTCGACTTGGGCAGGTGGGAAGGGTTGAGTGTTCGTGTTCAGGTAGCGATGGACTTTGAGTCCGGAATTGATCAGAAAGGGAGGGATGATACCGGATTTGTCTGGGTACTCCAGGAAGATTCGAATGACGGCTTGGTGTCCGCGACTCGCGACATCATTGAGAAGTTGTTCGAGGGGTTGCCAGTCGTAGTCGTCGAAGTTTTTGACGAGAGCGGAGTAGGGTATGTAGTTGAATTCGAGGGAGTGAGGGAATCGGTCTCGCACATCTCCTTGGTAGGGAACCAGACCTTTTAGTGGGTTGTCGATGGGAGCGGGTTGGTAGGTTAGTTTGAAGTTGGACTGCGTTTCGGAGGCTTTGTTTAAGCAGGATGCAGCGAGAAGTGTAACGAGTAGGCTTAGAGTGCGCATTTGGAAGTCATCGTGAAGGTTGGTGTTGCTGGGTATTTACAGGTGTTGAGAAAACGAAAACGGGCCAAGCTTTCGCTTGACCCGTCTATCGTTTTGGTTGTGGATTGCAACAGATCGCTGAGGGATCAATTATTCAGGGATGTTAACGACTAAACCATCGGAAATACCACCGATTGCGCGATAGACATCATTGTCGATTTGGTTCGATAAGAATCGAACGCTACCGTCTGCGCTAGCGAAGTTAGCACCAACGCCGTGATCGCTGGTGAACCCCATATTGTTCTCCCAGTCTGTGGCGCAGTTTTCGAGGCGTTTTCGAACGGGTTTACTTGCGTCAACATCACAGATGGGTGCGGCATTTAGAGGAATGGCAACTGTTGCAACGCTCCCCGTGTGCCAAAACCACCAATTGTTTGTGGAGTAAGCACCAATAGATTCTCCAATCATCACGGTATTACTTAGTCCATCTTTGACCGCGGCGATAAGTGTGTTGCACTTGGTACCAGGCTTGTTATCCGCGAGTAGCGGTTTCATCAATCCAGCGAAGAAGATCCCATTTCCATTTCCAAGGCCATTTCCGTTATTAATGAAAAACGGGTCGCCAGCGTATCGCGGATCGGTTGCGGTTCGGTATGCAGGTGCACCCCATGCCCAATTGGAACCAGAAACGCCTTTGTAACTTGTTACGGCATACTGACCGCCACCAGGGCGACCGCTTCGACTCCCTAATGTAGTCGGGGTTGTGTCACTCGGGCAACGGAACAGGGAAATCCTTTGCTTAGCCGCAGCATCATTTTGTGGAAAGTTGACGTCGTACTTCAAGTTGATTTGTTGATAAAGTGGATCCTGTTCCATGTAGGGCAAAATGCCAACTAACCAGGACGCTTGGATTTGTTGAGCATAGGGGTTGGTTGGTAGCGTTGTGTAGTTGGGCTCGGCGGTAATATCAAATGCTGAGTTTACCCAAAGACCAAAATTCTCTGGCATCTGTTTACGAGCACCTTCGAAATTGGTTACCGCCATTGCTAATTGTCGAACGTTGCTTGAGCAGGACATTCGGCGGGCGGCTTCACGAGCGGCTTGGACGGCGGGTAGTAGCAGTCCGACGAGTACGCCGATGATGGCGATAACGACGAGGAGTTCAACGAGGGTGAACGCGCGGCGTGCTTGGCGGGATTGCACACCGAAGGGCAAGAGTGGGTTGCGAGCAATCATATTAATTTCTCCAGACAGAGGCTTTTGTGTAGTAATAAGGAGCGTTCTGTCGTACTTCAGAAAAGGGAAAAAGAACGATAACTGAATGAGCACCCGAGTCTCGCTGGTTGTGAGGGGCAAGCCGTACTCTCGAAGGGGGGGTAGCGTTGGTTTGGACATTGCCACCAAACCCCTTAACAATCATCGTAAGGGTTGGGGGTACAATGTCAAGAAAAACCCTGTTCAGAGCCTAGGAAAGCGTGGGGAATCGCCGAATTCCTTTTTTGGTGGAGGGCGTGGCTTTTCAGTGTTCCCTAGGGGTTTGTGCCGCCAGATACAGCGTTGATGGCTTGGGTGAGGGCTCTTTGGCGCGAGACGATTTGATCTCTGAGGGATTGTATTTGTTTGAAGGTGGAGGAGATCTCGGCTTTTTCAGCTTGAAGAGATTCTTGTAAGCGGTTGGCTTCAGCGTTGATCACATCGAGTTCTTTTCGATATTGGGCGACATCTTTGTCGAGTTTCGCACGTTCATCTTGTCCTAGGCGGACTTGGTTATCTGCAACGGTTTGCGACTTTTGCATTTCGGCGAGTTCGCGTTGGATGAGAACTGCGTCTTGGAGTGCGGAGGTTATTTGGCGGCGGACTTCGCGGAAGGCGTATTCGTAGTCATTGAGAGGGCGGACGAAGACGGGGGCGACGGCTCGGATGATATCTTGTTTACCGAGTTCGTTTGCTGTGGTGGAGTCGAAGACGATTTGGTCACCTTGTTTGAATGAGACTTTGGCGTTTTCTTCTCCGCGTTTGAGTCGGGCATCGACGGACCGGCCGCTTAGGTCATAGAAGCCACCTTCGGTTGCATTGCGTTGTTCTTGCGCGTCGACTTCGATGGTGTAGTCTTTGAGGAATTCTACTCGGACGTAGACTTGATCGGGCGGGGTGCCTTCTGGGGGACGTGCTCCGTCGTTGAGGTAGGACTGCAGAACGCGAGTTTTGTTGGCTTGTTTGGGATTTAGTCCGGTGGGTTCGGCGGTTGCGAGGCTTGGGTCGATCGCCAGCAGGGTTGCGATTTCGTTCAGATCCATTCGCCCGAAGATAGCATTTTGGTCTGCTTGGGAGCCTTCGGCTGCGAAGGCATTATGGGAATCGAGGGGCATTAATTCGTAGATAGCCCAGGATGGGTAGGTACCGGATCCGATGGCCGCGATTTGTTCTTGGGTCAGGGAGCCGGTGGGTTTAATTTTTACTGTGCCGGCGTTGGATTCGGAGACGACAAATTCGCCGAGGTACGCCGAGGGCATAAGTCCGCGGGGGTCGGCGGATTCACCGAAGACGTGACCGATCGATTGGGCGCTCAGACCGGCGTCGGTTGGTGCGGCGGGTTGAGCGGGTTGGGCGGCGGGTTGAGCGGCGGGATCGGCAGGATTCGTGCCGGGTACTGCTGGGTTTCCGGCCAAGATGCCCCCAAAACCTAGTTGCAGGGTGGCTTCGTTTTGTCCAAAGCCGACGACGTTTGCGCCGCGCCACACTCGCCCGCGTTCGACGAGGAGTCGGTTGAGTTCATTGGTCAGCGGAACGTAGCTAGAGAGATCGGGGTTTGGATTGAGTTTATCTCCGTAGCGGGCGCGATCGAGTTCTACTTCTCGGCGTTCGACGATTTCTTTTAGTTTTTGGTAGGCTTTTACATAGCCGTTGCGACGGCTAGCGACACCTGCAGTGAAGAACAGGAAGCACCAAACTTCTAAGAAAAGAAGAGTTAGTAGAGTGGTATGGAGGGGGCCCCAACCCTTGAGGGATTTGACCAGCATCCAGATAAACAGGCCGAGGGACACGAGGACCGCTAGCCAGACAATGATTCCCATTAAGTCCATGAGGTCAGCCGTGATGAGTTGATCAAAATAAGGAAAACGGAAAAGCCGTTGGTCTCACGGCGCTATCGGTAATCATCGCCCTGCCAACTAGGCTTTCCCTAGCATAGTTGGAAATATTTGGTACTCCCGTATTTTTTGCGCCGAATCCGATGGTAAGTTGGTGAAATTCGGGTGTCAAGCAAGGCGACTTGGGGGACCTCGGCTTTTGGCAGTGATTCTAGCGACTTTGCGTCTTAGCGTAGACTTTTACGAATTCCACGATTTTTCTGGATTTAACTGGTCATTGGTGATTGCTTTCTCTTCTCTTGAATTTGGAAATGTGGGCTGGGAATGACGGACAAGAAAACTTCGGCGCGGGGGGCAAGCGAGCCAATAATCAGTGTAAGTGGTTTGCGGGGGATCGTGGGAACGGAGTTAACGCCGCAGGTTGCGGTGGCTTATACAGCGGCGTTTTGTGGGGTCATGGGGGAAGGTCCGGTATTGTTGGCACGGGATGGTCGCACGAGTGGTCGGATGTTATGCGACGCGATTGCTTGTGCTATTCAGGCCAGTGGGCGGGAGTGTCGCGATTTGGATGTAGCGGCGACGCCGACGGTTGGGGTAGCGGTGGGGGCATTTGGGGCGGCGGGTGCGATACAGGTTTCGGCGAGTCACAATCCGCCGGCTTACAACGGTATGAAGTTGTTTGGGGGGGATGGGCGCGTGTTGCCGGCAGTGGTGGGGCTAAAGGTTTTGGAGCGATATCGTGAGATTCAGTGTGATGGATCGTCGGCAGGTTGGGTGGGTGTTGATCGGGTTGGTCAGCGGCATCGAGTAATTGATCCGCATCAATCGCACTTGGACAAGGTCTTAGCGACGGTGGATGTTGAGGGGATTCGGTCGAAGGGATTGCGAGTGTTGGTCGACAGCAATCATGGTGCGGGATCGATTTTGGCTGCACGGTTGTTGGAGTCGCTTGGATGTACCTATCAGATATTGGGGGACAAGCCTGACGGAAGGTTTTGGCATTCTCCGGAACCGATTGTGGAGAATTTGGGGCAGGTTGGTGAGTTGGTTGTTTCGGGAGGGTGGGATGTTGGTTTTTGTCAGGATCCGGATGCGGATCGATTAGCGATACTTGACGAGCGTGGGGAGTACATTGGCGAGGAGTACACTTCGGTGCTTTGCATGCAGCGAGCGTTGATGCAGCGCAAGGGTGCATTGGTGACGAATTGTGCATCGAGTTCGATGACATCATTGTTAGCAAAAGCCAATGGGGTAGCGTTTCATCGCAGTAAGGTTGGGGAGGCGAACGTTGTCGACTGCATGTTAGGGCATGGGGCGATGTATGGAGGTGAGGGTAGTGGTGGGCCGATTGATCCTCGAGTGGTGTTGGTGCGTGACAGCATTGTGGGGATGGCGCAAGTTTTGGATTTGATGGTAGCCACAGGGCGTTCGGTATCTGGGTTGGTGGCAGGTCTACCGCGATTAGCGATGATCAAGGACAAGATGGTCTTGAGCAAGTCGGATTTGGAGGCATCGAT
>JBEICB010000008.1:0-57431 GCA_040373655.1 Pirellula sp. | reverse complement strand
TCTCCTGCGATGCCAGATCATCGGTGCCACCCACGATGGCTCAGCGCCCCGCGTAGCCACCGCTCGCCAGACGGTGGATGTTGGCATGAGTAGCTTTGGATATTTTCGTGGCGTCCACTCCGCGCCCCTCTAAACGGTCTCATGCGATGCCAGTTCGGTGCCACCCACGATGGCTCAGCGCCCCGCGTAGCCACCGCTCGCCAGACGGTGGATGTTGGCATGAGTACCATTGGCTATTTTCGTGGCGTCCACTCCGCCCTCCGGTAAACGGTCTCATGTGATGCTAGTTCGGTGCCACCCATGAATCGCAACGCCCGCAACCGAACGGTAACTAGATGTTAGTCAAGGTCGGACCGGTCTGCCATCGCACGTGTACCTAAAGCTTGCCAAACGCTGATATCAACGTTGTTGTTGATCGCTTGTATTGACCCATCCAGCATGCATCCATGCACCAATCCACCATGCCAACTTCTCGAAGTTAAACATGCATAGGTCGGCCGAGAGGTGCTTGATCCTTCTTGTTGAGAATTGTAGTCGACATTGTACCGTACCCCGTTGAATACGTAGGGAACCACTGTGTTGGGCCCCATCGTCACCGTGAATCCACTGTGGTGTGCATGCCCATTTGTCCACTCACAATGTCCAGTCCCTGTTCCATCGGGGAACAGCCTATCCTTCAATCCCGAGTCCGCAATCGCCGCGACTTCCGCAACCGTTCTCGGCATTACCGTAGTCGATGGCCCTGCATTTCTTGTATAGGCTTGCCAAGCGTGCACTTCGCTCGACCAAAGCGTGCGGCTTAGTCCGTCTGAGATCGCGGATGTGCGGAAATCAGCATTTGGGTGCGTCGCCCCGTCCCCTCCTCGATTATTTACCGGGTCGTATACAAACCAAGTACCCAAATTGAAGGCATAGGTAGTCGGATAAAGCATGAATGCCACGGTACTTCCGGTCGCCGCCGTATCCCGTGGAATTGTTGCCTTGGGATCCGAAGGACAGGCGTAGGTCGGTACTCGGTAGCCACTAATGATCGGTTGGCGACTCCAGGCCGTACTTAAATCAACTTGGGTCGCCAAGTTGTTCTGCTCCAAATACGGGAGAAGCCGCCCATGTATCCCCCAAGAGTTATTTGTTGTTACTCTTGGGTTGATACAGGCCGAGGGTGGAATACGCTTCATGGCAGATTCGTAATTTAGCATCGCCAACCCGATCTGCTTGAGATTGTTGCTGCATTGCATACGGCGGGCAGCTTCACGCGCCGCCTGAACCGCTGGTAGCAAAAGGCTTACTAAAACTCCGATGATCGCGATCACAACTAGTAATTCCACGAGAGTAAAACCCTGTCGCTTCGACCCCACGCGAGTGCCTTTGGCTTTTGCAACTTGCATCCTGCAGCTAGTTTCCACGGCTGCTACGGTGTTGGTGGTAGGATTCTTTTTCATGCGAATGACCTGTTTTTCATGCGAATGACCTGGAGAAGCTCAGCGACATGCTAGTTCGCTAAGTATGTACTCAATGTCCTGGATTTCAAAGTCATCGAACAAAAGTTACGCTCAGTTGCGACGCGGGAGAAGCAGAAATGTCCACTGCAATCTAATCAGGAAAATGGGGGGCTTCCGGAGAAAAGTGGTATTTTATGACGAGTACGAACACCGAATCAACGAGTGTAAGTTCAATACCGTCAAATCGATGGCTGTTCTGCTCCTGAGTTTTTGAGCCCGCTTCGCGCAAGTCGCGGGGTGTTGGCATCGGGCAAGCTCCCCACATTGCACGTTCCAGTCAATCGAAAACCACAACGTTGTAGACGCTGATTGGTTGGGCGTGCTGATGAATGAACCGTGTACCGCGAAGCCACCCGGAGCTCCCGCCAACCGGCTCAGAAGGTACATCTGTAACCCCTCGAATCACCGATTTGACGGTATTGGGCTCGCGCTGCTCCGCTTTCATTTGTCGCGAGTGCCGCTTTTGGGAGGGGACCCGTGCGATTTCTGATCCAAATACTCTGAGGTCGTATTTGCGTCTTGGCGTGAGAAAGCTGATTCGATTGTGGTACGCCTCCGGCTGACCGCTAAACGAAAAAGCCACCCTGAGCTTGCGCAAACCGGCTGAAAGGTATCGAAATATTGAATTGACGGTGTTGAGTGCGCGCTCCGGTTAGTGCTGGTAGTAGGGGGAGATGAGCCAATAGGCGAGCACCCCGGTAACCGACACGTATAACCAAATGGGCATCGCGAACATGGCGATGTTTCGATGCAAGTCAAATCGTCCCATTAGGGCGAACCATAGTGCCCTAAGAACGAGCGGCAAAACCACTAGGGAGCTTGCGATGTGGGACAGAAGTATGAAGTAGTACACGGTTCTTAAGGTGCCTTCGCCTCCGAATTTTGTCGAAGGATTGGATAGGTGGTAAATAACATAACACACCAGAAAGGCCGCGCCCAAGGTGAAGGCGGAGAGCATGGCGAAGCGGTGTAGGTTAATGTTTCGCCATCGAATTGCGACCCAACCAATGATCAGAACCAATGACGTCAACAAATTGATCCCGCCGATGACGTGCGGCAATTGTTTGGTCCAACTTCCAATATCGAATTTGTAAGGAATCCCTAAGAGCAACGCTACAACTGCGGGAATTGCAAACGACAAAGCATTCGCAACGAGCATTGCGTTGCGTTCCGAAGGGATCATCGAGCCTTTATGCGGGGCTGAGTTGGTCATTAGGTTGCCTTTTATTCTATCTGTGAATCGATTAAGACTTGACCGAAGGTAAAACGCTGCGAACGGATTCTTCTGTCACGGGATGAATGATTCCTTTTTCGGTGACGATGGCGGTGATAAGTTCTGCAGGGGTAACATCAAATGCTGGATTGTAGACTTCAACTGCATCCGGCGCGGTCTGCTTTCCAAAGGCATGGGTGATTTCGGTCGATTTCCGTTGCTCGATGGGAATCTGAGCCCCATCGGTCAGGCTCAGGTCGAAAGTGCTGCTGGGTGCTGCTACGAAAAACGGGACGCTATGGTATTTTGCAGCAATGGCTAGTCCATAGGTACCTATTTTGTTCGCGGTGTCTCCGCGGGCGGTAATCCGATCCGCTCCGACAATGGCTGCTTGGACCCGCCCCTCCCGCATGACTTGGGACGCCATCGAATCGCATATCAGGGTGCTTGGCACCCCGTGCTGCTGCAGTTCCCACATCGTCAGCCTCGCTCCTTGGAGCAGCGGCCGTGTTTCGTCTGCGAAAACGTGAATTTGTTTGCCTTGGTAGTGTGCGGTCAAAATCGCTGCCAGAGCGGTACCGAATTCCGCTGTTGCCAACCCTCCGGTATTGCAGTGAGTGATGATTCCTGTCCCTTGTTCGAACAGAGAAGCTCCAAATTCGCCGATGGCATGGCACATTCGTCGGTCTTCATCGTGAATGTTTCTGGCTTCTCGCAGCAGAATGTTGCCGAGTTCGACTGCGGACGCCAAGTTTTTGTTTCGGTCAACTGTGCGTTGCATGCGATCCAACGCCCAGAACAAATTAACCGCCGTTGGTCGACTTGTGGCCAAATATTGACAAGCTTCGCTGGCTCGCTGGACGGCTTCGGCAATTGGCGCTCGAGAACGCACTAATGGCTGAAGTGCAACAACGACACCGTACGCTGCGGCGATTCCAATCGCAGGCGCTCCACGGACCCTTAATGCAACAATCGCTTCATGGAGTTGCTCAGGGGTGTCGCATGAAATCATCTGCGTCATGTTTGGCAGCAATGTTTGATCGAGAAGTTCCAAACTGCCAAGTGCATCTCCTGTCCAGCGAACAGAAACATAAGGGACGGTTGTTGGTGTAGTCATCAAATCTTCGGATCTTTTATTTTGGTAAACTTTAATGGGGTAGCTTATGTCGTCGGCGTTGTCGAAACGACACGATGGAAAGAAAAACAAAGGGTCGTAGCGGCTACTCAGTGACTTCTAGAACGCCGTTCATCACCATCCAGTGCCCGGGGAACGTACAGAGGTATGGGTATTTGCCAGGCTGCGAAGGCGCCGCGAAGTAAATCGTAAACTCCGATCCGGGATCGACAATATCGGTGAAACAGATCACAGCGTCGGTGTCGGGCACATACTGTTTGAGATAAGCATCAGGGGCTCCGATCAAACGGTTGGCCAAGTCTCCTACTTTCTCGAGTGTCCCAGGTTGAAGCAGTGCCCAGTTATGCGGGACAACATCCGGGTTGGTAAACTTCAATTTAATGACTTCGCCCGGTTTTGCTTGAAGCACTTTCGTTGAGAACTGAAGGTTATCTAAAGCTGTGATGGATATCTCTCTGGCGTTGCCGAGTTTAGTTTGCCATCGGTTGGGGATTTTTTTGGTGAGCCAATCAAGGTCTTTGCTCATTGGATGCGTTAGCTTTTTCGATGGTCGAGCTGGAAGAGACAGCTGATCGGACTCCCAAGGTTTATCCATTGCATTGATCGTTGCAAACAACTCGCAAGGTTTCGAGGTGCCGATATTGAGCCAAAGGTGCAACTGACTACAAAGCTGCAGTTCCGGCATTTCCAAGAAGAGGCTCTTGCCATCCTCAGAGATGATCAGTGAGCGAATATCTAGTACGTCGTGGCCCATGGCTCCTTCGTGTTGCACGGAGTATTCCCGCGAACCGTATCCTGGCGAATAGCGATAGTTCCAGCATTGTGCGAACTGTTTCGTGATGTCCTTGGCAATCTGCCGATCGATCGGGGCGGAGAAGTCGATGCGAACGCCGTTCTCATGGGCGTGGAAGCCCGTTGGTAAGATCGCTCCTGAACCCGTGTAGCGCAATCGTTGGAAGCATCCCGCTTCCGATGTGTATGAGCCCCAGCCATGCATCCCGGTCACATAGATCCAGCCGTCTTGCGGACGAACCCGAGCTCGGTGCGTGCCGGATCGGAAGTCACCTGGAAGTGGGCTGAATGCACCTTGCCACTGCCCCGCGACTTGATCGCGCAGTAGCAGATGCATCGTTCCTGTTCCGAACGAAGTGTGCACGATCTGTCCGTCGAGTGGTCCGAGTGTCGAACTGTGAACTTGAAGTTGACCACCGGAGGAGTTGTCGATTCCGCGAGGCAAGTAGACGAGTGGGAGATTGATCGTTTGGTTTGGTCTCGGGCCTCGGTAGCCGTAGAAAGGAGGTGGATTGGTTTCGAAGCGGTCCGCAGCCGACGCGTTAGGTTTGGGAGTGACCAAACAGATCATCGAGGTTGGGGTCCATTCACCTTCCGAGCAAGGGACAGTCAGAGAGCCGTCATCAAGCAACCCCATTCCATCCGGATTGCGGAATCCGGTTGCGATGATGGTGGCTTGTTGTCCGTCAGGGCTGATGCGTACCAAGCCTTCGTTACCAGACGCAAAGTAGAAATAACCATCTTTGTCGCGCTCGAGTCCGCAAAGGTAATCGTGTCCTGACGGAGATGTTGTATAGGCTTTTGAAAAACACTCGTAGTAGTCGATTTCTTCGTCGCCATCCAAGTCATGCAGAAGGGTGATTTGATTGCGTCCTAACGTGTAGATTTTATCTTCATGGACGACGACACCGAGCAAGTGGTGCATACCTGCGGCTATTCGTTTCCAAGTTGTGGTTTCGGTGTCGAGACCACTAACTATCCATACATCGCCTTGCATCGTACCGATGACCGCTCGACCATCGCTGAGAAACGCGTGGGCGCCCCCTGTGATCAGAGTGTTCCAAGGGTTATCCGTGGGGAGTTCTATTGAATCGACGACATATCCTGAACCAGTTCCGAGTCGGATCGGGGTCGTAAAGGTCTGAGGCCACTGGCGTTTGCCACCCAAGAGGACATCTTTTTTAGGATGTTTATCTGCAGGCGAAATGTTTCGAGTCCATTTCCCATCGGCGGTTGCGGACAATGAATCCAAAAAGAGGGCTCCGTCGACATCGAGCGCAAAGACCACATCGCGGCCACTTCGGTACAACCCTTTGTAACGAATCGACTTTTTATCCGGAAGCAGTTCATTGGCGCTTGCGGCCCAACTTCCTAATGGGACCTTGGTACCATCAACTCGAAAGCCGTCGATATAGCCATGTCGAACATCGGTGAAACGGACGAAGTTTTCTCCCGACCATCCGGCTTCGTACGAGAGGGTATCGATGTTGTAACAAGCAGATCGGTTATCGCTGAGTCGAATTGCTACTGCACGCGGTACAGGTTTGGCTTCGCTTACAAGCACATTGCTTTGCATTGATCCTAGGTCGACTTGGTTCCATTCATTACCTTTCCAAGTTTCTTCGTTTTGATTGCCCCAATGTCCGAACTTTCCTCCATCGAGACCAGGGAAGGGTTCGACCCAAGTTGGTCGAGGGGATTTTGATGCAAAATGCATCGCTTGTTTTGCGTAAAAATCGTATAGGCGATCTCGGTTAACTGCTGCGGTATGATTCGGATAGTTCTCCGGATATAAGGGTGGATTTTTCCAGTCGAATTTCGTCGGTTCGTGGGTTGTCGCTGCTCGGACTTGGGCTTCGATACTTTTCAGATCCATCGACTCGGTACCGAGGCTTTTGAGGAACTTGATCAAGTCGACTTGTTGGCCCAGGGGGAGAGAGTCGAAGAGTCCAGCGGGCATTAGGGAAGCACTTGGGACGATTTGTTCGATGTCTTCGCGTGGGATGGGGCGTTGTTTGCGGGTAGCTGGATCGATGAAGACGATCGTTTTCGCCGATGCGTCTGAAGGGTCGGACGGGATTTTGGTCGGGTCAAACTCGTTGGGGTTGGCCGAGTTATTTTCGATGTAGCCGGTAAGGACTTCGCCATCCGACGTTTGGATTTTGTAGGTGCGATACGATGGATCTACGGTGCGGTTGGGCCAGAGTAAGCTTTCGGTGATTTCTTCCGCCGATCGAGTTTTGCCGATTGTTGTCAATTCGGGACCGATGTTCCCGCCGGCCGAGCCGATGCGGTGGCAGGAGAAGCATGCAAGGTTTGCGCGCGTGAAGACTTGCAAGCCTCGATTTGCGTCTCCGTGAAAGGTGGCTTCGCTGGCAAGCGTTGCAGCGGTTTCTTTGGAGTAGGGCGAATCGGCGGGGGCTTGGGCTAAAGCCGAACCGAAGGATGCGAGAAGCAACAAAGAGGTAAAGGACGCCAAGCTGGCCGGGGAGAGGCAGGAGAGTCTTGCTAGCATTTGAGGGGATACCCAGGGAAAATCGAACGAGTTGTTGGATGGGTTGGCTTGCGGGGGACGAAAAACTAGATTGGACAACGGACAAGGTGGATCAAGTCCATGGAATGGGATTGGATTGGGGCTAAAGTGAGCCTTTTTCCATCGAACGAATATTGTAATAGATTTTGGTGGCATCACATGGCTTGTATCTCCTTTCGCACGCGGTTGGCGGGTTGGATTTTGTTGGCAGGTAGTTGGAGTCTGGGGTTGGTATCTGCTCAGGAAGTGGGTGGGAGATCGGATGAAGTGGTTCAGCGCGAGGAGTTCCCAAGGGAGCTTGAGGGGGTTCCCAAGGCACTGGATCCTGTCGCGGCGGAGTCGGCGAAGCGAGGGAAGGAGCGAGGAACTCGGAAGGGGGATAATGGGGGGGCGGAGGGTAGTCGAGCGAGTGCCGAGGAGTTAACGGAGTTGAGTGATTGGGTGCGATGGTTGTGTTTGATGAATTTACCGCCGGATGTTGAGGACACGCGACGGTGGGGCAAGCAGCGGCAGGTGTATGACGGTTTTGATTTGAAGCTTGATGGGTGGCGGGTTGATACGAAGCGACGTTGGAAGATGGTCAATGACGGGACATGGTCTCGGTATCGGATAGAGTTTGTGGAGCCGGCGAAGCGGTTGGGGGTAGAGGTACATCGCTTGGAGGTGGAGCCAGGTGGCAGGCGATTTGTGACTTCGGCGACGATCGTCGCTCCGCTCAAGCTATTTGGTCGAGTGAATCAGTTTGCGAGGGATGTGCAGTTGATAAGCGTATCGGCGAAGGCGGATGCGGTGGTTGCGATGCGAGTGGATTGTGAGGTGGAGATCAAGTTATTGCCGGTCTCGTTTCCTCCGGACGTTGAGTTTCGGCCGAAGGTAACGAATGCGGCGGTGGAGTTGCGAGAGTTTCGGGTTCATGAGATCAGTCAGATTCATGGTGAGGCGGCGGAGTGGATTGGGGATCGGATTCGAGAGGTTTTGGACAGAAAGCTTGAGGATTACCGGGAGCGGTTGGTAGAGAAGATGAATCAGTCGATAGCCAAGCAGCAGGAGAAGTTACGAATTTCGGCTTCGACATGGTTAAGTAGTGCATGGAGCAAGTAGACTGGCTGCGCAGAGAGTTGAAGGGAGAAAGTTGAGAGTAGATGACGTCGAATAATTGCGCGCTGGTGGGGTTATTGGGAGCGAGGGTGTAATCGGTTGCTCGTCATCTTAGGGTGTTTGCGGTGTGTAGACGTTTTCGTTAGGGCTTCTAGCTGAAGTTGACGATGCTCGATTCGTGAACGAACGATAATTGGGTGAAGTTCAAGGTTGGCGAATTCGACGATATCCCCATCTTGCAGTTGAAGTACACGCAACCTATTACGGTTTAAACGTTCGGATCGTGTGCCGTCGATTGCGGTGGCGGTGTCCGCGATGGTGTCTAGAGTCGGTAGCAGGTGATGTTCTACTCGTCCAAGGCCATCGATGCGTGTAAGTACTAGAAGATTGGAGTAGGGGCTTGCATGGCGATCGTAAAGTTCGAGCGCGTTGGCCTGTTGTTCTAGTTCGATGGCTTGTCCAGCGCTCTGGCTGAGTCCCGTGATGACGACTCGATTCGAAGTCCGTGCCGAAGCGTCTGGATTGAAGTTCTCGGTGTAGTCGGTTTCGTAACTCAGTGTTACACGATCGCCGTCGGCAAGCAGGATACTACCGAGTGGAGTGGAATGGAGCGAGTTCGCATTCAAAAGGAGACGTTCCCCGTTGCGTCGGGTAAGGATAATCTGCTGATCGACGATACTCCCCCCCTGCCCTGCCCCGAGTGTAAGAATTCGCGTTGATTGCTCCGTTGGATAGCGGGTGGAATTTTTTGACTGGATTGAGTTGTAGTAAGTAATAAAAGACTCGAATCGATTCGTTTCCTTCATGCGTTGAACGTAGGCTCCGAGTACATCCGAAGCGTTTTTAGAGTGGTCTGGATTGCTTGTGAGTAACGGTTCAATTTTGGCGAGTAGTTCTTTTTGTTTCTGCTGGACAAGTGAATCTTGGAGATCGAATTCAGAGTCTTCGAGTGCCGTAAACAGATTTTTTGCGAGGGCCTCAGTCGCAGAGAGATCTGTCATCGTGGTCGCGGGAGATTCTTGCGAATTTCCCAGCAAACTGTTGGACCGAGGGACCGCAACGCCGCGTTGGGTTGCGAAGGACGTGTGTTGATTCAGGAGGTCCGAAAGGACTAGCCCTTCGGCTGGAATCGGAATGAGCCTTTCAATGCCGTTGGGTTCGACGAAGCTGACGAAGGGAGTGTCGATTGTTTTGACGGTCCGTTCAGGAGTCAAGAATCGAGATATCCGCAATGCCGAGCAACCGGAAGTTGTAGAAAAGACTATACCTGATAGGAGTGCGAAAACGATGAGCGTACTAGACCAGCGAATTCGCTGATGGCGAACAACGAATTTGGAGAGGCTGAAATGATGTGATTCGTTGGAGCCTTTTTGCATTATTTTAAAACTCCACGAGAGGAAAATGTTCGCGAATCTTGTTCCATGGGCAAGCGACGATAGCTCCGTCGGAGGTTCGAGCATGGACAAGTCCGACAACGAGGAACATATCGGATTGGGAGGTCATCATAAGGAGAACTGCACCGCTATCGCCTGGGTGTAGCAGTTCGTAACCTTTGCCATTATCGTTAATAACAACGATTTGATCGGTCATGGTGCCGAAGCCTTGGATATCCACGATGCCGCTAGTTAATTGGATTCGACCGTGGACGATGGCATTAGGGTCGCTTGCGGCACCGATCTTAAACGCGCGTGCTTCTGGGACTGCAGCGCCGAAGCCGATAGCGCCTGCTAAGTAGTTATTGGTCCCTGCGACGATCGCTTGGCGTCGGGATTTAATTCCATCGTCGAGTTCGACGATAGAGGCATCGATTGAGGTGTTTCGAGCGCTGAATGCAACTTTACCGATGACACGTCCGGGAGTAGATTCGTCGAGGAGGGCGGGTTGTGTGACGGTCGCTTTTCGATTGCGACGTTTGCCAGCGACATGAGCGCAGGTAAGAGCGTATTTTTTGCCGTCATCCCCTTTACCGATCAAGCCGAGGGTACCCCAATTTTCGGGGGTGTCTTTATCAGCGATCACGATGCCACCGCGAAGGGGATCGATAATTGAGTTGTTGTGTGGGAGTTGTAGTTTCGATTTGGATCGCTTTGTCCGTTTCGGCTTGTCGTTCGATGTCGCATTGGATGTCGCATTGGATGTCGCATTAGACATTGAGTCTGCGATGGTTTCATAGGTGCGTTCAAAGACATCGACTGGGTAACCGTTGATTGATGTGGGAAGTGGGTCGACGATGCGGTGGTCATTCGTTGTTCGTTTGCGGCGAACAGAGATACGGATGCAGTACTGAAGAGGGCGAAGGATTCGATTACGAGTGCGTTTGAATCCGACGTGTACACCGGTAACTTCGGGGTGTTTCATCAATTTTGGGCCGTATTTCCGAACGATTTCCAGTCCTTGTTCATACTCAGGGAGAAGGTCCGCCCAGCGTTGTCTTCGTTCGGTTTCGATGCTCTTGCTTTCCTCTGGAATGCGGTTGAGGAACTTCGGTTTCAGAGCGCCGCGTGGGCAACCGACTGGATCGTTGCGCGGGGGCTTGGTGCGTGAACCGGCGCGTTTGGTGGGAGAGTTTCGGTTGGTTGATTGTTTCTTTGACGAGACTGTTTTTTTGGTGGCGTTCGGCGAGGCTTTCTTTGCCGCAGATGTCTTAGAAGCGATTTTCCTTTTGGTCGCTGTTGCCTTGGTCTTTGTTGCTTTGGTAGCTGTTGCCTTGGTCGCTGAGGGTTTGGTTTTTGAGGGCTGGGTTTTTAAGGGCTGGGGCGCTAACGAATTGGATATTGCCCTAGCGGATGGCTTGGAGGTTTTTTTCGTTGCCAGTTTCTTCGCCATGGGAGTATTGCGCCGAAGGTGTACTTAAATTTAGATAGCGAGCGGAATCGAATGGCAGTTTCTAATCATGGGGTGATGTGATCAGGAGGTGGGCAGTTGGCGTTGGTGCAAGCGTGCAGGTGCATGTTTACAAACTCTTCGAGTTTTTCTTCGTAGAGAGGATCGTTGATATCGAATCGTTGGTACGCGATGGTACGTTCGAGCCAAGTTCGGTTGGAGGATTCGGGTGGGGCATCTTTCGAGTTCGCAGCTACAGGAGTACCTGCGAACTTTGCGATGCTTTTGACGAGGGCGGCGGAGTCGGTGATGGTATCGTCTTGGAGTTTGCTAGTGATTTTTTTGAAGTACTGTTCATCGGTGAAAGTAGCGTCAAGGTTAAGAGAGCCGGAGCCAGGGCGTTTGAAGTCGACGAGGATGACTTGGTCGGTTTGTACAGGGACTGATTCGACGAAGGTTAGAGGGGTGTCAGCGAGAGGTTCGTCGAGTTTTAATTGAGGTTGTTTCGCGTTATCGGTAGTCGATTTTTTGGCGGTTGGCGATTCGCGGAGTTCTACACAGTAGCGTTCTTTGATAAAGACGTCGCAGTGGGTAGTAACTTTCAGTTTGACGGGAACACCTTTGTGTGGTCGGGCGTTGCAGAACCAACGATGTTGACCGTTGGAGTTACCCGAGTAGGAGTCGTTGTCGAAGCGGGATACAGGTGTTGAAGAGATTGAACGGCACCCGACGAGTAGTGTGCAGCTTGCGAGCAAGATCGTTGCGGCTGGTGAGGGGCCATACGCGAGTTGTCGCAAGCCGAATGCAAGTGCTGTAACGCTTAGGGAGTGGGAGTTGCGATTTGTAGGTGATGTCGTCATGGTGATCGTCGGAATGACTACAGGAGTTGGTTACCGGGTTGATCTTTGGCCAGAAGTTTTTGCGGCTAGTTTTGAGGATTTTGGATTGGGGTGAGATCGGTTTTGATCGTTGAGTTGTACGCGAGTTGGTGAGGAAGTTTTTGAGGAGGTGGATGAGTTGAGAAAGAGATCATCATTGGGAGTGAGAGAACAGCTTTGGCAATCGTTGAGGTGTTGATTTACGAAAGCGAGGACTTGGTCTTCGAAGTCGGGTGCATGGATATCAAAACGTTTCCAAGCGATGGTTCGAACGAGAGGAGCGAGGGATGGTTCGTCAGATGATTTTTGGTTTGCGGTGGGGAAAGCTGGGGTGGGTTGGATAGGCTTTAGGTTTGCGATAACAGCGGAGATATCTTTGAGTGTTTGGTCGACGACGTGGTAAGAGATTTGTTGAAAGTACTGAGGAGAGTCTTTTTCGTTTTGGAATTCGATTTCGTAGTCGAGGGAGCCGGCGGCGGGGCGTTTTAGGTCGACGGTGAATACTTTGTCGGAGAGTTGGAGGGAGGGTTGGACATCGAGGTGACGTTTGGAGAGGGGGAGGTGGGTTAGCTTGCCGGAGGTTGGATCGTCGGAGAAGAGTAGAGTTTCGACGATTGCTAGGTCGAGGTGGGTAGGGATTTTGAGGGTGACCGGTATTCCTTTGAAGGGTCGAGCGTGGTCATGTATACCGGTTTTGCCGTTAGAAATTCCGAGCATCGCGTCGTCTTCTGCGCGATGCAGAAAGGTGCTTGAGATGGAAGTGCAACCGGCGAGCAGAGTGGATGCGGTGAGGCAGTAGAGCGCTGCGCAGGGGGGGGATATTCGGGGAGTTGTGGAAGGGTTTTGATGGGGGGAAGTGGTCATGATACGCGTGGCGATGGAAGTTGGTGGCCGGCCGGATTGTTGAGAGGATCGAAATTGGTGGGGGGTGGCAGGCAGGGAAAGTGTGGGGGATTTAACGCTTGTGCGTGTTGTAGGGGTGGATAATCGTTACAACCGTTAAAGTTTACCAGGATTGAAGATTGATACGTTGCGTAGTGTGGGCCTCTGAGCCCGCACTACGCAATTGAACGGCTGAGTGGTTTTCAGATAGTGGTCTCACGCACAGAAGCAAAGACGCAAAGGGTGTATTGTGGGGGACCGTGGCTGCGCAGAGAGTTGAAAGGAGAAAGTGGAGAGTAGATGAGGACCGATTGCGCGCGCTGGTGGGTTCCGCTGTCTGTGGATTGAGCGAGGCTTTGTATGTGACGGTAGCTAAGGGTGTTACCGTGGTTCAGGTTGTGGTCGGCCGACCGCTTCACCACACCCTACGGAGCTGCGCAGAGAGTTGAAAGGAGAAAGTGGAGATTAGACGACGTTCAATTGCTCGCGCTGGTGGGTTAAGGTTAAGAGACGAATCGGCACCGGCATGATATGCAGTCCTGTGTTGATTCGTTAGTAGTGATTAGAATCTGAAACGAGTCTAGGCGATACTTTGCGAGAATAAGCCGAAGAGATACTGTCATCTATGTCCATACCAGACTTTCAGTCCATCATGTTACCGCTTCTGCTGCACATTTCGGACGGCAAGGAGTACACGTTCGCAGGCTCGCGGGATTTGCTCGCGAAAAAGTTTCAGCTCACCGAAGAGGAGTTAAGCCAGAAATTGCCAAGTGGCGTGGCGAATACTTTTTACAACAGGTTAGCTTGGGCCAAAATCTATTTGGAGCGAGCGGGATTGATAACGAAGGTTCGTAGGGGCGTCTTTCAAATAAGTGTTGCCGGGGTGGAAGTTCTGAAAAATCCGCCTGATCGCATTGATATCGCTTACTTGGATCAATTCCCTGAATTTAAAGGATTCCGAGAGAAGAGTGGAGGAGGCGAACAAGGGCAAGCCACCGAACCGGAGTCGAAGACGCTGAGTTCAACTCCGGAGGAAGCTTTGGATTTAGCGTATAAGAATCTGCGTGATGATCTCGCTTCACAGTTGCTGGCACAGATTAAAGTGACACATCCATCGTTCTTTGAGAAGCTAGTTGTCGATTTGATGCTCAAGATGGGGTATGGAGGTCCTGGAGAGGATGCCGGTACGGTAACCTCATACGGCGGGGACAATGGTATTGATGGGATAATCAACGAGGATATGCTTGGATTGGACGTGATATATTTGCAAGCCAAGCGTTGGGACAGTACGGTTGGGCGTCCGGAGATTCAGAAGTTTGTGGGAGCTTTGGTGGGTAAGAGAGCGAAAAAAGGAGTGTTTTTGACGACGAGTGGTTTTTCAAGTGAGGCGATCGAGTATGCCTCGGGGATTGATGCCAAGATAGTATTGATCGATGGATTACGGTTGGCACAATTGATGATCGACTTTGATGTTGGGGTGAGTTCCGCGCAAACTTATACGCTCAAGCGGATCGATCATGACTACTTCGAAGGGGAATGAACGATCGTTCTCGTTTCGTGATTCCGGTGTGAACGCTTGATTCATAGCCAATGGGCTCAGGGTTAGGCCGGACGGTTTACGGCAGATGATTGGTGTTGGATAACTTTGAAAGGTAGGAATGTGATGCCTGCGAAACGACCCAAGGATCGAGCACGATTTGTTCAGTATTTTGGACCATTGCTTGATGCGCTTCGTGGCTTGGGAGGATCAGCTAGGCCTATGGAGGCTGTTGAACGGATTGCGGAGGACTTGAAGCTATCGCAAGCGGTGCAAGAGGAGTTGCTTGAGTCAGGATCGTCTCGGTTTCAGAACGCTGTACAGTGGGCGAGATTTTACTTGGTTCGTGAGGGTTTGATTGACGGTTCGACTCGAGGGGTGTGGGCATTAACACCACAGGGGACTCGCACGCATTTAACTCTTGAAGAATCGCACGCGATTTTTCTCAAGTGGGTCGATGTATTTGCGAAGGCCAGGAAGAAGAGAGAAAAAGAAAAGGAGTCGGAAGAGGAGGAGACGGTCGAGGAAGACATTGACGAGGCTGAGGAGGCTTTACCGGAGTCGTATAGGGCACAGGTAGCACAGATAGTGAGGGGGCTTAGTCCAGCCGGTTTCGAGCGGTTATGTCAGCGACTGTTGCGTGAAGCGGGGTTTGTCAGTGTGCAGGTAACGGGTCGATCGGGGGATGGTGGGATTGATGGTGTGGGTCATTTGCAAGTCAATCCTTTTGTGAGTTTTCGCGTTTTGTTTCAGTGCAAGCGGTATGCGGGGAGTGTGTCTCCGTCGGTGGTGCGAGATTTTCGTGGAGCGATGACGGGTCGAGCAGACAAGGGCATCATCATTACGACGGGTACGTTTACGACGGAGGCGAAGCGAGAGGCGTATCGAGACGGAGCGCCACCGTTGGAGTTGGTGGATGGAGAGAAGTTGGTCGAGATGTTTGAGCACCTTGAGTTCGGATTGCGACCGATTAAGAGCTACGAAGTCGACGTCGGGTTTTTCAAAGCATTTGATACGGAGTCTACCGGACTCTAAAGATCAATCGGCTCTGTCCCTCTCCCACTCCTTTTCTTGGATGTATCGGCCGTCTACTTCTTTCGTAGTTTGTAGACCATACAGCTAGGCAATTGTTGAAGATAGCAGCGTGTTTTCTCGGGGAATAGGGTACGTTCACAGCGAAGATATCTGTGTTGTGCTATCATCGCTCGTTAGTTTGGTTGATTTCGTTCGTTCGCGAACGGTTGCTGCAAAGTGAGCGACCTAATGATTGATGACCCTGCAAACACAGAGCGATCCGGTTAACATGACGAAGGTCGACTCAAGAGTCGCAGAACTGGCAATCACGAATGTGGGTGATTGACTTTCAGCAAACACCAAACTAAACATGTTTTGGGAAAAGCTGGATTTTCAACGATGCGTTTTGAGCAGTTGATCAACGGTTTTTTTGATCGACTCAAAATCGTCGTCGGTGTTGCGTAGTTCGTCCGCAATCTCCCCGTATTTTGCAATTTCTTTGCGATCCTTGTTTGTCTCAGCACGCAATACTCCGGGGATGCCACGTACTCCGAAGGTAAAAGCGTCGTCGGCAGGCATTGGTTCTCGGACTGACTCTGCAATTTCTACAGGGAACACATAGGCTCCAATTCGGACTCCTGCATAGAGAAGTTTAGCGTGTAGTAAACTGCAACCGCCCGCAAGGCAAGCCCAATAGAACATCGTGTCCGCGTCCTCACGCAAGATTGATGCAGTCATGCAGGCGACATCATGCACAATTGAAGCGCGGCGATATCCTCCGGTATAAGGAGTTCCGACAATAGACCATAGGGATTCTGGAATACTAGCTCCGTTGATGATGCTGTCTTTCGGAGCGAGCCATCGACGGCCTTTTGGGTCTTCATACCAAAAGTCTTCGATCATGCTCATCGCACGGTCTGAACCCGTTTCGTCTATCCACTCGGTTTTTGGTCGTCCTGAAAATCTACCGTAATTTGCCATGGCGATTTCGACTTGTGATTTTCGTGTTGCCTGAAAACTATGTTCGTTGTCGATAGGGAGTTGGGAAGGCTTTCCACCCTATCTCGTTACATTTCGTAGGATTACGCGGCGGTTGATAGCCTGAAGTGGGCGGGCTTCTTCCTTGGCATATTTCTGTAACTCATCAACGTCCCCTGGTGCGACTTCGATAACTTCAGGAAAGACGATCCAAGTAACCCGCTCTTTGTAAAAGCCGCACGAATCTGAAGTCGTTAATGATCCTTCATACCGGTAGAACTTCGTTCGATCTTTTGGCAGAAATTCGTAGGGATTCAACTTTTCCGGGATTTTGGTGTCTTCTTTTTCGGGTTTCGGAACTCTGTCTTTTGAATACTTTTGAAGTGTGAGGTTCATCGCCTTGATGGATTTCGGTGTGATCGCGGTTTCTTCTATTTTGAAGAAAACAGCGAGGACTATGTGGTTCGATTCACCAGTCACGTGATTCGCGAAGTGTAAGTCGGGTAGTGGGTGGACAAAGTGAATTTCGAAATCGTGGTCAATGTTGTCAATACGATGTTCGCTACGTGCATGGATGTGGACACGTTGGAGTCGAGCATCGCTTCCGTTGTATCCAAGTATCGCCACGTCATTGAAATGGAAGTTGTGGTCATCCGTGTGGAATTCCCCGGCCAGTTCCATGTCTCGGTACTTGAAGACCAGGTAGTCGCTTGGGAATGCAACTGGAATTGTTTGATGGTGCTCAATGTTGATCGGGGATTGTTGGGAGCCATAGGGCCAAGCGAACATGATGATGGAGTCCTCGATTATATTATTTCTGAATTAGCTGTTTACTGTTTCGGTGCACTGGGGGGTTAGGGAGTGATACTGACTTTGATTTTGATCGATCCGTCTGCGTCGACGTTACTGTAGCCTGACGAGCCGACGACAGTAACGGCGCCGTCGTATTCCACTTCTCCAATTTTCCCGTCCTTGATGAAGAGCAGATAATCAAGATGCTGCTTGATTAACGCCATTAACGAGTCTTCGTTGTTATCGTTGAGTTGGTTGATAGCAGTGTTGGCACTCATACGGAATCGAGTACCGGAACCGTCTGACTCGAGTTCTATCTCCTTCGAAGAAGTCAAAACCTCAGATCCAGAAGAAAGGGTGATTTGAATTGTGCGTTTATCACCAGCCAGTGGGCTACCTTGCGGAACTAGCAATGTTAGCAGATCCAACGGCCCCACCTTGGAAATCGATTTGATTAAGTTTTGAGCTTCATCAAGTTTGGCCCGCAGTGTGATTTCATTACCAATCACTGTTACTTGATCGATTGCTTCGTGATTTGGATGGACAACAGGAATCAGCAAGTGACCGCTGACGCCATAAGGTGTTGCGATGTGAGCGTCGACATACCCTTCGACGTCTTCGTTGAAGTAGCCTTCGTCTTCCGAAGTTGCGACTTTATATTCTTTTTCAAGACGACGATCCCGGATGGTGGCAAGGCCAGGGGGAAGGTTGACTTCGATAATTTGGCGACTGATCATACGAGCGTGAACCATTTGGTTCCCGACGATAAGTTTGGAATTCGTGACACTAAAATTATCACCGGTCAGGAACATCACTCCACCTCGATGCGGATCGTAGCCGGGAGCGCCATACCAGCCAGCCAACTCTGGGGCGAGTTCTCGTGTGCCAGCACTAAAAATTTCAAAGCCTCCCAGTGAGTTCTCGACGGGGACTTGGCATTCGAGGGTTTGCAGCGGGAGTCGACGGTCGAGTTGCTTTACGCGTTTAACGAGGCGGTCGACTTCGCCATCTCGGTAGAGGTGTGCGCAACGGATACACTCGTTTGCGTTCGTTTCCATTTGTTTGATTGCGCGGCTGTAAGCCACGGTATCTTCGACGGAGTCGGCAGTGCGCCCTTGTTTACCGAGTTGGAACCAATTGCTTCGCGTGGTAAAGGTAACGTGGGGTACGAAGGAAGGCATAAGCACAATGGCGGTACATTCACGCATTCCTGGTTCGATTTGTCTGCCCCGTTCGAGTTGTTTATCGGTTGGACCTCCGACGATGAGATCTCGGAAGAGAACTTTGGCATTTCCTTCTACGGGAGGTGTTTGGAATCGCGGGTAGAATCGCCAGCCGAAGGTATCGTCGCCATGACCGAAACCGACAGCGGTGCGGTTTAGATCAATGGTTGCGGCATCGCGTTGCAGTTTGCGCATCGATTGCAGAGCAGTGGACAATCTCGTCTGTCCGGTAGCGAAGGCGAGGGCAATTGACATTTGCATTTGGCGGAAGAGAGAGCGAACATCTCCGATATTTTGTTCGTTGTTTTGAGGGTCTAGAGCGAAGATTTTGATAGGCCATCGGGTTTGTACATAGTCGTTGAACAGCATTCGAGCGTCGTCTGAGGGATTTGGCCCTAAGAAGGCAGCCCACCCATTGCACGCTTGATACGAGGGTTTGTTACCGAGCGTTTCGCGGATGTCTTGATTGAGTCGTTCATTCAAGAGAACGGATTCGACGTAGATGCACCAAGCGAGTACTGCGGTGGTTCGATCGTGGGGAGAAAGGTCTAGCTCTTCGAAGGGTTTGCATTCGGTGGTTTCGTTGAAGGTTCTCGAGTACCCGACGTTAGCGGATGGGTTATCACACCCCAAGACGGTATGCATGAAATCTTGGCGAAGTTTGGTGATGGCGGAATGGTCCCGTCGACGGATAGCGCTGTAGAGTTCCCCATCTGGAAGTGACGCCTGTGCCCATAGCTCTTGTACGTTGTCTTGGCGGAGCAGTTCGTAGGCGGCGGCCAGTTCTTCGCGGAGGATCGCCTGAATGTCCGTCATGTGTACGACTTCTCGGTTGATCACATCTGCGCGTAAGGAGAAGTAGATACCGGTGATGACTTCGGCGAGTTGTTGATAACCGTAATTCGAGATAAGTTGGCTTGGAGGGAACGGTAGGGTCGAGCGACGCGTGGTACCTGCAGGCAGGTTGATTGAGGTTTTGGCGATTTTTTGAATGGCTTTGTTCGAGAGTTCCAGTGCTCGCATGGCATTATCAAGTTGTTGGATCGACTCTTGTGCTTTCTGTTTTATTTCGCGAGATTTTCCGAGTTCATTTGATCGATCTTTTTCCTCATCTAGTTTTTTCTGATATTCATCAATCGCTCTTTCGATGCCACGAGCATAGGTGTTGTCTTCTATTTTCAATTGTTTCATCAGGTTCTTTGGGTCATCACCACGTGCAGCGGATCGCATTACCTTAGGGAAATCAACAGTGGTTGTAATATTCTTTAGTTTTTCCATTTGGGCATCCAGTGCAGCCGTTGTTTCGCTGAGCTCTATGCCTTTTTTAGTTTCCTCCTGTTCAAGACTCGATTTGATATTCCTTAGGTCGATCATAAGTGATGCAATCGAATCGATATCGAACGCCTGAGGAACAGTGATTTTTGGTTTGATTGTGCTTGGCAACTGAGCTAAAAGCAGCTGCAGGTCAAACTTGACGTCTTTGAAACCATTTCGATAGCTGGCATATGCTCGGATTATTTCATCCACTTCGGCGGGATTGGAGTTGATGAAGCGGGTCATTGGAAGGCTGAGTTGATCGACGAGGTCGTTGATGACGAAGTCGCGGAAGGCCATGGGGAGGAGTTCGGGGCCGAGGTAGGGTTCGGCGGTGACCGTGATCTCAGCACCGTAGCCGATCTTCGTATGCTCTCCTGGGAGAATGGAAACTGGAATGCGAACGAGGTTCATCGAGTAACCTGGCGCGTCCGAAGTATCGTCCCCTTCGTTAATCCGGCGGATTTGATGCAAGTGGTTCAAGTAACGTGCAAGTTGATCGAGAACTTCTGTTTGCTCTACGGTAATTTGTTCTCCAAGTGTGATCTTCGAAGGATCATACTGAAAGACTGGACCGAGATCCGCTGGTGCTGCAATGGTTGCAAACGCTCCGCCACCACTTGTTGATGTCTTAGGCGTTTCTCCTTCTTTGCTCTGCTCTATAACTACGGCACTTACACCGGGGCCAACCGTTCCGGAGCGAATTTCTGCTGCAGGAACATCGGGATTACGAATCCCATTGTTCATTGCCAACGCGAACGCTAGGAACGCGTTGTCCTTAACGGCTTCAGCGCCATTAATCGTGTTTTTGTCGAACGCGGTGAGCTCACGTTTGAGCATCTCTTCGAATTCTTGGCGGTGAGCAGTGAGTCTTGCTTCTCCCCATACGTCAGGTGTTTTGGGGACAACTGTACCGTAGAGATTTAATCTGTTCTCTAACCAATCGATGTTCTTAGCTAGCTCTTCGAGATTTTTGTCCGATCCGGTCACGGGCTTCTTGCCAACTTGGTGTGGGGCCCAGGGGATAAGACGACTGAGTCGTGTTGCGGGAGCTTGTGCGTATGCCGCGGGTTGCACACCGCAAAGAATTCCGGATGCAAACAACAATTTCAGCCAAGATGAAGAACGCATGCTATACTCCAAGAGAACTTAGATTTGTTCGTCTAAGTAAGGAACTTTGAAACTGGTTGCGTGGAATAACGAGAAGTTGCTCACCGTCTCTTACCAGTTTTATCGGTTGTTCCGGATGTAACGCCCATCGGAAATTTTGGGTTGCTTCAAGAATCTCTGAACAAGAGAAAAATTTACCCTTCTCCCTCCACCCATCATTAGTGCTAAATCTCCGCTTAGGGAATTACAAAAGATGAATCTTCTGACAAAATTGCCACTCTCGTTATTCGGGTGTGTCTGCCTTACGGTGTTCGGTTTCGCGAATGAAACGAATGTTGCTTCGAATAAACCAATGGATAAAGCGACGAATTCCATTCGGGTCGAGTACTGGCAACGAAAGGCTGATATTGGGGAAGTGGTTGTGCGGTATAAAGGAAATTCGCCAACCGATTTTGCCATTGCACTAAACAAAAGTAGGCCGGGACTGGAGGTCTCCTTGGAACACGGAATATGGGAGGTGACGCCGGGTGAAAAAACATCCACGCGAGTACTCCAAGTCAAGAGAGCGTTTGGGGAAACGAAACCTATTAAGTACGACATTCAGTTGCGTTTTCCGATCGCCGCCGAAAAACAATTATTCGACGAGTCTTATGCAATCATTCAACAAGCTAAATCGACCTCCGAATGGAAATTGGAAAGGCACTTCTTAATCACCAATGAGACAGATGTCGATTTGCGGCCATTCTCGGAAAATCAAGTGGTCGATTTTCAAGCCGTTTTGATCGAGGATTTTGAAGGTGGGAGAGGTGTAGTCGCCGAGTTTAATATTCCAGAAAAAACCTTTAAAACGCAAGAGGTTAGGTTACTTCGTCAGTTGGTGAAGGCCAAAATCGAAGATCGTTTAGTCATTGATCCTTTTGCAAATCGTTTTCAGAGTGCGAACCGTGTATTCCTGGTATTCAATGGGAAGTCGAGTGGAGAAGGCAATGTTGAAAACGAAATCGTTCAGGAGATCCTTGCTGGCAAACCGATTCGCATTTTTAACTCGCAGCTTCATTCGATTCAGCCAGTCATCTACTCGGTAAAGAACAACGTTCCCGCTGTAGATTACTTGGTTGGCGAATCGCCATGGATTAGCGAAAACAAGAAAGGGACTTTCGTCCTTGATTTTGAGGATTCGAATGTGGACGTGTCCAAAATTCAGCCAGCAGAACGTAGCTTTGAACCTTGGGTCGCTTTGAAGATTGAGGCAAAGGGTATCAGTTACCTTCAAGCGAGGAGTGGGGACTTTGGAGATGCCGAATGCAAAGATCGATCAAACAGTATCAGCTTGAGACTACTTCAAAAGAATGGAGTGGTACCATACCCAAGTACGCTCGAATGCGAGACGACTAATCCTGCTCTATTCCACCTTGTGGACAGTCGTGAGTTGGAGCTGGAATTCCCTGAGAATTACAGAGAATTCGTTGCGTTTCAAAGTACGCTTGGCAAACTCAAAACAAGTCACCGGCGGGTTTGTGAAGAGGAGGAGGATTTGAAGCGGTTCTTGGAGAGCATCGGGCTATCTTCGGCATCGTGTAACACGACTGCTGATCCATTTGCTCCTATTGATCAAGCGCTAGCGCCTTTCACGGTTGCATTTGCATCATTGCAAGAACTGGAATCGCAGAGGAAAGGAATTGAACTTAAACTCAAGCAGATCGAAACCCAACGAGAGGAGCTACGAAGCGAACGTTATACGGATCGGCGTCGGGATCTGATCCGGCTTGAGCGCTCCGAGGATCCGTTACGCCGTCAATTGCGTCAGCTAAATAATGCAATTGACGACGATGTTTATGCATTTGATGCTGCTCTGAGTAGCAGAAGTACAGCTTCGCCCTAAAGTATTTCTTTAACGGGAATATCCGCTATTAATTGCTTATTGTAGAATACTTGGACTTGTTTATAGGGGCAATCGTTCATGGTGCGTGCGTATTGAACAGGTTGCTGGACAATGACTTGTGGACCAATAACGGGGCCATCTTTGTGGCTGAGTACAATATCAAGCATGAGTATTTCTGGATTGAAGCCTTGCGGGACGGTTGGGATCAATTTCGCTGTCCAAAGAGGGGTTGGAAGTTCTACCGTTCCGTGTACTTGAAATTCATCTGGATTCGGGAGCTTTTTATTGCATGAGCTGGCCCAACCGGATGTATTGATCGAATCGGGAACCATGGAGGTTGTGGGCGATATCACGGCGTCGCATTCACTAAGCGTCACAATAGCATTTCCGAGTTCCATGCATCGTGCGGAATTCATGAGTGGGTAGAGGGATGCAACGGCGACCACTGAGTCACCCGGAATAGCGTTGCATTGGATTGCATCCGATAACGTTTCAAGGATACCTTGAGTCATAATTTTTCCGTTTAAGAGCAAAGTGGTTAGTACCCCTGTATTCGGGCAAAGATTGTTTCGCTCACACCGTAGGACAATAATCTTTTCTTGTCCGCTCGGGACCTGGTAGGTCGCGACTTGATTTGAAGTTGCTTGGCCGATGAAGCTTGAGGTGATTTTTTTGCATGCATTTGTTGACATACACTACTCGCCAAAAAAATGGGGGGACTGACTCGTACGTAGATCAAAAGCGTAAGCAGCGTTGGATTCCGATCAGGAAATCACCATTTAAGGAACTTGATTTGTGAGGTTTTGTATTTCGGTTGTTGTTACATGTGAGAAAATTCTTGTTCGCTAAAGCGTTTGGGGGCTGAGGTTCTAGTCAGCAATTTCTCAAGAATCTGAAAATAAATGGTAAGAGGTTTGGGTGTTAGTTTTTTAACTCATTTGTTAGATGGTGGTTTGAGGAATTTAGAGGAAATAGCGAGGTTCGTCGTTGTTCTGATGGTTCGTTGTGAGTAGAACGATAAGAGGTTCGGTTTCCGGATTTTCTCGGGTTGGGAAGAAAACTTCGCTTGCGCCGAACCGGGTGCGGCTTATCAACTGTCGCCGTAACGTGTTCGCTTTGCTTTGGCTTACGCATTGTTGTGTTTCGAGTCTTGATTCCTCTCACGTTGTCGCTCCTATGAATCTTAATCGTCGCCACTTTATCGGTGGTACAAGCGCCGGGGTTGCCGCCGCTGGTATCGCTGCTCAACTCGAAGCTAATCTTGTTACTGCCCAAGACCCCTTCGCCCCACCCGAACCAGGGCAAGTGGCGGAGTTCTTCAAAAAGGGGCAGCAACATGTTCTTCCCCCTTGGGCTTTTGAACCATTTGTTCAACCTCGCCCGGACAACCCAGTGCTTGCCAAGCGCCTTGCGTCCCCCATGTGGATCGTTCCCCCAACGGCAAAACCGATTACAAAAGAACCCACAGTTACAAACACTTGGGCTGAGCTGAGCGCAACGGAGGGTCAGGAACCTGCTGTCGCGCCCTTTGATAACGCTCCTTGGAATGATCCGCTACCGATCGGTAAGGTCCTGCATGGGACAGCCGTCGAATGGAACGGTGACTTGATCGGAGGAAACAAGAAGTTCGATGCTGCATCTGGTACTTGGGTTGATGCGGATTCGGCTTGGGACGCTATGGCAGAGCGGGTCAAACCAGACACAAATCCTGCTGATCCAAACGAAAGCCCGAACAGCTATGGAATCACTGATGCTGGGAACTGGGGGAAATTTCGGTCTCAGAATGCACCTTCCGCTGATTCCCCTGTTCAGTGTTATAAGGTTCAAGCTTACGAGCGCAGTTTGCGTTTACGGCCGGAATGGCCATCGACCATGCTCTATACTTACCAAGGCCGTGTTCCGGGGCCTACCTTTCGGTTCCGGCATGGGATGCCAGCGGTCGTACGTTTCGAGAACTTGTTGCAAACCGAGATCTCGGTTCACCACCATGGAGGGCATAACCCTACCCATAGCGATGGGTTCCCTACGTATTATGTGCTTCAAGGTCAAGCACGGGATTACCTGTACCCCAACATTCTCCCGTTACGGAGTTACAAGTTGGAGGGTATGGACGGCGAATACGGTAACGAGATCGATTTCGGTGAAGGTCAATCAACAACTTGGTATCACGATCACGCGCTCGATGCGACCGCCTTCAATGTCTCGCACGGGCTTGCAGGCTTTGCTCTGTGGTTCGATGATCTGGAATTGAAGCTGATTCGCGAAGGGGTGCTACCGGGCTATGGCCTGAAAGTGGATGAGGCCAAGAAGGTCGTGCGCAAGAGCCTTTCTGCACTTGATCCGAATATTCCTGCGGAAAAAGCGATCTTAGAGGAAGAATGGTCGCAGATTGAAACCGAGTTTCCAGATGCGTATTGGGTACATCGGCACAAGAACGCAATGCAGTCACCGCCGTCAGCCGATCACGAGCCGGCAGCACTCGATAATCAGTTGTTCTACACGGAAGCGGCAACACCTTATTTCAATCCGTATGATTTACCGATTGTTCTTCAAGATCGTATTATCAACACAGAGACAGGGCAGATCGTTTACGACAGCAATGGTCACAATGGGTATATCGGAAACGTACAGCTAATCAATGGTCACCCGTGGCCGACGATTGAAGTGAAGAGTCGCAAGTACAGGTTGCGTTTACTCGATGGTTCCAATGCTCGAATCTATCGCTTGCGTTTTTTGGATACCGATACTTTTCAGCTGCAGCGCAATGCAGACGGAACTTTGGAGCCTGCACCCATCACCGACATTCAGTTGGAGAACGACAGCAAGAAGTTCTTACGGATCGGTAAAGACAGCTGGCTTTATCCGATGCCTCAAGAGGTCAACGATATTTTGTTGAACATGGCCAATCGCGCAGATGTGATTGTGGATTTTGGGAGGATCTATGAAGAGTTCGTACAGAAGCATCCGGAGCACGCAGGCAAGAAGGTCGAGTTGTACCTTGTCAACACCATGCCACAGTTTGACGGACGCGGGCCGAAAGGAAAGCTGGAGGAAGATGCGGGGGATCCGAACGTCTTCCCGTTGCCGTTTGAGCTGAATCCGACAAATCCGGTAGTTCTTAACATGGTCAATGCGGGAGTGATACCAGCAACCCTTTTGGGGGCTGGCCCTCTCGGTCAGATGCGAGAGTTGAATCAACCGATTGGATTGATCAAGTTCGTTATTGAGAGCGATGCGGGAGAGGGGGAAGATGCGAGCATCGATGAATCGACGGTCTTGCGTCCGCGGCATGCGATTCCAGATGACGAAGTGATGGCGGTTCGTGAGTTTATCTTCGAACGTGGTAAGGGGGCTTGGATGGTTAACGCTCGCTTCTATGATCCGACGATAAGTAACGCCAGTCCTGTCATTGGAATCAAGAAGCAAGAATTTCAGATTCCAACGGGAGATCCAAACGCAAAACCAATACGAAAACCGTCTCTTACTTATGCAGAGGAATGGGTACTGCGTAACGGTGGAGGAGGATGGTGGCATCCGATCCATATGCATTTAGAGGGACATCAGTTGGTCAGCTATGAAAAAGACTTTATTGCTGATGGAATCGTGGGGCCCGATGGCATTTTGGGCGCGCGTGCTCAAGTGGATTTGGCGGGGTTACCCAATTGGGAAACACTCGCCGGGACATATGGTTTTGATTCGCTTGCACCACCTAACGGTCAGTTGCCCGAAGAGATACAGATTCTGCGCGACTTAGTGGTTGGAACGGTCCACATCCAATCGTTGTTGAAGAATCAGAGCGGTCTGCGGAATTATGTGGCCGCGAAGGGACTAATCCTTGGAGATGGCGCAGCATTTCTAGAGACGGATTGGAGGCAGGCCGAGGTGACGTATCGGCAAGTTCGAGAATGGTACTTAAAGTTGAGCGACGTAGCGAAGTCGTTGATCGGGCCTTGGTCGATTGAGCAGTACTATGCACCTGAGATTGCGTTGAATCCAGCGTTTAAGATCTTGCTAGAGCGACCAGGTTTTGGCGCTTCTCTGATGTCTGTCGTATTCAAAAAGGAAGGTCTTAAAGAAGCATTTACCAACATGCCCGGGGCCGTGAAATCCATTTGGGATGGATTGTATGCAATTCGGACGCAATGGGCAGCGGATTTGGTGGCGAATCACGATACTCAAGCTTTGGGGCCCAATACAGCGGCGCGTATTCGAATGCGTTTTAGGACTTGGTCGGGACCTCTGGTATTCCATTGTCACAATGTCGAGCATGAAGACATGCGGATGATGATGAATTTTGAACCGACGATGAGTGGTTCGGTAACGGAGGTCAACACACACGATCCTGATGTCTATCCCACAGCGAGGACGCATGGTCAGCATGTGACCGATCTACGAACGAATCCTCACGCGATTGGTGAGATGCCGTGGGAAGCAAGTGACGGTGCGCCGTCGTATCGTTGGGAGGAAAGCCCTGTGCCGGAGACGCAAGTCGATCGGACTTCGGATCCATTGATTAAGCCACGAGACCCCAAGAAGTAAACAGAGAGGCACACCATGAGAGCATTTTTTCAAGGAGTCGGAACGGCGCAGCGAATTGCAAAACGTTCTGCAAGCTATGCCGATGTTCCGGTTAGGAATCAATTTGGGGACGAATTTCGATTTCGAACGGATTTGATCGAGCGACGGCGCGTGATAGTAAGTTCGATGTACACCGTGTGTCGAGGTAGTTGTCCGACGACTAATGAAACTCTGCAGCGACTCCGGGCACCGCTGACCAAGATGTTTGGGAAACGGGTGACCATCCTCTCGTTTACACTGGATCCGATTACCGACACGGTAGCGGCGTTGCGTGAGTATGCGGAATTGTATGGAGCGTCGGAACGTGCAGAAGGGAATCAGTGCGATTGGTATTTCTTGACAGGGACACCGGAGAATATCGCGATACTTCGCAAGAGCATTGGTTTTTTTGATTTGGATCAACGGATTGATCAGGATTTGACCCGACACGCATCTTTGTATTGGATTGGCAATGACGAAGCGAATCGATGGGCATCTTGTCCGTCGGGGTTACGGGATGGATTGGTGTTTGAAGCATTTCGAAGAGTTCTTGGGGATACACCTCAGGAGCGTTTCGGAATTGATTTACGTAGTTAAACAACGGTGAGTTTAGGTTTGGTTGAAGGCGTTCAAAGATGATGCGACGAGTGGTTAGTAGTGGAATTTTGTGCTTCTTGATGAGCGGATCCGTGTTCGCGCAGGTTAGTCCGAGAGAGGCCAAGGCGATTGAAGAAGCAGCGCATTTGGTGGGCCATGAGGATGCGGCGCTTTTGCGGCGTATCGCTGGTGGGATTGAAGAGTGGGACCCGAGAAATTTAGAAAGTCCCTATTTAAAGCGGATTCAGACGGCAGGTGGGCCAAAATGGGAAATCCGTCGTCCGGACTTATTGGAGTTTATAGCTGACCCCGATGCGGCGGTGTTATTAGGGAAGGCGTTGTTCTGGGAAATGGCTGCTGGAAGTGACTTCAATGCACAGGTAACCGGAGGTGCGATCGGTACTGCATGTGCTTCGTGTCATTATCGGTTTGGTGCTGATGCACGGAATCGAAATACCAGTGCGATCGCATTTCCTGCTTGGGAAAAGTTCGTCTCTGAGCGAAAGCTAGATGCAGTACAGAACGACTATCGAACTCCGAGGGCTGCATTTACTCAGCGAGCACTGGCGTATACACCGAATGGTGAGCCGCTTAATCCTCTCATGTTCCGCGGGGCTAGGGATCCCAATTCTCCAACGAATCCGGAGTATTCATTCGGCATCAACGGTTTGTTACCGCATGAGATTATTGGTTCCCAAGGAGTTGTGCGAAGAAGGTTTGCTGGGTTTGAGCAAAACGGAATTGAAAAAAACGTTTCATCAAAACCAAAAGGGCTTTCGACGGTAGCGGATATGTTTTCCGTAGCAGGCAAGCAGTCCCGCCAGGTAACCGCTCGAAATTCGCCATCGGTTATTAATGCGGTGATGAATGATCGTCAGTTTCACGACGGACGTGCGGAATCGACTTTTAACGGTATATCGATCTTTGGTGATTTCGATAAACGTGTGGCATTGAAACGAGCGATTTTGGATGGCGCGAATCATGCGACACAGCACGTACCGGTTACAGTTGCCATCGTGAAGGCTTCTTTAGGTTCGCAGGCTGTCGGTCCAATCGTCAATGAAGTTGAGATGTCTTACGAAGGACGTACGTTCCATGACGTGGCATATAAGCTTCTCGATCGTCAGGCATTGAGTGTTCAATCGGTGAGCCCAACCGATTCCGTTTTGGGACGGCATACATGTGCAGGAAAGCAAGGCCTTTTCGATAACGGCAACGAGAATGCACCGTTGAGGTATCGGCAACTGATACGCAAAGCGTTTCGTAAGGAATGGTGGGGTAATGAATCGAAGCTGACCAATAGTGACGCACTTAAGAGTCGGCTGAAAAAGGAACGGGAAAAGTTTGAGGCATTGTTTGATGGATACTTGAGAGCAAATCAAGATCTTCCTGAAGGCGAAGTAAAACAACGGAGTGAAGCCATTCGGAACATTCTTACAAACGATGAACTTGTTTTTCCTGCGGCAGCGATTGCGAACGAGTTGGCCCCGATTTACGTGATACCGAAGGAGAACGACGTCCAGGGGGAGGAATTGTGGGTTGTCTTGCGACCATTGATTGATGCGATCGAGGACTGGAGTCTAGTGGAGGCGGAAATTCTACCGCATCGCGATTACGACTTTGGCAATCATGAGGCGACCAAGATCCGACTCGCTTTGCATGAGACATTGGCGAAGTTGCCCGCCGCTGAAGATGGTAGTCTTTTGGTCAAAGATGACTTGATGAACAACAATTTCAGCTTGTTCTGGGGATTGTCGATCATGCTCTATGAGTCCACATTGATATCTAATGATTCACCTTTTGATCAGATGCTTCGGGGGGATGCTACGGGAATCAAAAGGGTGTGGAAAGCAGTTACAGAAGGACAAGGGACAATTGAGTTGAATCAGAATGTTGTTATTCCACCGCAACCTGAATTGGATGAAAAAATTCGTAAGATACGCTTGGACAAGTTGCCGACTGGTTCCGCAGACCCAGTATTGACCGCTACGGCGACGTTTCAGCGAGGGATGCGTGTCTTTGTGGCGAATTGCGGTGACTGCCATGAGGCCCCATTGTTTACGTCAGTTGGGGATTTGGAGTTAGCGCCAGAGTTGCCGGAGCCGATTGCAAAGCAACATTCGCATGTCTTGGTTCGAACATCGTGGGCGGATGCGTTTAAGAAGAAGATGTTGGAGTTGTTTGGGGGGCCGAGGAAACCAGATCTTGGTGTTACTGATGCGGTGCGACCGCACTTGGGTAATCGATCTTTTTTCACAGACTTAGAGCGCATCCCGGTGATTGAAGAGGTGGTGGCGAAGTTAATGGTTGAGTACATGCAGATCCCGGATCGTTTGCCGACAGCCTTCGATGCTCCTGCTGCGTTACCTGGGCGGTTGGCACCTCCTCGGGTGCCGATGATCACTTGGTTTGGAACTCGTCCATTGTTGAGTTTTGCGCCGACGCGTCGTGCGGACGAGAAAAAGAAGTTTCCACCTTATGTGTTTTACGATGTGGGGTTCTATAACTTGGGTGTCTCCGAACCTCGGTTCGACTGGGGCGTGTGGGGATTCTCGGGTATTGAACAGCAATTGACTGTTGACGAAATCAACACAGCGGTTGCTGGAGAGCGGAGACGAATCGAGGCGATGGCCTTGCCCAACGTAAATGAACGGTTAGGAATTCTCAATGCACGAGCAAGCGAATTGATCGCAGCGGTTCGATCGGCAAACCCACCAAATGAGGAAACCGATGAACCTCGAGGTACCACTGTACTCAAGTCTTTTGTCGGTTCCGATCTCGGTTCTGCGTATCGACTGAAAAAACAAGGTGCTGAATTTGTCAAGCGACCAAATGCAAATGTTGCTGCGATCCAAGAGTATCTGAACGCCGAAGATACAACAGAAGCGGCCATTGCTGTGGACCATACGACAGAACGGAATTTTCTTGCTCCAAACCAAGAGCGAAAAGAGGTTCATTTTTTCAGTCGCTCGCGCCGTGGGGGCATGACGGAAGAGTCCTGGGGGCATCGAAAGCCATTCATTGAAGACAACGAGTTGATGGGTTGGGGGGCATTCAAGACGCCGTCGTTGCGCAACATTGCATTGACGGCACCTTACATGCACAACGGTCGCTTCTTAACGCTTCGTCAGGTACTAGATTTCTACGAGTTCGATAATCCGGATTTGATTCCGGCGCATGCGGTTTACAACCCAGATTTGCACCCGGAGATGGGACGGCTGTTGCTTAATCCTGATGGGAAAGTCGGACTGGATAGGAATGTAAACTTAACGCAAGTTCAAGATGCGGAGGCACTGTTGTTCTTCTTGCTCTGTTTAACCGATGAGCGGGTGAAGCTGGAAAGAGCTCCGTTCGACCACCCTTCGGTTCGTATCGTCAATGGTTTCGATGGTGGAGATCCGAACAATGAGCATTGGTTTGAAGTTACGGCCGTCGGTTCAGAAGGAAGGGACGCTTCACCTGATAGATTCCCGTCGGGGAAGTAGCCGTTGTTTGCGATGGATTCGAACCGATGTCTCACGCACAGAAGCAAAGACGCAAAGAGTGGCCGGGTGAGGGGTGCGGACCGATGTCTCACGCAAAGGAGCAAAGACGCAAAGGGTGTATTGTGGGGGACCGTGGCTGCGCAGAGAGTTGAAAGGAGAAAGTTGAGAGTAGATGAGGACCGACTGCGCGCGCTGTTGGGTTCCGCGGTCTGTGGATTGAGGGCGGCTTTGTATGTGGAGGTAACTTGGGGTGTTACCGTAGTTCAGGTTGTGGTCTGCCGACCGCTTCACCACACCCTACGTGGCTGCGCAGAGAGTTGAAAGGAGAAAGTTGAGAGTAGATGTGGACCGATTGCGCGTGCTGGTGGGTTTCGCGGTCTGTGGATTGAGCGAGGCTTTGTATGTGACGGTTGCCTAGGGTGTTACCGTAGTTCAGGTTGTGGTCTGCCGACCGCTTCACCACACCCTACGTGGCTGCGTAGAGAGTTTAAAGGAGAAAGTGGAGAGTAGATGAGGACCGATTGCGCGCACTGGTGGGTTTCGCGGTCTTTAGGCGGGTGGTTGGCTGAAGTCGGCGTATTTTTTCGACACGATGTTTCGCGGCCATGCGAACCCGACGCCGGGGCCATGTAGTAACTCGGTTGGGACAACCCCACCCAAAATTCTGAACATCGGGCGATAGAGAGACTCCCAGTCCTTATTCCCCGCAGGGCAATACTGCCGGCCATTCCCTTCGACTGCGGTTACTCCACGCAATCTCGATGCTAACGCAGCAGAAGCCATAAATGAGCCACCGACACATGTGAGATCTTGGACGTAGATCTTCATTCCCCATTGTCTTGCAGCGGCACTAAGCAACACTGAATCGCTGATTCCTTTGCAGGCTTTTACGGCAATTCCCGAATACCCTTGTTGTTTCGCAAACCTCAACATCTCCAGATCGGTCAACGATTCGTCAATAACCACGGGCTTGAGTCTGCTGACGCGGTGCATTGTTACTTCTTTGCGACTTCTCAAATCGCGGGCCATCGGTTGCTCGATGTAATGTAGCTTGCTCGTCGCGTCGCGACTGAGGCGCTCCAGTCGCTCTAAGAAGTCGATGACATAGTCTTCGCTCTCGCAGGCTTCGTTGAAGTCGAGCGAATACGAGAACTGTTTGGTCGGGAATGTTCTCGCTGCGATACGATCAATCTCATAGACTCGGCCGACGTCTGCGTCCAAGTCTTTGCCGGTGAGCTTGACTTTCAAGTGGGAGAGTTGTTGCGATCGAACCCACTCTTCTAGTGTTTCAGGAAGCCCATCTCCGATCTTGCGATTCAGATCGTCGTTGCTCAACGGATCGAGCGAGCCGACCAAGTGGTACAAGAACAAGGTTGGGGAAGGCTTTTCCGAAATAATCTCGGAGAATGGTTTGCCGATGAATTCTTCGCCGAGCCAATGCGATAGATCTGCTCCAACGTGTTCGGGGCCAAAGCAGTCGAATGAGTTTTTGCCGTTCAAGCGGCCATACGCATCGTGCAAGGCGATGTCTAAGGGGGAAAGAGCCAGAGCGATCGCCAAATCGGGAATCGGTTCGGTCAATTTCATTGCTGTCGCAAGCTCTTCTGCGAGTTTCTTCGCAATGGGCTTGAGCTGCGTTGCTAAGTGCAATGGATGCTGGTCTGCTTCTAGGCTACTTGCGGCAGCCACGATACGTTCGGCCAAGACGATAATGGTCTTGAGGGCCATTTCCGGTGAGAGAACCGTGGTGGGCCAAGCCCACGCGGTGCCCATCGTCATTTCGCCAATACCATGAGCCGTTTTCTTTTTGCCTTGGTCCTCCAAGGTGATCATGGCTCGAAAAACAGTTACGTCTTTGACTACCCGGCCGCCGAATTTCAGAGGGAACCGGTAGACGAACGGAAACTTCTCTGACTCGGCTTCGACGACGGCAATCTTGGACTTGGTCATGGACTTGGGTGTCTCTTTTGATGCTACTACCAAGGAATACGCAGGAAACTCTTTCGATAGCATAGACTTTTTGAGACTTGCCTCGAAAGGGGCCCGGCAGAATTTCTCGGCAGAATTTTTCGGGGGAATTTCTCAAGGAAAATTAGGGGAGAGGCTCAATGGGTCGGAGCGAGGGATTCGAGTTGCCGAGCGACATATTTTGCCAGGATATCCGTTTCGAGGTGGACTTTATCACCCTTTTGGAGTGCCCCAAGGGTCGTAACAGCTAGGGTATGGGGGATTAGGGCCACGCTAAAGGCATGGTCGTCTGCCCGCACGAGGGTCAGGCTAACGCCGTCGATGGTGACGGAGCCTTTGGGTGCCATTTGCCTGAGGAGGTGGATTGGAGCGGAGAATTCAATGAAACGCCATTGATCTTCTTCGCGTATTTCGGTGACGGTTCCGAGTCCATCGACGTGTCCTGTCACGTAGTGGCCACCGAGGCGCTGGCCGACTTGGAGACTTCGTTCGCAGTTGACTTGGTCACCGATTTTGATGGTGCCGAACGAGGTTTTTGAGAGGGTTTCGGAGCCCAATTCAAAATGGCAGAGGGAATTTGCAATTTCCACAACGGTCAGGCAGCAACCGGAAAGGGCGATGCTATCGCCGATGGCTACGGAGTGAGCCAAGGGGCCTAAATCAAAAATCAGGCGTTTCCCAGGCCCGCACGGTTCTGACCCCACCAATGGAACTTTGGACTCGACCAAGCCTGTAAACATAGGAAATCCGACTATTAAAGCGGTTGATTTACGGTGCGAACGATATGTCAAATGAGAACCTCATCACGGGGTTACTACTAGCCAATTTTAGAATTATCGGGCAGAATTCGGAACTGCCGATCGGGAGGAGTTGGGAGAAGTCCAAAAAGTTGGTTCGCGACCGGTCTTTGGCGGACTCTCTAAGCTCTTGCGCTGAGCATTGCTTGCTCATCAGGCGAACGGTTGGCTTAATTTCGTTCCCCTGTTTCATTCTGTAGTTGAGAACCAATCCATGAGCTTGATCGAACACATCCAAGGCCGCCAGATCTTCGATTCCCGAGGCAATCCGACCGTGGAGGTTGACGTACGACTGGTTGACGGTTCGTTAGGGCGAGCAGCTGTGCCCAGCGGAGCGAGCACGGGGGCTCACGAAGCTTGGGAGCTTCGCGACGGCAAGAAGGACCAGTACATGGGTAAGGGGGTGTTGCAAGCGGTTGACAACATCAACGAGAAGATCGCTGACGAGCTGATTGGTTTTGACGCTTTGGACCAACGCGGTTTGGACGCGGCTCTTTGCGACATGGACGGTACACCGAACAAGAAGAATTTCGGTGCAAACGCGATCTTGGGTGTATCGCTTGCGGCAGCTAAGGCGGCTGCACAATTTACGAACCAGCCACTTTATCGTTATCTCGGTGGCGCGGGGGCTCACTTGCTACCGGCTCCGATGATGAATATCGTCAATGGTGGTCAGCATGCTGACAACTCGGTGGACGTTCAAGAGTTCATGGTGATGCCTTTAGGATTTGATTCGTTCAGTGACGCTTTGCGATCCGGGACGGAGATTTTCCACAATCTCAAGAAGGTGCTTAACGAGAAGAAACTGAACACAGCCGTTGGGGACGAAGGTGGATTTGCGCCTGACCTTAAGAGCAACCGTGAAGCGCTAGATTTGATCATGGAAGCGATTCAGCGTGCAGGTTATGAGCCGGGCAAGCAGATCTTCATCGCGTTGGACGTTGCTGCGACGGAGTTTTACGATGAGAAGACCAAGAAGTACACGATCGACAACAAGCAACTCAGTGGCGATGAGATGGTCGACTTCCTTGCGGACTGGGTCGCGAATTACCCGATCTGTTCGATTGAAGATGGTTGCTCCGAAGACGATTGGGATACTTGGAAGAAGCTCACTGTGAAGCTTGGTAATAAGGTACAGCTAGTCGGCGACGATTTGTTCGTGACCAACACTGAGCGATTGCAACGCGGGATTGACGCGGGGATTGCGAACAGCATTTTGATCAAGGTCAATCAAATCGGGACGTTGACCGAGACGATCGAAGCGATTCAGTTGGCACATCGCAATGGTTACACCAGTATTTCATCTCACCGCAGCGGTGAGACCGAAGATTCGACGATTGCAGATTTGGCGGTTGCTTTGTCGACTGGCCAGATCAAGACAGGATCGGCGAGTCGTTCGGATCGGATGGCCAAGTACAACCAGTTGCTTCGCATCGAAGAAGAGCTGGCTGGTGGTGCTCGCTACGCAGGTCCACTTTTCCGACGAAAGTAGGCCTTTGGCCTCAGGCTAGAGGCTACAGATGAAGTAGGTGGGTGGGGGAACAAGTGCGAGAGCAATGATTCACCCACTGCCTGCTTGGAAGTTCGTAAGATTGAACTAGTTCGCAAGATTGAATCTCAAAGTCAAGTGAAACGACTTGGGTTTGAGCCTACGGTTATCGGGTTGTGTTGTGCGATCGCTCACGCATTGGCGTTGGGGGGTGGTGCGAGTGATTCCCGATGATTTGATGATGACTCGATGAGTTGATGATACGTCCGAAAAACCGAAGCCTACTCCAAATCAAAGGTACCCTCCATCGTGCCACGACGCACCGACATTCGCAAGATCCTGTTGATTGGTTCTGGACCCATCGTCATCGGACAGGCTTGTGAGTTCGATTATTCGGGCACACAAGCTTGTAAAGCACTGCGTGAGGAGGGTTTTGAGGTGGTGCTGGTCAACAGCAATCCTGCGACGATCATGACCGATCCTGCTTTAGCGGATCGAACTTACATCGAACCGTTGACTTGGGAGTTTGTCGCGAAGGTCATTGAGCGAGAGCGTCCCGATGCAATTCTACCTACACTTGGTGGCCAGACGGCTTTGAACATCGCGATGGACTTAGCCAAGCATGGGGTGCTTGAGAAGTTCGAATGTGAGATGATCGGCGCGAATCCCGAGGTGATTCACAAGGCCGAGGCGCGAGATGCCTTTAAGGTCGCGATGGAAAAGATCGGCATGGAGGTCTGCCGTGGCGAGGTGGTTCATACGATTGAAGAGGCACGCAAGGTTCTGGCGGATGTGGGATTGCCTTGTGTGGTGCGCCCGAGTTTTACGATGGGTGGAAGTGGTTCTGCGATCGCTTACAACCGGGACGAATTCGATTCGTTGGTTCAGAATGGGTTAACGCTCTCGCCTATTACCGAAGTTTTGATTGAGGAATCGATTATTGGTTGGAAAGAGTATGAGATGGAAGTGATGCGCGACGTGGATGACAACGTCGTGATCATTTGCTCGATCGAGAATTTTGACCCGATGGGGGTTCACACGGGTGACTCGATTACGGTGGCGCCGGCACAGACGCTGACGGACAAAGAGTATCAGCGTATGCGGGATGCTAGCTTGGCTATTATCCGCGAAATTGGAGTCGAGACTGGCGGGTCGAACATTCAGTTTGCGATCCATCCAAAGACTGGGCGAATGATTGTCATCGAGATGAATCCTCGGGTCAGTCGATCTAGTGCATTGGCGAGCAAGGCGACTGGTTTTCCGATCGCAAAGATTGCGGCCAAGTTGGCGGTTGGGTTCCGGTTATGGGAGTTGCAGAACGACATAACTCGCAAAACGCAGGCTTGTTTTGAGCCGACAATTGACTACGTCGTTACGAAGATACCAAGGTTTGCTTTTGAGAAATTCCCAGAAGCGGATTCGACTTTGACAACGCAAATGAAGAGCGTTGGCGAAACGATGGCGATTGGTCGAACCTTTAAGGAATCCTTTCAGAAAGCGCTTCGTGGGTTGGAGGTTGGAGCTTTTGGTTTTGGATCCGACACGAAGGATTTGTGGTATACAGATCGTCGGCCAGATCAGGAGGAGATTCGCAACAAGTTATCGCGACCAAATCCAGATCGTGTTTGGTACCTTCGCTATGCGATGTTGATGGGGATGAGCACGGACGAGATTTATGCAATCACTGGAATTGATCCTTGGTTCTTGGATCAGTTGCAGGAGATCGTCGAGGAAGAAGGCAAGCTTCGAGCGATCGGTGAGTTGGAGAGGCTTTCTGTTGCGCAGATGCGTAGAGCGAAGCAACTTGGGTTCTCCGACAGGCAGCTCGCAACGATGTTAGCAAGTGACGACGGCGAGGTACGTGCTTGGCGCAAGTCGAGGGGGATACAAGCGACATTCAAGTCCGTGGATACTTGCGCTGCGGAATTCGAAGCTTATACCCCCTACTATTACAGCACTTATGAGACTGAGGACGAGACGCCAGCGAAGAAGCCTGGCAAGCAGCGGGTGATGATTCTCGGTGGTGGACCGAATCGAATTGGCCAGGGGATTGAGTTCGACTACTGTTGTTGCCATGCGAGTTACGCGTTGCGGGAGATCGGCATTGAATCGATCATGGTCAACAGCAATCCAGAGACGGTTAGCACCGACTATGACACGAGCGATTTGTTGTTCTTCGAGCCACTGACGACGGAAGATGTTCTCAATATTTATGATCGCATGGCACCTGATGGTGTGATCGTGCAGTTTGGTGGTCAGACCCCGTTGAATCTTGCGAGGGCACTGGGGGATGCAGGGGTACCGATTGTGGGTACGAGTGTTGAGACGATTGAGGATGCCGAGGATCGCGAGAAGTTTCAAAAGTTGATTGAGGAATTGAAGCTCAAGCAACCTGCCAACGGGATTGCACGGAACATGGCGCAAGCTCGCGCGGAAGTGCAGAAGATTGGGTTTCCTTGTTTGGTGCGACCGAGTTTCGTGTTGGGTGGTAGGGCGATGGAGATCTGCTATGACCATGCTCAGTTTGAGCGGTTCGTGGTGGAGGCATTTGTGGTGGCGCAAGGGCAACCGGTGTTGATTGACCGGTTCTTGGAAGACGCGATTGAGGTGGATGTCGACGCGGTTTCGGATGGCGACGACGTCGTGATAATGGGAGTGATGGAGCATATTGAAGAGGCTGGAGTGCATTCCGGAGATTCGGCTTGTGTGATCCCGCCCTATACCCTGAGCAGCGAGGTGCTTGACGAAGTCCGCCGGGCGACTTGTGCGATGGCGAAGCGACTGCGAGTGGTTGGTTTGATGAACGTGCAGTTTGCGATCAAGAAGGAAGAGGATGGGCGGCAGCACGTGTATGTGTTGGAAGTCAATCCGCGGGCGAGCCGTACAGTACCATTTGTGGCGAAAGCGACTGGAGTACCGGTAGCGAACATTGCGGCAAAGGTGATGGTTGGCAAGAAACTAAAGGAGCTTGGGGTCGTCAGTGAGCCATCGCCTCGTAGCATCAGTGTTAAAGAGGCTGTCTTTCCGTTCCGAAAATTTGCTGGTGTCGATATTGTGCTTGGGCCGGAAATGCGATCGACTGGCGAGGTCATGGGGATCAGCGATGACTTTGCTGTGGCCTTTAATAAGAGTCAGATCGCGGCAGGCACATTATTGCCTGAGAAGGGAAATGTCTTTTTGAGTATCGCGATGCGTCAACGCCAGGGAGTTGATTGTTTAGCGAAGCAGTTGCATGAGATGGGCTACGCGTTGTTGGCGACCACAGGGACGGCGATGGAGATTGAGAAGGCTGGGATTCCGGTAACTCGAATCAAGAAATTGGCTGAAGGTCATCCGAATCTTATCGATTACTTGAAGAATGACGAAGTGAGTTTGATAATCAATACTCCCAATGGCAAGGGGGCTCGGACGGATGAGGGTAGGATCCGTGCGGCGGCTGTTCAGTTTGGTGTCCCTTGCATTACGACTTTATCTGCCGGTAAGGTAGCTGTGGAGGCGATGCAGGCGATGAAGACGAAGCAGATGGGTGTACTGTCGCTACAGGAACGGTTTGCGTAGTTGTAGAAGTGCGTGCGTAGTTGTAGAAGAACGATAGATGGTGATCGCGGAAGATGTGCTGTGAAGCGGCTCCGTGGTTTATTCGGTTTCTTCGACATCACGGCGGATGCGTAGAATAATTCGCTTGATGAACATGCGAACATCGTCTTCGGAGCGGCTTAGGCGGGCTCCGATTTCTCGAAAGGTGAGTTCGTCTTCGTATTTCCAGCGGAGGATGGTTCGTATTTCGGGGGGGAGGGCTTCTATGGCGTTCCTGGACCGAATGAGTAGTTCGTCGGTGATCAGATCATCGAGTGGTTCATCGTTTGGGGAGATGATTAGTTTGAGTTCATCGGAGGAGAGTTCATCCCGCGAGGATTCTCGTGAGATATCACGCTTTTTCGACAGGATGAAGCGGCGTTTGAAGTCTAGGATTGTATTGGCAAGTAGCAGGCGTAGAAAACCGAGAAATTCTCGTTTCGTTTCTGGTGCTTGGTTTATTTTGGAGGTGGCGGCGATGAATGTTTCTTGGATGGCATCGGAGGCATCGAGTTTGCTACCGAGGCTAGGATCGAGTTGTTTCTTAGCTATTTCTAAGAGAATGGGGCGATAGTGTTCCATCCAGCGACTGCGTTCGTCATCGCTGGCATCCCTATCCGGGTTCTGGTCCTGTGGGGCGTCCATAGGATCCTAATTCTTGGTTAGAGTCATTGCGGGAGGGGGGGAGTAGGGCAGAAATCTATTCGGTTGATGATTGAACAAGCAGGGCGACGCACGTAGCGGTTGCAAGTTCACCTCTTCCGATTGCTCCGGTACCTTCTCCGGTTTTTCCTTTGATTGAGACGCGAGAGGTATCGGTTCGCAGAACCGAAGCAATTCGCTTAATCATATCTGGCTTTATCGGGGAAAGTTTGGGGCGTTCTAGTTGTACAACGCAGTCAAGGTTTACTATCTCCCATCCAGCTTGGCGAACTTTTTGCATCGCTAGATCGAGCATTTCAGCCGAGTCGCGACCTCTATTTTCCACAGCGTTATTTGGGAAAAGCTGTCCGATATCTGGTAGACTTGCAGCGCTTAAAAGTGCATCGGTGATTGAGTGTAGTAGTACATCAGCATCGGAATGGCCGACGAAGTGAGCGTTGCATTCGATTTTCAAGCCGCCGAGGTGCATGGTGCCACCGGGTTCGATTCGATGGGAATCAAAGCCTAGGCCGACGCGCAGTCCGTTGAGAAGGATTTTGCGCATTGCGTTGATCGCGAGGTCTGAAGCCATAGTAGAAAGGTCTGGTTATTGGACCCCAGCAGGATTGAAATAGTCTGGTTCATTTCCGGCGGCCCATTTGATATTACAACCGATGCTTGGACGTTGCGGTTCAGGGATTGGATTTCCTGAGAGGATTGCATCGAGAGCGGCGCGGAGGTCAGCTCCGGTTACAGGTTTCCCGTTTCTTGGACGAGCGTCGTCTATTTGCCCGCGATAAGCGAGTTTATTTTGGGAGTCGAAGACGAAGATATCCGGGGTGCATGCGGCGTGGTAGGCTTTCGCGATTGCTTGGGTTTCATCGTAGAGGTAGGGGAAAGCGTAGCCTTGCATTGCGGCCTCGTGCTTCATCAATTCGGGGGAGTCTTCTGGGTGGGTTGAGATATCGTTGGAGCTGATACCTACGAAATGTACACCTTTATTTTGGTAGTCTTTGTGTAGTCTCGCGAGTTCTTGGGCGATTAGTTTTACGAAGGGGCAGTGGTTGCAGATGAACATTACGACGATGGCTTTTCCGCCACTGAAATCGCTGAGCGAGACGGTTGAGCCGTCGATATTTGGGAGGCTGAAATTTGGTGCGGTGGTACCGAGAGGCAGCATGGTGCTGGCTGTTTTGACCATAGGTAACTCAGGATTTTGGTGTGAGAAATGGGAAGTGAGAGAAGGTGCTGAACTAACTGCATCTTTCTTTTTGAGTTGGGGCAATATAGCGTATGGCGATGGGTAGAGGGTAGATACTCGTTGGTTTCGCAATTGCTCGACGAGGAACGAAGAGTCAGGGCGAGAGATCTCGAGGTAAAAAAACAGAGCTGGCTGCTGCCGGGGGGCAGCAACCAGCTCTCGCTCCGGTTATGCGAATTGACTTCGCGTGAGTCGCGGATATTCGACTACACTTTCGGAAGCTCTGGACTTCAGAGTTTAGTTAGGGCCTTGGCTTTCGTCTTCATCTTTTTTGCTTTTATCTAAACCGGCCCGCTCCATAAGTGAGGAGCGGAGAGCGATTTCGATTTGGTCGTCGTCTCCGGGGGGGGGGCCGCTAGCACCGAGTTCTTCGGGATTGTATCGGATTTCGTATTGGTGTTTAGCGATGGAGATGATGACCCCGGGGTCACATCGTTTGCGTGTGACTCGGTAGCCGTTTACTTTTGTGCCGTTGCGGCTATCTAGGTCTTTGATGAACCAATAGCCTTGTTCCAGGGTTAATCTGCAGTGCTGTCCGGAGACGTTTGGAAAGCGAAGGATGATATCGCAGGTTTCGCGTCGTCCTATCAAAATGCGGTTCTTCTTCAGGGGGAGGTCTTCTCCGCCGCCGGTTGGAACTAGGAATCCGAAGTTTGCCATGATCGGGGGTGTGGGGGGGTTGGAGGAGATCGGCCTTGGAGTGTTTCGGTGGGCAAAAAAACCAGAATAATCACGCCGGGGGCTTCGAGCGAGGGTGAACGAAGCTATACCAACCGCGGGTGAGATGTTAAAAATTTACGGGTCTGCCTGGGAATCGTCAACTTTTCGAGGCACCGATTGCTTGCTCAAACCAGGAAAAAACATGGCAAAAACAACGATGCTCTTTGGTGCACTTTTGTGTGGAATCTCCCTATTGGTGCTTTTCCTTCAGGGAGAGGTGGCAAGTATGAGTATTTTTATCCCTATGTTTGTCGGGGTTCCGTTGCTTATTTTGGGTGCATTGTCCGAGTGGATGCCGGTTCAGCGGAAGCATTTCATGCATGGTGCGGTGACTTTGGCGTTGCTGGGAGCGTTGGCCGCGATTTGGCGAGGAGTTCCCCAATTGGTGAAACTTGCTCAGGGTGAGGATGTGAAGGCACTTCCGTTGGCGAGTGTTTGGACGATGATTTTATTGTGTTCAACGTTTGTTGTACTGTGTGTGCGCTCTTTCATTGCAGCTAGGCGAGCGAGGGAAGCTGCGGGAGGATCGGGAGCTGCTGGGAACGATAAGGTGGTTGGATAATCTTGAGCGCAGGAAGTTTCGATCATGCGCTTCGATCTGTAGGGATTGAAGCCGCTTCGTTCTGGGAAGCGTTAGGGGAGAGTGAGCAGGCTGGTGGTGAGCCAGTGGTTGCTTGGTTCGAACCGAACTTGAGTCATCAGCTACGTTATGAGTCGACGTTGGTGGTGCTTACCGCTCGATATTTGTTGGCATGGGACAGGACTCGCTTGGTTTGGGATCGCTGGGAGCGAACGGCGACGGGTGAGTTGCGGAAATTGGACCGTGCGGGGCTCGGGGTTATTGAGTATGTCGACGATCGTGGTCTGATTGCTTATTGGCGATATACAGCAGCGCAGTTGAATGGAGCGGCATCGTTTGTTTCGGAGTATCAGAGGTTGCAAGCGGGATTAGCGGCGGAGTCCACTGGTTCCATTTGCCCTTCTTGCGGTGGCCCGATGCTTGAGGGGCAAGTCCTTTGTGTGAATTGTGCGCCGACAGCGGTTCCGAACACGGTGCAGTCGCTGATGCGACTTACGCGATTTGCGAAGAATCGGATATGGTTGATAGCGGGTGGATTTGCGCTGACGGTGTTAAGTACATGTGCGGCGATGATACCGCCGCTGTTAACCAAGCCGTTGATGGATGATGTTTTTATACCTTATCAAACGGGAGGTGCGGGGAATTTTCAATTAGTCCCATGGTTGCTAGGTGGGATGTTGTTGGCCGCGATCTTGAGTTGGGCTTTGAGTTGGGCGAAGACTTATGTTATGGCAACGATTTCGGAGCGTATCAGTGCCGATTTGAGAAATGCGACGTATGGTCACCTTCAGAAGTTATCATTAGAGTTCTTTGGTGGGAAGCGAACGGGGGATTTGATTTCAAGGGTCAGCGACGACACTCAGCGGATATGTGATTTCTTGTCGATCCATGCTGTGGATTTTGCGACTGACATCATCATGATCTTGATCACAGCGGGATTGTTGTTTTGGTTGGATCCGACGATGGCCTTGGTGGGTTTGTTACCTTTCCCGTTTATTGCTTGGATTGTAGCTAGGGTTCAAGCGAGGATGCGGGCGGGTTTTGCACGAGGTAGTTCTGCTTGGGCGGAAATGGTCAACGTATTGGCGGACACGATTCCTGGGATCCGGGTAGTGAAGGCATTTGCGCAGGAGCATCGTGAAGTTGAACGATTTCAGCAACGGAACGATCAGGTGTTGGCAGCGAATGATCGCGTGAATCGATTGTGGGCTGCATTTGCGCCGATCATCACATTTTTGACAGACATTGGTTTGTTGATTATTTATGGTTTTGGGGCTTATTCGATTTATCGCAAGGGGATATCGGTTGGTGCGTTATCGGTTTTCTTGATGTGGGTATCTCGATTGTATTTGCGTCTCGACGACATGAGTCGGTTGTTAGCTAATGCTCAGCGGACGGCTGCTGCAACGCATCGGATTTTTGAGATACTCGATCGGGTCCCAAGTGTTGCGGAACCTACTGCACCGGTTCATCCTGGTCGGATTGAAGGGCGGATCAAGATACAGAAGGTGACTTTTAGTTATGGTTCTCGGCAGGTGATTCACGATGTGGATTTGGAGATTGAGCCGGGGGAGATGATCGGGCTAGTGGGGCCTAGCGGTGCGGGTAAGAGCACTTTGGTGAATTTGGTATGTCGATTTTACGACGTCGCTAGCGGAGCGATTTGGGTGGATGGTAACGATATTCGGACGTATCCGATCAGCGAGTACCGAAGCAACATTGGGATTGTGTTGCAGGAGCCTTTTTTGTTTTTTGGATCGATTGCTGAGAACATCGCTTATGGTCGTCCGAATGCGACACGGGAGCAAGTGATTGCGGCGGCCAGGGCGGCGAAGGCGCATGATTTCATCTTGCGGCTAGCGGATGGTTATGATTCGTTGGTTGGCGAGCGGGGGCAGTCTTTATCGGGAGGCGAGCGTCAGAGGATATCGATTGCACGAGCGTTGCTTACTGATCCGCGGATATTGATCTTGGATGAGGCGACTTCGGCGGTTGACACGGAGACGGAGCGAGAGATTCAGGAGGCGTTAGATGTATTGGTTCAGGGCAGGACGACCATCGCCATCGCTCACCGTATCAGCACTTTGCGCAAGGCGAATCGGATTATTGTCTTGGAGAAAGGGCGTGTAACGGAGGTGGGCAATCACGAGCAGTTGCTTGCGCTCAAGGGGACTTATTACCGACTCAATCAAGCACAGGGTGAGGTGCACTAGCGTTGAGGGGATTCACCGCCGACGTATCTCCAGTTCTTCAGGTAGTCGATCAAGTCAGCGAGGTCTGCGGGAGTTAGTTGGGCTTCGAAGCCTTCGGGCATTAGAGAAACGCCGCTGGATACAAGCTCATCTATTGAGTTTTTGGGGATTGAGAGAGATGGGTTTTGTTGCGTTTTTAGGGTGATGTGTTCACCGGATTCTTCGCTGACGATACCGTCGTGCACAGAGCTGTCGTTCAATCGAACGGAGACTCGGAAGTACTGATTGTCGATTGCTCGGTTAGGGTCAAGGATTGAAACAAGGAGTTGTGTTGGTGTTTGGGTGCGGGAGTCGGAGATGTCGGGGCCTATGTTTGTTCCTACGGAATTAACGCGATGACACGCGGAGCAATGTTGTGCGAAGAGTTGTTTGCCACGTTGGCGATCGGTTTTGGTCGAGCTGGGTTGAGTTGTCGTATTGGTTTCGATCAGGCCTTGATCGGTTAATTCTTTGAGTGTGCGTTCCACGAGTGATTGGCGGTTAGATTGCACGCGACCTTCGAGAAGTTTTGCGATGCGGGGGGCTATTTCGCTTGTGATTTGTTTTAGGGATTGGATTTGATTTGCATCGATACGATGGTTTGCAAGAGTTCCGTTTTCCATGGCAGAGAGCCATCGTTCGAGACGCTCGGGAGAGTTTCTGAAGACAGTGAACATGGTTGAGCGAATTGCGGGGGTTTCGGAGTCGTAGTGGTTGAGCATCCAATCAGTGAGAGAATGATTTTTATGCTCGGGGTGCTTGGCCCACGCGGTCAATATGGCCTGTTTCAATTCGGGATCGAGTGGTTTAGGAGAGATAGAAGACATTAGTTCATGGAGAGCCTTTGTTCCGTTTTGGCTTTGTGTAGGATTCAGAGATATACCAGCGAGAGCGATCCATTCTTTGCGGAGCTTTTGGGACCAGAGTGGGTTTGTTAGTTGCGACGCGTAAGCTTGCCAAAGATCGGATTGTTCTGCGATCCAGGATTGATCTTTGGAAGCGGAGATGCCTAGAGCGATAGCGGCGTGGAAGAGCATTTGAGGTTCATCGATGATTCTTCGGGCTGTCTCATCGTTATTGGGGACTTGTGCGAGTCGTGCTTTGGAGTTTGCAAGCCAAGAGTTTTTTGTATTGTTCCAAGTTGGGTTTGTGGGGTCAGCGACGGCAGCGACGAGTCGTTTCCATGCGGTAGTGGAGAAGTCCCGAGTGAGTTGTTTTTTGTCGAGTCGTTCTGGGACGAGGTTGATGGTTTGGCAGACGAACTGATCGAGGGAAAGGTGTTGTTGGTGGACTGCTGCCAGGATCATAAGCATGTAAGGGTCGTCAGCACCGTCGAGAGCGCGGAGAACGCTTGCTTGCATCAGGTCATTTGTCAGATCGATATTGTCTTTGGCGATAGGAAGAAGCGAGAGTAGTGCGCCGGCTGCGATGGCTTCTTCACGTGGGGATGAATGGAGGGCGGAGATTGCAAGTTGAGAGAGTTTGGTCAGAGAATTCGCATCGCAGTGGATTGAGTTGGAGGTAGCGAGGTCATCAACAAATCTTTCTGCGAGCAATTTCCAGAGTGCAGCACGCCAGGGGGTGGGAGCTTCGGAATGAGTGCGAGCGAGCAGATTGCAAATGGCTGGTATAGCGATGTGGGAATTGAGTAGCGAATCCGATTCTAGCTGAATCGCAAGTGCGAGCAGGATGCCTTGAGATTGCTCGCGTATGTGTTGGGATTGGAGTTGCGGATTGGAGTTAGATTGCAAGTAGCTTGAGATTTCGGCGAAGACATCGGAGTCGATGGGGTTGTTAGGAGCAGCTGCGGAGGTAGCGAGTCGTTCGAAGAGGATGCGTGAAGCGGTATTTCGGATCCATTGTCTGGGGTGGTTTAGGAGTTCGACAAGTTCGCGGGAGGGGCGAGATTTTAAGGGGGCGTTTCGAAGTTCACGGAAGATGGGATCGATTTTGGGGGCATCGCGGTGCAGAACGCGGTAGATTCGTCCGGCTTGATCGCCCCAGCGTTCATCTGGTCGAGTTTTGAGTTCATCGGGGACCCAGTCGGGGTGTTCGATGACAGCGCGATGCATATCGACGACGTAGATTGCGGCATCGGGACCTTCTTCGAGGTTCACTGGGCGGAACCATGGATCGTGGCTTGCTAGCCATTCACTTTGTGGAAGAGATTCATTGACGCTTGAGGGGGCTTCGGGGAGTGTATTACCGGAGACGCGACCTAGGGGTGCGCGATGCACGAGGCTTCCGGTGGGTTCGCAAGTCAGAGCGTGTCCGAGGGAGGCTGCAGGAAGGTGGTGGCTGTGGCTGACAAGGAGTCCGCAGGCGGCGGTGAATTGGCCTGCGTGGAGGTTGGAGGTGGTCCAAGCGGAGACGAGTGGAAATACAGCGGATCGTTCGCCTTGTGGTAGTACGGGAGAGGTCATTGGGGCGATACCTGCTAGTGGGCTTTTGTCGGCGAGCCAAGGTTCCATGAGGACTGCATCGCAAGGGTTTCGGTTGGAGCAGAAGTAGCGATTACCGAAGCGATCGAACGACATTCCGAATTGGGATGGGCCTGCTACCCCCCTGCCCTTCCCTCGGATCCAGTCCCATCGCAAATCATTATTCGCAAAATCGGTTGTTATGGGATTGGGAGAGTTCAAGGTGGCTTTGGAGCTTCTTAGTCCATTAGCGATATAGAGTTTTCCGTCGATACCGAAATCTGGATCGTTTGCGCGAAGTTGTTGGTTTTCTTGTGCGAATCCTTGAAGCCATTCGATTTGTTCATCGGCAGAACCATCGTTGTTTGAATCGCGCAGGAACCAGAGGCTGCCTCCGGCGGTTAGGAGGATACCATCTCGATGGAGTTGGAGGCCGGTGGGATAGGGCAAATCGGTTGCGAATAGGGTTGCGGATTCATAGATGCCATCGAGGTTTTGGTCGCGAAGTTTTCGAATTGAGCCACGTTGTTGGTTTGGACGATGGAGGGGGTAGTCGTGCATTTCGACGACCCATAGATCGCCGGCGTCATCGAAGCGGATAGCGACTGGATCGATGCAGTTCGGTTCGTTTGCGACGAGTTCGATGCGTTGCTGGCTTTGTAGCTCAAATAGTTTGAGGGCTTGTTCAGGAGGGATAGCGGTAAGTGGGCCATCGTGTTGAACTTTTGGCTTTTCGGTTGTTCGTTGGGAGTGATTGGAGGGATTGAGTTGATCGATAAGGGAGGTCAGTTCGGTGACGACGCGAGTTTCGGTATCTTCAGCGAGGCAGCTGGTGCGAGCGCGCCAAGTGGTATAGCCACCGAGTGGGAATTGGTTTGCTGGCGGGAGGTATCCAGCAAGGTCGTTAGCTAATCCGATGTTGAGAGTGAATGGGAATTGGCTTTGGAGTCGGACGGATTGGCCGGTAGCGGTGTAAGTTTCAGTGGGGTAAGCAGCGATCACCATATTGCCGATTTGGAGAGCTTGGAGGGGCAACGTGCGGGTCGGTGGCATTTCGGACAGAAGGACTGTTTCGCGGGCATAGTTTTCTTCAATGGTGGTTGGAAGTCGATCTGAGAGTTTGGCTTGGACGTATGCTTTGGCTTGAGCAAGTTCTTGAGGATCTGCAAGCCGCACGTTGGCTTCGATAGTTTTGAAGCGAGCGTTGAGAGTCGGATTTAAGTCGAATTGGGCGTTGGGAAGAGCATCGAGGATACGGGAGGCGACGTATTGACCGACTTCGTGGTAGGTGAAAGGTTTAGCGGGACGGGAGAAGTCGATGCAGTTGGTATCACCACTGGTGGCGTTCGCCAGGATACCGACGAATGACTCAGGAGAATCTGGGCGGAGTTGTCGAGCAAGTTCGGTGGAGACGACACCGAAGTAATCAGAAGAGATTGCGGGCGCGCCTGCGTAGTGGGTCGAAAAGGACGCGAGGAGTGCGAGTGGGATTCCATCGGCGGATTTGACGAAGAGGATAGGGATGGTGCGGTCGACTTCGCCAGTTTGTCGGATTTTGAAAGGGTTATCGTGACCTGGGTTCATTGCGACGATATTGGATTCACGCCCACTGAATGGAACGCCACCTGCGTGACCTGGTTCCATGATCCATCGGCGGCAGTGGACGAATCTGTCTGCATTTGCGGTGGTGTATCCGGCTTGTGCTGGGGTTCGTTTTTTGTAAGCCGAGATGATGGCTTGGGCGATCCAGTTGGGAAGTTCTTGTGCGTAATCAGTTTGGGTGGGGGTTCCGTGTGCTCCCATAGCGGCTGGGGCGGAATGAGAGTGCGTTGCGCTGACGAGGATGTGGTCGGGGTGGATGGGAGTCTGGTCGGCCACTAGCTTTTTGGCTTGTTCGACGATTTGAGCAGGAACGGCGAGACTATCGACGACGCATATAGCGATTGGGTGATTGGAAGGGTGATCTAGAACAAGGGCACGGGCGAAGAGAGGGTCGACGATACGATCTGATTGGATGGCGGCGATATTCCCGCTGATCCAGACTGGGAGAGTTTTGGGGTTGATATTTTGGGAATGGGCTCCGGCTAGGAGTATCCCGTTTTGTTGCTGTCCTTCGGTGGAACTTGAACCTTGGGGAGCAGCGGGGCAGGACGGGGAAAGGGTTGGGAGTAAGCAGCAGAGAGCCAGCAGGAGGGGGCGGGGATAATGGAGCATGATAGGTTGGGAGGGAGTTCGTGGGTGGGAATTAGGGGGGCCGCAAGAATTATAGCTTAAGGGTTTTGTTAGCAGATGGCATAAGAAGATACGATCGGTTCAGTCCGGATTGGACGTCGCGAAATGCTAGCTTGGACTGATCGGTGCCACCCACATTGGGCTCACATTGGGCTCACCATGCGCTACCCGCCTTGAGCGTCGGCAATCGGTGCCACCCACGGTGGGCCCCCACCGTGGGCCTGATCTGAGGTGGTGGAATGCTAGCAAAACATGGTTTTTGGGTCGCGGATTGGGGACAGACCCTGAACCGGGGCGGAGAATCGGCATTTGCTAGCAAATCGCCGGCGGGGGAAGATGAGGTCGATTTGGTTGGTTAGTTGCAATTCGGTGCCACCCACCGTGGAGTGCACCGTGGAGTGATCGAGTGATCGGTGCCACTCACCGTGGGCCCCCACCGTGGGGCCACCCACCGTGGGGCCCTGGTTTGGTGAAGGTAGAATGCTTGCAAATCGTTGATTTGTCGCTTGGGTCGTGGAAACTTTAATGTGCCGCTCCAACGGCGATTTCCTTTTTTGTAGACCAGATTCCCTTTCACCCCTCTGTGATCCTTTGAGATTTTGATTACATTCCCCCCGGTTTTCCGACCGATCGTGGCATTTGGGCTTTCCAAATCCCTCCGGATCCGTCAGATTATTGGCCCGTTTTGTTTTTAAACCCTTTGTTTTTTGATTGTGTCAATCATGAGCCAGCAAATTCTTCAAGCCGTTGAAAGCCCCTATCTTAAGGAAAAGGTAGACGAATTTGGGATCGGCGATACCGTTGACGTTTACACCAAAATCCAAGAAGGTCAGAAGGAACGTATTCAGATTTTCAGCGGTACCGTTATCGCCAAAAGCGGTTCCGGCTCCCGCGAAATGTTTGTCGTTCGCCGGATCGTCGGTGGCGAAGGGGTGGAGCGAAAGTTCCCCGTTCACTCTCCAAAGATCGAGAAGATCGAAGTGAAACGCCGATCCGTTGTTCGACGCGCCAAACTGTACTTCCTGCGTGAGCGCACCGGTAAGGGTGTACGACTCCGCGAACGCCGCGAAAAGTAAGCCGTCCTCCAGGACGCTTGAACTCTGCAAACTATCCCAAATGGGTGGGCTTCGTTCGACGAAACTCACCCATTTTTTTATGATAATCCGATGTTGAGCTGGGTTAGCTACCATCCCGTAGAATAGATATTTCGAATTGGTTCGAAGAGTACTTTTGGAGCCGGGTAGCAGGAGCTCAAAACCGTACGCCTTCGGCTGACTGCTAAACGAAAAATACCTTACCGTTGCGCGCGCTGGCCGGCTCCATGTGGACTTCTTGAGTGCGCTTCCATTTGTGGGTGGCACCAATCGAGCACCTGCAGTGGGTGGCACCAATCGAGCACCTGCAGTGGGTGGCACCAATCGAGCACCTGCTCGTAGCCGCCGCTCGCCAGACGGCGGATATCGGCATCATTACCATTAGCTGTTCTCGAGGCTTCCACTCCGCGACGCTCTAACCGGATCTCACGCAAAGAAGGCAGGCAGGGTTGGGGAGAACCGGGTCTCAAGCAAAGAAGCAAAGACGCCAAGAAGACCGCAGAGCGTTTGGCCCGCCTGTTTCTCCTCTCCACTTTCTCTCTTCAATCTACTAGAGCCCTTGGCTCTTCGCACCCTACGGAAAAATCATCTCCTACAAATTTAGAACCAGGAGATATCAGCCTCCGACACCCAACTTCATCGAAGCGGTGATCATGTCGATTTGATGGTATTGGGGGTTAGCTAGGAAGGGATGGATGTGATTCGTTGGCGATAGTTTTCAAGTTGTGCAATATGATCTGAATGAAATGGGATCCCCTGCCCTGCGATGGGCTCTTCGGGAACAAGCCACAGTTGTATTTTGTGGAGCAGTTCGTCAACTCCCTCTCCCGTTTGGGAGCTTACCCGTGCAACATCCTCTGGCTTGTCAATCGGTGGAGTGAATCCTCTTTGATATCGGGATGTATTTTCGAAGGGTAAGAGATCAGACTTGGTGTAGAGCAGTTTGCATTGGGATCGAATAGGCGAGGTAGTGAGAAGTTCTTTGGATTGGATGATGCGGTTGTAGATTACAGAATGATCTTCTGTCCAACCTTGGCTGGAGTCGACGAGCAGAAGTACGAGATCTGACTGAGCGAAGGCGTGTTTCGCTCGGTCGACGCCAGCTTGTTCGATTGCATCTTCTGTGTCGCGAATTCCTGCGGAATCGAGCAAGCGTACGGGCCATCCTCCGATGCTTGTTTCTTCTGCGAGTAGATCTCGTGTCGTCCCGGCTTGTGCGTGCACGATTGCTCGTTGGTATCCTAGCAGTCGGTTGAGCAAGCTGCTTTTGCCGACATTCGGGGGGCCACAGAGTATCACAGTGAACGGAGAAACTAAGTGCGTTCCCAAATTGCTCCATCCTTCGAGAGCTTGGATGGCTTGGTTCGCTTTGGCTATCTGTTGATGATGGATCAAGGATTCGATTTCATCGAAGGCGCGTTGTAACGCGCCGGATTGTTGTTCCAGAAGAATGCGGGTGGCTTTTAGTGTTTTGGCGTGTTGTATTGCTTGGGTGGCTTGGGCGGAAATTGGGTTGGAGTTTTGAAGTTTGATCCATTGCGAATGAGAAAGAATTTCGAAACCGAAGGCTTCGAGAGAGGTGAGGATCATCGCGGCGGCGAGCTGCCCGCCGTGGCAATGGAGTTCAACTGAATTCGAATTGGTTTTGCAGATAACGACAGATTCCCCGATCGCGTTCTGCGCTGCTACATGCGTAGTTGCTGTGCGAGTGGTGTGAGGGAGGGTGGTAAGGGATCCGTATCGGATTGTATTGAGTTGCAGTTGATGGGTACCTGAGGCTGGGAACCAGTGAGTGGCAAGCCATGGTTCAATTTTTGGGCCATGGATTTCGATCACCGCGATTGCGGCTGGTAGATCACCAGTGAGTTTTGTTGCAACGGACCGAGTCGGGTCTTCCATCGATTACTTTCCGAGGCTTTTGAGGAGTTCGATAGCTCGATTCTCAAAGCGATCTTGCCACGCGGCATCGAGGATGCAATCGCTATCTTCTTGAGCTCCACCTAGATTTTTCAGTTGTTCGGCGGTTGGGCAATAGTAGATGTAGCCATTTGTATAGCCTGAGACAAATACAGGGGGATTGGTATTTGAGATATGGCTCATAGCATTTTGAATATTCAAGCCGATTTGTACGGTCAGTTCACCGGGAAAAGTAAGGAGGCGGAAGTCCCCGATTCGAATTGCGCAGACTTCTGCGTCGATGGTTCTTTTGGGGGCGGTGGTATTGTCGAGTTGATGTTTTCGTAGCAGAGCGAGATTGGTTTGCAGTCGTGTGAGGTCTTCCATAGTGTGGATATTTGCGATGTATGCTTGGATATTGCGACGATTATCTGCATCCATGCGCCGTAGGTCTTCCTGGCCTCGTTGGGCTTCGGAGAGGTATGCGTGGGAGGAGTAGCTGGGGAATTGATCATCGAGTCGTTGTTTCACGACGAGGGGAAGAAAAGTTTTAAGGTTCAGGCTGGTGCCTTGGAGTGAATTGACGAGTCGTTCACGTTGGATTTCCATCTCTTCGATTTTCGGGGCGAGGTCAGCGCGAGGTAGTTCGAGGATGGTTGATTGAAACGCGAGACTTTGATTTTCTGTTGTTTCGATCTTGCGAACTGCCTGTAGAGTACTCAGTCCTAGCAGATGACCGTGCCATTGGGCGTCTCTGGGGTGGTCGACTTCTTTGTACCAGCGGGGATTGATATCACCACCACAGCCTTGGAAGAAGATAGCAAGGGCGCCATTTCCTAGCCCTTCCTCGATGACTTGAGAGGCAAAGCCGATGATATCGGCGGTGTTTCCGCCGTTTGCGACACCTTGGATGGGGTGGCAAGCGAATTGATACAGGACCGCGAGGGTGGTTCCATCGAGTCGGTCAAAGCGAAGGGTTGCAATTTTGGGGTCGACGGGGCCAACATCCGCGACTTGGTCGTCCGGAGGTAGAGAGTAGGCGTGGCGAACATCGATTTCGCGACCATCTTTCATTTTGAGTCGTCGGTTTTCCATGATACGGTTTTCGTGACCGACCCCGGAGCCGACACGGACGGGTTGTAGGTTAGCTTGTGCCATTTGGATGGCTTGGATTGTGCGATCTGCGACATCGGCGCAGACGATACCGTGGCAGTGACTTGCGTTGATCACAATATTTGAGCTGGGGATGCCGAGTTCTTTTTCAGCGCGTTGTCGGACGGTCGGGAGGTAGTCATTTTTGATGTAGCCAATTTCACCGATGGCAACGGCATCGACGCCGATGAGGACCAATTGGTTGTTGTCGGATTGCAGAACGAGAGCTTTTGCGAAGAGCGGGTCATTGACGGGGCCGGCGGTTCGATCGGTGATGTCAACTTTTGCGACTCCGGCTTTTAAGTTTGGGGGCGATTGTGCTTGGGTGGGAACGATTGGCAGGAGGGACAAAATTGCCAATGCGAGGAGGGCTAGCGATGGGCGTGAGGGATTGGAAGTTTGGATTGGCGGAGGGGACATGTTGGTTTGCCGAGGGGGAGGGTGTGGTGAGAAAATGAACTTTGGCAGTTGGTGCTCAAGTTGAGTTCGAGGGTGGGGTGCGTGCGAGCATCCACGCGCTGGGGTGTTGGAGCATACCGATGTGAGGGTAGTAGGATTGAGCGGCGGGTGCGGCTAGCAGGATGAGGTTGGTGTTGAGTCCGGCTTGTCTGTGGGTGTGTGCGATGAGTTCTTTGCCGATGCCTTGGCGTTGGAATGATTGGTCGACAGCTAGGTCGGAGAGGTAGGTGCAGTAGTGGAAGTCGGAGATTGCGCGAGAGATACCGATGAGAAGGCCGCTGTCTGTACGGGCGGTGATGAGGACATCGGCATTTTTGAGCATTCCGGCGATGGTTTGGGGTTCATCGACGGGGCGGCGTTGGCTAAGGGTGGATCTTCGTAGGCAGTCAAGAAACTCGTCGGGGGATAGATCGAGTTCATTTTGGTAGTGAAACATTGTGTTAAGCAGCCGTTTAAGGCTTGTCGGACGCAGGGTGTGCGAATAAAACGAACGGAGACAAATCTATGGAAAATAGTGGTTTAGCGATGATATTTTGGAAAAAGAAAAAGACAGCGTCTGAGTCGGGTTCTACGGAGGCTCAGGGGAGTATACCAGAGGCTGGTAGCGAGGGAGATGCGGCGGGTAGCGTTCAGGGCTCTGCGGTAGGTGGGGACGGGGCGGGAAGCGACGGCCAGGGGGGAGGCAAGGAGGGTTGGTTTCGGCGTGCTTTGAAGAAAACCACGACATTATTCCGAACGGACATTCGGGATTTGTGGAAGTCGGAGGGTGAGTTAGTTGACGATGTGTTTCTGGATAATCTTTATGCGATTTTGATACGGACGGACATGGGTCCGGGGATGGCGGGAAAGATTCGCGATGATATTCGCGATCAGTATCGCAGTCGTCGTGTACATCAAGAGGACGTGTTGGGGGTGATTCGGCAGCGGGTCTCGCAGAGTTTGAAGGATCGTGGAGGGACTTTACGGATGTCGGAAGGGAAGCCGACAGTGATCTTGGTGGTAGGAGTGAATGGTTCGGGCAAGACGACCTCGATTGCCAAGTTAGCGTATCGGTTGCAGCGGAGCGGAAAGAGGGTTTTGTTGGCAGCCGGAGATACTTTTCGAGCGGCGGCGGTTGAGCAGCTTAAGGTATGGTCGGAGCGTATTGGGTGTGAGATTGTGATGGGGGAGCAGGGAGCAGATCCTGGTTCGGTGGCATTCAAGGCGATGCAAAGAGCGGTAAGTGAGGGGTTTGATGTGTGTATTGTCGACACTGCTGGCCGGTTGCAGACTCAGGGTCATTTGATGCAGCAGTTGGAGAAGGTCAAACGGGTATTACAGAAGCATGTGGAGTCCGCTCCGCATGAGGTATTGTTGGTGTTGGATGCGACGGCAGGTCAGAACGCGATCAGTCAAGCGAAGGGGTTTTCTGAGGTGGCGGGGTGTACGGGGATTGTGCTATCGAAGCTAGACGGGACGGCGAAGGGTGGAGTGATTATTCCGATTGCGGAGCAATTTGGGTTGCCGGTGAAGTTCATCGGATTAGGGGAGCAGTTAGACGATCTGCAAGAGTTCTCACCGGATGACTTTGTCAGTGCGTTGTTTACTGACCCTGAGGGAGCTTAGTTTAGGTTCTTGTTTGGCGCGAGGGTCCAAGTTCGGCGGCAGGAGCAATGGTTGGGTGTAGCGTTTGTGCGGGGGTGGTGGGGGTTGGAATATCTATAGGGATCGGACACTCGCCGGTTGGGGTGAAGTAGACAGCGATAGAAAGAGAGAGCAACGTGGAGTCAGCACAGGAGGCTTATGCAGCCAAAGTATCGGGACTGGAGTCACGCATTGCGATTGGGGAGGCTACTTCGAAGAAGATCTCGCGGGGGCGTTTAGGGACAGCATTGCCGGGTTTAGCTTTGTTGATTGCTGGTTTTAGTGAGCCTCAGTTACCTGATTTGGTGTGGCAGTTCGGTGCGTTATTGATGGTTTGTTTTCTTGCGCTGGCGACTTGGCAAGAGAATTTGCGAAGCAGCATTGATTGGAGTTTGCAGCAGTTAGGATTTTATCGAAGGATGCTAGCGCGTTGTTCGCGGAGTTGGGAGGGGCTGCCAGCGTTGCCTACGGAGTTGGTTGCAGCGGGTTATTCGAGCGATTTGTCTAAAGACATTGATTTGTTTGGAGATCGGTCTTTATTTCGATGGTTTTCGTTAGCGGTAACGGAGTCAGGAGCGAGGACGATAGCAGATTGGATGACGCGTTGGGTACCTGTCGGGGAGATTGCTCGCAGGCAGGAGGCGGTCAGGGAGATTGCACAGAAGCGAGCATGGCGGGAGCAATTTTGGGATGCTGCGTTGGGGTTTCGCGGTTGTGATACTTCTCCGGAGAAGCTAGCTGCTTGGGGAACGGGTTCGATGTATTTGCGAGCGAGGCGTGGGTTGCGTATTGCGAGTTGGGCAGGGCCTTCGATTGCATGTTTGGGGATACTCTTGGTTGTTATAGGCGGGATTAGCAGGCAGGCTGTATGGTTCAATAGTGGATTCATCATATTTTTGGTTGGGGTCGCGATCAATTTACTGATCACGTTGGGGGTGATAGGTCGGATTCATGACATGTTCGTCCAGATTGGGAGCGCGAATCGGGAGTTAGCTTCGCTGTCGGAGTTGTTCCGATTAGTTGAGGAGTTGGAGCCGCGGTCGGCAATGCTACAGGAATTACATGGAGAGTTTGTAGGAGGAGGGGAGCGAGCGACGGCGGCGATAGGGGCATTGCAACGACGGATGGGGTTTGCGGGGATACAGAGGAATCCGTTGTTCTTTATTCCGTATTGGATCATGCAGTTGATCGTGTTGTGGGATTTTAGGGTGTTGGAGTTGTTAGAGTCATGGAAGATGCGACATGGGGGCCGGATAGGGGGGTGGGTTGAGGCGTTGGGAAAGGTAGAGTCGATTTCGAGTGGAGGGGCGATTGCGGATGAGAATGGAGCTTGGGGGTATCCGCAATGGATGGATAGTTCATCGCGTGATCTTGATGTGGTTGGATTAGGGCATCCATTATTAGCGGACAGCAAACGAGTCTTGAATGATTTGGAGATGCGGGAGGCGAGACCGTTGTTGTTGGTCACGGGAAGCAACATGGCGGGCAAGTCCACTTTATTGCGTTCGTTGGGGATCAACACGGTATTGGGAAGACTAGGTAGTCCGGTGGCTTGTAAGTCTTGGAGTGGCCCGAATTGCGCGTTGGCCTCGAGCATTCGGGTTCAGGACAGTTTGCAGGATGGGGTTTCTTTTTTCATGGCGGAACTGAAGCGTCTGCGGGCGATTGTGGACACAACGCGTGAGAATCAGGTGGACTTGGGTAGAACGACGCTGGTTTTGCTTGATGAGATATTGCAGGGTACGAATTCTCGGGAGAGGCAGATTGCGGTCGAGCAGGTATTGGAGCAGTTAGTGGAGTTAGGGGCATTGGTGGTAACGAGCACCCATGATTTGGAGTTAGCTGGTTGTGCGGGGGTGGAGCAGATTGCGCAGGTGGTTCATTTTCGTGAGTATTTCGAGAAAACAGAGCAAGGTGAGCAGATGCGATTTGATTACAAGATGCAT